>NZ_PGTB01000076.1 GCF_002786325.1 Pseudooceanicola lipolyticus | reverse complement strand
CGCCACCACCGCGTCGATCCGCGCCGCGGGTGCGGTTTCGCCGGTCCAGTGCATCGGCGCAAAGACCTCCTTGCGCCGCACCGCATCGGTGATCCGCGCCCGCAGCACCGCGCTGCCCTCGCGGCTGGTGACGCGCACCAGGTCGACCGGACCGATGCCCAGCTCGGCGGCATCCGCCGGGTGAAGTTCCAGGAACGGCTCGGCCAGATGCGCCGACAGGCGCGGCGACCGCGCGGTGCGGGTCATGGTGTGCCATTGGTCGCGGATACGTCCGGTGTTCAGCCGGAAGGGATAGCGCGGCGCGGTTTTTGCCGCTGGCGGCGCCCAGCGCACCGGCAGCATTCGGCCCCGCCCGTCCGGGTGATAGAACCGCCCGTCGGCGAAGAACCGGCCACCCTGCCGCGCGCCGGCCACCGGCCAGCGGGTCGGCGCCAGCGCGCCATAGCCGGCATCGTCGGTATCGGCGAGACCGGAGATGTCGAAATCGCGCCCGAACCGCCCGGCAATCCCCGACAGCGCCGCATATTCGCGGAAGATCTCGGCCGGATTGGCATAGTCGAAGGCCGCGTTCCAGCCCATCCGCCGGCCGGCTTCGGCCAGAATGTCCCAGTCGGGCCGGGCCTGCCCCGGCGCCGGCAACACCGCGCGCTGGCGGCTGATGGTGCGGTCGGAATTGGTGACGGTGCCGTTCTTCTCCGCCCAGGCGGTGGCGGGCAGCAGCACATCGGCCAGGCGCGCGGTATCGGTTTCGGCGGTGATGTCGCTGACCACCACAAAGTCGCAGCCGGCAATCGCCGCACGCACGGCATCGGCATCAGGCATGGTGACGGCGGGGTTGGTATGGATGATCCACAGCGCCTTGATGCGCTTGTCCGCCACCGCGCGGAACATGTCGACCGCTTTCAGGCCGGCCGCCTCGGGCAGGGTCGGCGCCGACCAGAATTCGCGCACCGCGGCGCGATGGGCGCCGTTTTCCAGATCAAGATGACAGGCCAGCATATTGGCCAGCCCGCCCACCTCGCGCCCGCCCATGGCATTGGGCTGCCCGGTGACCGAAAACGGCCCCATCCCCGGCCGGCCGATCCGCCCGGTCGCCAGGTGGCAGTTCAGGATCGAATTCACCTTGTCGGAGCCCGAGGTGGATTGGTTCACCCCCTGGCTGAACACGGTGACCACCCGTTCGGTGCCGCGCCACAGATCGCAGAACGCCTCGATCTGCTCGGGCGCCAGTCCGGTCATCTCCGGCGTATCGGCGCGGGCGGCTTCCAGCGCCGCGTCGAACCCGTCGACATGGGCCAGGTAGTCCTGGTCGATCGCGCCGCCCTCGGCCAGCGACACCAGCAGCTGGTTGAACAGCGCCACGTCGCTGCCCGGCGCCAGCGCCAGGTGCATGTCGGCGCCATCGCAGCTGGCGGTGCGGCGCGGGTCGATCACGACCAGCTTGCTGCCGCGGGCCTGCCGGGCGCTGAGAATACGCTGGTACAGCACCGGGTGACACCAGGCCAGGTTCGACCCGACCAGCACAATCAGGTCGGCCTCTTCCAGGTCATCGTATGTGCCGGGCACTGTGTCGGTGCCGAAGGCGCGTTTGTGCCCCGCCACGGTCGAGGCCATGCACAGGCGCGAATTGGTGTCGATATTGGCCGAGCCGATAAAGCCTTTCATCAGCTTGTTGGCGACATAGTAATCCTCGGTCAGCAGCTGGCCCGAGACATAGAAGGCCACCGCATCCGGCCCGTGGGCGTCCACCACGCCGCGAAACCGCGACGCCACCAGGTCCAGCGCGCTGTCCCAGTCGGTGTCGGCGCCATCCACCCGCGGCGCCAGCAGCCGGTTGTCCAGGCCCACGGTCTCGCCCAGCGAGGTGCCCTTGGAACACAGCCGGCCGCGGTTGGCGGGATGGTCGGGATCGCCGCGCACCTCCAGCCCGCCCTGCCCGTCCGGGCGCAGCAGCACGCCGCAGCCGACCCCGCAATAGGGGCAGGTCGAACGCGTTTCGGCCTGGCCCGGCCCGTTCATCAGGCCGCGCCCCGATGCCGGCCCATGGCGGTGGTATCCAGCAGCAGCCGCCCCTGATCGACCCGCAGCGGAAAGGTGTCGAGCCGCCCCTCGTCGGCGCCCTGCGCCTCGCCGGTGGCCAGGTCGAACACCATGTTATGCAGCGGGCAGGTCACGCTGTGACCGTGCACGATGCCATCGCTCAGCGGACCGCCGCGATGCGGGCAGGTGTTGGACACCGCATAGACCGCGTCGTCATCGGTGCGGAACACGCCAATGCAGCCGATGGCGGTTTTCACCACGCGCGAGCCGCGCACGGGAATGTCTTCGATGGTTCCGATATCGACCCAGTTCATTCCGCGGCCTCCAGTGTCAGATCGGCCAGTGGCGCATAGCGTTCCGCCTTTTCGGCGACATGCTGGGCCCACGGGTCCTTGCGATAGATGGATTGCGACAGTTCAAACCGCTCGATCAACGCGCGGCGGTTGTCGAGATCGTCGACCACCTGCGCCTTGACCCAGTCCAGCCCCACCTTTGCCAGCCACTTGTAAGGCCGGTCGAGATATTTGGCGTTTTCGCGGTACAGCTGGATGAAGGCGACGGTCAGGTCGATCGCCTCCTGCTCGGTCGCCACGTCGCCCAGGCGTTCGGTTTCCTTCACATCCATGCCGGCGGCGCCGCCGACACCCACCTGATAGCCGGAATCGACACAGACGATGCCGACATCCTTGCAGGTTGCCTCGGCGCAGTTGCGCGGACAGCCCGACACCGCCAGCTTGACCTTGTGCGGGGTCCAGGACCCCCACAGGATCTTCTCCAGCTTAACGCCCAGCCCTGTGCTGTCCTGGGTGCCAAAGCGGCAATGGTCGGTGCCGACGCAGGTTTTCACCGTGCGCAGCCCCTTGGAATAGGCATGGCCCGACACCATCCCGGCCTTGTTCAGATCGGCCCAGATATGCGGCAGATCCTCGGATTTCACCCCCAGCAGGTCGATCCGCTGGCCGCCCGTCACCTTGACCGTCGGCACGCCGTATTTCTCGGCCGCATCGGCGATGGCGCGCAGTTCGGCCGGGTTGGTCAGCCCGCCCCACATGCGCGGCATCACCGAGAAGGTGCCGTCTTTCTGGATATTGGCGTGTTTTCGTTCGTTGACGAACCGGCTTTGCGGGTCGTCCTGATACTCCAGCGGCCAGTCCGCCAGCAGGTAGAAATTCACCGCCGGGCGGCAGACATGGCAGCCATTGGGGGTTTTCCAGTCCAGCTCCTGCCAGACCGCGGCCTGGCTTTTCAGCTCCTTGGCCTTGATCAGCCGGCGCACGTCTTCATGCGGCAGGTCGCAGCAGCCGCAGATCGGCTGCACCGCCGGCGCGGCATAGTCGCCGCCCAACGTGACCTCCAGCAGCTGTTCGACCAGCCCGGTGCAGGTCCCGCACGAGGCACTGGCCTTGGTGGCGCCGCGCAGGGCGCCCAGGTTGGTGGCGCCGCCATGGATGGCGTCGACGATGGTGCCCTTGCATACGCCGTTGCAACCGCAGATTTCCGCCTCAGGCGGCAAGGCTGCAACGGCTGAGAGAGGGTCCGCAGAGCTGCCCCCCTGATAGGCCGGCCCGAAGATGAGCATGTCGCGCATCTCTGAAATGTCCGCGCCATCCTTGATCAGCCCGAAGAACCAGTTGCCATCGGCGGTGTCGCCATACATCACCGCGCCGACCAGGCGGTCATCCTCGATCACCAGCCGCTTGTAGACGCCGCGCGCCGGGTCACGAAAGATGATGTCCTCGCGCCCATCGCCCTCGGCAAAGTCGCCGGCCGAAAACAGGTCGCAGCCCGTCACCTTCAGCTTGGTCGACAGTTCCTTGACCGCGAAGGCGGCTTCGCCGCCCAGCAGGGTCGCAGCCAGAACCTTGGCCTGATCATACAGCGGCGCGACCAGACCGAAGAGGTTGCCGTTGAACTCGACACATTCCCCGACGGCGTAGATGTCCGGGTCCGAGGTCTGCATCTGCGCATCGACCTTGATCGCGCGTCCGATCTCAAGACCGGCCGCGGCGCCCAGGCTGACGGCGGGGCGGATGCCCACGGCCATCACCACGATATCGGCGTCCAGCACGGTGCCATCTTCCAGCAGCACCCGTTCGACCTTGCCCTCGCCCTGGATTTCCTTGGTCGAGGCGCGGGTCAGCACGGTGATGCCGCGCTTTTCCAGGTCTTTCTGCAGCAGATAGCCGGCGCTTTCGTCCAGCTGGCGCTCCATCAGGTGGCCCATCAGGTGCAGAACCGTCACCTCCATGCCGCGCAGCCGCAGCGCCGCCGCGGCCTCCAGGCCCAGCAGGCCGCCGCCAATCACCACCGCCTTCGATCCCGGCCTGCCCGAGGCATCCATCATCGCATCGGTGTCTTCGAGATCGCGGAAGGTGACCACGCCGGGCAGGTCATGGCCCGGACAGGGAATGATGAAGGCGCTGGAGCCGGTGCCGAGGATCAGCTTGTCATAGGCCACCTCGCCATTCTCGCCGATCACCACCTTGCGGTCGCTGTCGATCGCGGTGACCTTTTCGCCAAAGCGGCAGGTCACATTGTGCTCGGCATACCAGGCCTCGTCATGGGTGACGATTTCCTCATAGCTCTTTTCGCCCGACAACACCGGCGACAGCATGATGCGGTTGTAATTGCCGCGCGGTTCCGCGTTGAACAGCGTGACGTCGAAAGCGTCCGGCGCGGACTCGAACAGGTGTTCCAGCGCCCGGCCCGAGGCCATGCCGGCCCCGATCACTACCAGTTTCTGCATGATCCCCATCTCCTCAGACATACCAGGCTACGATGTGGGCCAGTTCGGCACCGTGATAGATGGGCAAAGCCACCATCGAGGAATAGCCGGCCGCGAGCCCGTGCGCGCCGCTTTCCACCGCGGGCAGACCGTTGCCGACAACCTGCCCGATCACGCCCTGCCAGGCCGAGATCTTGCGCGGGTTGTCCGCGTCCCACAGCCGCCCTTCGCGGGCGCAGATGCCATCGGCCAGAACCGCGCCGCCATCCTTGCCCACCTTGGCCACCCGCGCGTCCCACAGTTCGAACCGCCGCGCGATCGGCGTGCCGCGCGCCGACAGCAGCGTCAGCACATAAGTTTCGCCCGACGGCACCGGGATCGGCAGGCCCAGACCGGTGGTCAGCCCCGCCTTGCTGGCGCTGTCGGCGCGGATAAAGCGATATCCCGATCCCAGGTCGCGCATCAGGATCGGCGTTTCCGCCGCCCAGACCCCGCCGGGCAGGCCCTGTCCGCGCGGGAAATGCGTGTGCTGCGACACCCATTCGAAATGTTTGGCGGCACCGTAATAGCCGTCATCCAGCTTCAGACAGTTGTCCTTTTCGCGCCAGACCTCGATGGCGCCGATGCGCTCGGCGTCATCGCCGCACAGCACCATCAGCACGGCTTTCAGCGTCTTGCCGGCAAAGACCGGCACCGCCACCGCGCTGGTCAGCCCGGCCGCAGCCGCGGCTTCGGTGCGCTGGAAGATCGAGCCTTCGAATTCTTTCAGCACCACCGGCCGCGCTTCGGCCCAGGCCTTGCCCGGCAGCCCTTCGCCCTTGGCGAAACTGCTGCGGTGCGAGGCTGCCTTGAACGCGGTCAGGTCGCCATAGCTGCCGCCGCCATGCACCAGGCGGTCGCCGTCAGGCACCCAGATTTCGGCCACCTGGATAAAGGTCTTGGCCGGAGTATCGATTGCGACATCCATGATGCCGTCTCCTTTCGGTTCTATCCCGCCACTGGCGCGCGGCGCGCACAGGGCGTGCTAAGATCACGGCGGTCCCTTGGCGGAACCGTCCCCTCCGGCTGCGCTCAGGCAGCCGCCTTGTCTTTGGCTTGATCGTCCCGGGTGGCCTGAACCACGCTTTTGCCCGCCTTGCCGTGCTCGTATTCCTCAAGGAAATTCAGCACCTGTTCGCGGTAGAGATAGTAATCCGGATGTTCCAGCAGCGCCTTGCGGCTGCGCGGGCGCGGCAGGTCGACATCGACGATGCGGCCGATGGTGGCCTGCGGCCCGTTGGTCATCATCACCACCCGGTCGGCCAGCAGGATCGCCTCGTCGACGTCATGGGTCACGCAGATCGCCGTCACCTTGGTGCGGTCCCAGACCTCCATCAACACTTCCTGCAATTCCCAGCGCGTCAGGCTGTCCAGCATGCCGAAGGGTTCGTCCAGCAACAGCAGCTTGGGCGACAGGGCAAAGGCCCGCGCGATGCCAACCCGCTGCTTCATGCCGTTGGACATGTCGGCGGTGCTGCGGTCCATGGCGTCGGCCAGGCCCACGCGTTCCAGATAATATTCCACCACTTCCTGGCGTTCGGCCTGGCTGGCGCGGGGATAGACCTTGTCGACCCCGATGGCGCAATTCTCGCGCGCCGACAGCCACGGGAACAGGTTGGGCGACTGGAACACCACAGCGCGTTCGGGATCGGCGCCCAACACGTGGCGGCCGTCCAGGCGGATGGCGCCCTGCGAGATGTCGTTCAGCCCCGCCGCCATGGTCAGAACCGTGGACTTGCCACAGCCGGAATGGCCGATCAGCGAGATGAATTCGCCGCGGTCGACCTTGAGGTTGAAATCCTCGACCACGGTCAGCGGCCCCTGTGGCGTGGGATAGATCTTGTGCAATTGCGAGAAGTCGAGAAAGCGTTCGTCGATCAGCCCTTCCTGCGCCTTGGCCACCGCCGCCGGCACGCCGTGAATCGGGGTGATCTGCGGCAGGTTGCGGGTGCCTTCGGCCTTGGCGCCAATGCCCACATCCATGAGATAGTTGGTGACCTTGGCACGCAGCCCCTTGAAGATGTCGTTGTGGTTCATCTCGCCCCGGTCGCGCGGACGCGGCAGGCTGACGCGGAATTCCTCGCCCAGCGTGCCATCGGGGTTCAGCGCGATGATCCGGTCGGCCAGGATGATCGCCTCGTCGACGTCATTGGTGATCAGCACGCAGGTTTTCTTGTCCTGCTGCCAGATCTGCTCGATCTCGTCGGCCAGGTTTGCGCGGGTCAGCGCGTCGAGCGCCGACAGCGGCTCGTCCAGCAGCAGAACCTCGGGGTTCATCGCCAGCGCCCGCGCCACGTTGACCCGCTGCCGCATCCCGCCCGACAGTTCCGCCGGACGGCGGCCGGTGGCATGGGACAGCCCGACCATATCGACATAGCGGGCGACCTTTTCGGCCTTTGCCGCCTTGGAGAGGCCGGGGAACACTGTGTCGACCGCCAGCCCCACATTGCCGTTCACCGTCAGCCACGGCATCAGCGAATAGTTCTGGAAGATCACCCCACGTTCCGGCCCCGGCCCGGTCACCGGCTTGTCCTTGAAGGTGACCGCGCCCGAGGAGGGCATTTCGATCCCCGCCAACAGGTTGATCAGCGTGGTCTTACCGGTGCCGGAAAAGCCCAGCAGCACCAGGAACTCGCCCTCTTCCACTTCCAGGTTAATGTCGCGCAGCACCTCGGTCCGGTGGGTGCCTTCGCCAAAGCCCTTGGAGACGTTGTTCAGTTTCAGGATCGACATGGCGCTCACCGGTTGTTCGAGAAGGTGAAGAGGGATTGCAGCGCATACATCACCCGATCCAGCAGGAAGCCGATGATGCCGATGGTGAAGACCGCAACCATGATCTTGGCCAGCGAACTGGACGAGCCGTTCTGGAATTCGTCCCAGACGAACTTACCCAGGCCCGGGTTCTGCGCCAGCATCTCGGCGGCGATCAGAACCATCCAGCCCACCCCGAGGCTGAGGCGCAGACCGGTGAAGATCAGCGGCAGCGCCGAGGGCAGCACCAGCTTGGTGATCTTGGTATAGGTGTCCATCTTCAGCACCTTCGAGACGTTTACCAGATCCTTGTCGATCGAGGCCACGCCCAGCGACGTGTTGATCAGCGTCGGCCACAGCGAACACAGGGTCACGGTAATCGCCGAGATCAGGAACGACTTGGCGAACAGCCCGTCATTGGTGGTGTAAAGCGCCGAAACCACCATGGTGACGATCGGCAGCCAAGCCAGCGGCGAGACCGGCTTGAAGATCTGGATCAGCGGGTTCAGTGCCGAATTGGCGGTGGCCGACAGGCCGGCGGCAATGCCCAGCGGCACCGCGATCACCGTGGCGATCAGAAAGCCGAAGAACACCGTCTGGATCGAGGTCCAGATCTGCTGATAATAGCTGGGCGCGCCGGTATAGGCGACGGTCTTGACCTGGTCGGCCTTGCCGGCGGCGATCAGCTTTTCGTTGCGCTGCGCCACCATCGCCTCGAATTTCTCTTTCTTGGCGGCCTTGGCCTGCGCGTCCTCGTGCAGGTTCACCATTTCCGACCACACCTGGGAAGGTCCGGGCACCGCGCCCAGCGAGGTCTGGATGCGTGGCGCAAGCGTGCCCCACAGCAGCAGGAAAATGGCGATGGCCAAGAACGGCACCATCAGCAGACGCCAGATTTCCTTGAACTGGGCGCGCGGATTATCGCCCGCGGCGGCCTTGAGAATGGGGGTGATCCAGGCCAGGCCCAGCACCTGGAACCATTTGTCGGCCTGGTTGATCCGCGTGAAAAGCCGGGCGCGATTGGCGAGCCGGGCAGCGGCGGCATCGGTCATCTGTTGTGGGTCGATGGCGGTCATCTCGTGATCCTCGATGATATGCTGTCATATGGGCCACGCCGTTGCGGCCGGAGGTTGAATGGGCGGGCGGGGGCGCCGCAATCGGCGCACCCCCTTGGCTTGGGCTGAGAGATCAGCCTTCGATCTGATTGCCGACGAATTTCTGATCGCCCTTCAGGCCGATCGGCAGGCTTTCCAGATAGGCGTTGGGCTGTTTGCCGTCATAGGGAATGCCGTCGATGATATCGCCGGCCGGTGTCGGCGCTTTGTAGCCATCGCTGTCCCAGGGGAAGTCGGCCTCGTTGGCCAGCCCCTCGTCCACCAGCAGGCGGGCGGCCTGCAGGTAGATGTCGGGCTTGTAGACCGACTTGGCGACCTCGTCATACCAGCTGTCGGGCTTGGCTTCGGCGATCTGGCCCCAGCGGCGCATCTGGGTCAGGTACCAGACCGCGTCGGAATAGAAGGGATAGGTGGCGTTATAGCGGAAGAACACGTTGAAATCCGGAACTTCGCGCACGTCACCCTTTTCGTATTCGAAGGTGCCGGTCATCGAGTTGGCGATCACCTCGGCATCGGCGCCGACATATTCCGGCTGGCTGAGGATCTCGACCGCTTCCATGCGGTTGGCATTGTCATTCTCGTCCAGCCACATCGCGGCGCGGATCAGCGCCTTGGTCACCGCCAGGGTGGTGTTGGGATAGTCCTCGGCAAATTCGGCGGTGATGCCGAACACCTTTTCCGGGTTGTTCTTCCACAGTTCGTAATCGGTGATCACCGGCACGCCGATGCCCTTGAACACCGCCTGCTGGTTCCACGGCTCGCCCACGCAATAGCCATAGATGGTGCCGGCCTCCAGCGTGGCGGGCATCTGCGGCGGCGGCGTCACCGACAGCAGCACATCGGCGCTGATCTGGCCGGTGATGTTATCGGGCGAGTAGAAACCGGGATGCAGGCCGCCGGCGGCCAGCCAATAGCGCAGTTCGTAATTGTGGGTCGAGACCGGGAACACCATGCCCATGTTGAAGGGCTTGCCCTCGGACTTGTACTTCTCGACAACAGGTTTCAGGGCCGAGGCCGAGATCGGATGCACCGGTTTGCCGTCTTCCTGCGGGATATGTTCCTTCATCTGCGCCCAGACCTCGTTCGACACGGTGATGCCGTTGCCGTTGAGGTCCATAGAGAACGGGGTGATGATATGCGCTTCGGTGCCGAAGCCGATGGTGGCCGCCAGCGGCTGTCCCGCCAGCATATGCGCGCCGTCCAGGGTGCCGCCGATCACGCCATCCAGCAGCACCTTCCAATTGGCCTGCGCTTCCAGGGTGACAAACAGCCCTTCGTCGAGGAAATAGCCCTGTTCATAGGCCACGGCGAGCGGCGCCATATCGGTAAGCTTGATGAAGCCAAAGGTCAGCTCGTCCTTTTCGAGCTCCAGCGGCTCTGCCAGAACCGGCGCGGTCAGAAGGACCGTGGCCGCGACAGACGTAAGAAGTTGCTTCATGATCGTTGCATTCCCTGTTCGTGTTATGCTTGGGCGGAGGGCACCCAAAACGCAGAAAAAGCCGCTGACGCACACCGCCCGACAGTCAGGCAGAGGGTCGAGCGGCTTTGCTCAAAGAGAGTCCCGGTCTGTGGGACGTCCCGATCTTTGGGATAATTTCTCCGGCGGGCCCCGTTGCCTGCCGGTGACGTCAACAATGCTGCAAAGCGGCATCAACCGCAAAGGAAATCCCGCCAGCCCCGTGGATTTCGTTGAAAGCAGGCGGGAAAAACCCAACTTGCCTAACTTTATAGCACTCTAACGGCTGTAGGGCTCAAAAACTTCGCCATCGAAGAACGAGTCGGGTTGCAGAATCAGCCGCCCAAATCGCGATGCGATCGCCATCTTTTCCTGCAACGTGCCCTCGATCTTTGCCGAGGCACCGGGCAAATCCGCGCCGGTGCCGGCCAGCGCTTCGCGGTAGAGGTCCGAGCGGAACACCCGGCTGGCGGCGCGGGCCGAGGCCTCGCGATCCAGCCCCAGCCGCGCCGCCATTTCTCTGCCGATCCATTCCGCCTGGCTGCGCCAGGGGAAATTGGCGGCCCCGTGGTGGAACTCGACGAAGCCCGGCACGTCGCGCTGGGCCCCCGAGGGCGAGATCACCAGCCGCCCGCTGAGCGACCGGTCAATGATTTCCGGCGCCAGATTCAGGTATTCCGGCCGGCTCAGCAATTCGGCGGTCAGGATGCGCGACGACGGCTCGGACAGCCAACGCCCGGCCTGCCACATCGCCCGGATCAGCCGGCCCAGGATTGCCGGTTCGCTTTGCGCCCAGCTTTCGCGCACCGCCAGCACCTTTTCCGGCGCGAAGGACCAGATCGCCTTGCCCGGCAGCAACAGCTCGCCCACCCCGGTTTCCACCGCGGTCGAGCCCCAGGGTTCGCCGACGCAGAACGCATCGATTTCGCCCGCCTCGATGGCATCGGCCATCAGCGGCGGCGGCACGGTGCGGATATCGACGCCCTGCGGCGCCGGCAGGCCCAGCGCCGACAGCCAGTAATAGACCAGCTCGGCATGCATCGAGAACGGGAACGGCACGCCAAAACGCAGGCGGCGTTCGCTTGCCGCGATCAGCGCATTGCCCGCCGATCGGGCATCGTTGAAGGCAAAATCATGCCCCTGCGCGCGCAGCCGGTCGGCCAGCGCCCGGCTGACCCCGATCACATTGCCATTGACCGACAGCACCGAAACCGCCAGCAGCGCCGCGCCGCCACCGCCCAGCCCCAGAGCCACCGCAACCGGCGCCGGCGACAGCATATGCGCGGCATCGACATGCCCCAGGCTCAGCATGTCGCGCAGCGACGACCACGAGGGCGCCGCCCGCAGGTTCAGCGCGATGCCCTCCTCGGCGGCAAAACCCATTTCCTGGGCAATGATCAGCGGCGCGGCATCCACCAGCGGGATGAAGCCGACCGACAGCGCGGCTCCCTTCATGACAGCAGCCCCGCCGCCGTCACCAGTGCCGCGGCCACGTCGGCCATCCGCTTGCCCTGGTCCATCGCCGCCTTGCGCAGGATCGCATAGGCCTGGTCTTCGCCCACGCCGCGGGCCTTCATGATCATGCCCTTGGCGCGGTCGATCACCTTGCGCTCTTCCAGCGCCTTCTTGGTCTCGGCCAGTTCCGTGCGCATCCGCTGGAACATCCGGAACCGCGCGGTGGCGGCGTCCAGAACCGGTTTCAGCCGCGCCGGTTTCAGCCCGTCCACCACATAGGCCGACACCCCGGCCTCGATCGCGGCGGCCGACAGCCCCTCGGCGGAACGGTCGACAAACATCGCCACCGGCCGCTCCAGCGGCCCCGAGGCCAGCGCCATTTCCTCCAGCATGTCGCGCGATGGATCGGCGATGTCGATCAGCACCACATCGGGCGACCGGGCGCTGATCTGCCGCGCCAGGCTGGTATGTTCAGCGATGACGAAGATATCGAACTCTCCCGCTTCGCGCAGGCTGTCAACGATCAGCCGCGCCCGGTCCGGATCGGCCTCGACAACGATGATGGAAAGAGTATCCGGCATGACTGAAGCTACAGCATTGCCCCCGGGGGAAGTAAAGACCACGCAAGGCCTCACGTTCAGCCGGCCTGGGCGGTAGCGCTTGGCCGACCAAAATTAGGGCAAGTCACCGGCAGAGGCAAGATGCGTCTCGGCGCCAGCGGCGAACTCGGCCACCGCCCAGACCGGCAGGTGGTCCGAGGCCAACCGCGCCGCGCCCTCGCGCTGGATGCCCGTCTCGCTCAGCCGCACCGCGCGGCCATGGGCAAACCGGTCCAGCGGCGCGATCGGGCGGCTGGCATGATAACTGGGCCCCGGCGCCACCACGGTCAGGTCGCCCTTCCACGGGCTGAACCCGTTCAAGGGCGACCATTCGTTGAAATCCCCCGCCACCACGCAGCGCTGCGCCGTCCCGTGCAGATGGTCCAGGATCGTCCCCATCTGGCGCAGCCGCCAGGTTCGCAACAGGCCCAGATGGGTGCCGACAATCTGCAGGCCGGCGATGCGCGCGGTCACCGCGCCGCGCGGCTCCAGCCCCGGCAGGGCGATGCGGCCCGGTTGTTCGATCTTCAGCCCCCGCCGCACCAGGATCGCGTTGCCGTGCCAGCCGATGCTCAGATCATTCTCGGCGACGTCGGCGATCTGATAATCGGTTTCCTGCGCGATCAGGAACCGCGGCAAGGCGGTGGGCCGGGCGCCCAGCCGCTTGTCCGCCTCCTGCAGCACCGCCACATCGGCGCCGATCCCGTTCAGCACCGACAGGATCCGGTCGGGGCGGCGGCGGCGGTCCAGACCGATCCCCTTGCGGATGTTATAGCTGGCGATCTTCAGCCGCATCACAGCACCGGAGCCAGCAGCCGCGCCAGCGGCGCGCCGATCCGCACCTTCAGCGGCTGTTCCTTCAGCGATTTCTCTAGCAGGAAAGAGCAGTTCAGATCGGCGCTGAGCATCGCCTCGACGGTCTCGGCCAGGCCGGGATCGCTGACCACGGCCATGGTCTCGAAATTCAGCCGGAAGGACCGGTTGTCCAGGTTGGCGCTGCCAATCGCCACCAGGTCGTCGTCAACCAGAACCACCTTCTGATGCATGAACCCGTTGGTATAGCGATAAATCCGAACTCCCGCGGCACGGATATCGTCGTAAAAGGCAAAGGCGGCCAGCCAGGTCAGGTAGTGATCGGCGATATCCGGCACCAACAGCCGCACGTCGCAGCCGCGCAGCGCGGCACTGATCAGCGCCGAAATCGCGTCGACATCGGGCACGAAATAGGGCGACGCAATCCAGACCCGCGACCGCGCGGCCGAGATCGCCGAGACGAAGAACAGCGCCCCGGTATCCATCCGGTCGCCGGGCCCCATCGGTGCAATCAGCGCGGTCATTCCCCCCTCTTCCACCTTGCCGGGCTCCCAGGTCAGCGACTCGCTCAGGTTCTCGTCGGTCGCCCAGTGCCAGTCTTCGACAAAGGCCAGCTGCAGCTGTGCGACGATCGGGCCGGTGATCCGCAGATGGGTGTCGCGCCAGTGGCCGTAATGCGGATGGCGCCCCAGATAGGTTTCGGAAATGTTATGCCCGCCGACAAAGCCGATCCGCCCGTCGACGATCAGCGTCTTGCGATGGTTGCGGAAATTGATCTGCAACCGCGACCGCGGCCCGCGGGTTTCCTTGGGGTCCAGGATGCGGATCCCGGCCTCGCGCAGCTTGCGAAGATAGCTGCGCGACAGGCCATAGCTTCCGACGCCATCATAGATCACCCACACCTTGACCCCACGCGCCATCGCCGCAATCAACCGGGTTGCAAAATCCTGTCCGACAGCGTCATCGATGATGGTAAAGCTTTGCAGGCAGATATAGTCCTGCGCCGCCTCGATCGCCTCGAACATCGCCTGATAGGTGGCCGCGCCATCGATCAACAGCTCGACACCGTTGCCGCCCACCGTGGGCAACTGCACCAGCCGCTCGAAGGCCAGCAGCCGCGTACGCGCCGCCTCGTCCGGCGGATAGGCCTGCGCCTGCCGGTTCAGCGGCCCGCGCAGCTCGCGGCTGCGCCGTCGCGCTTCTGAATAGTCGCGCAGCTTGTGATGGCCGAAAAACACATAGGCCGGCACCCCGAACCAGGGCGCGGCCAGCAGGAAGATCACCCAGCCCGCAGCGCTTTGCGGCGTCCGTGCCGAGACCACGGCGCGAAACACGCAGATGGCGACGATGCCAATCGCGACCACGCCCAGTAAAACTGTCCAGGCCGTATTCATCCGCCAAAGGTCGCGTGCTGGATCATCGCTGTGCCTTGCCTGTGATCAGATCGCCCTGCGCCGGGCCGCTTCGGAAGGCAACGGCTCAGATCGTTTCCGGTTCCGTGCCTCACCCTCCCCGCCTCGGTTTTAGCCCGGATAGGCAAACCACGCTATCCCGTCCGGCAAGCGCGGCGTGCGGGGCTTGAACCCGCGGCCCGCCCTGGCATAGTCACGGGCCGCACCCGGCAGGAAAGAGTCCGACTTGGCCAAGCTGTTTTTCAACTATTCCACCATGAACGCGGGCAAGTCGGCGATCCTGCTGCAAGCCTCGCACAATTACCGCGAAAGCGGCATGGACACCTATCTGCTGACCGCCGCGATTGACGGCCGCGCCGGGGCCGGCCAGATCGCCTCGCGGATCGGCATCGCGGCCAGCGCCGACATGTTCCGCGCCGGCGACAACCTGTTCCAACGCATTTCCGACCGGATCACCAAGGGCCCGGTGGCCTGCGTCTTTGTCGACGAGGCGCAGTTCCTCGAGCCGCAGCAGGTCTGGCAACTGGCCCGCGTGGTCGATGATCTCGACATCCCGGTGATCTGCTATGGGCTGCGGGTGGATTTCCGCGGCGAGCTGTTTCCCGGCTCGGCCACGCTGCTGGCGCTGGCCGACGACATGCGCGAGGTGCGCACCATCTGCCACTGCGGGCGCAAGGCCACCATGGTGATCCGACAGGATGGCGAGGGCCGGGTGATCACCGAGGGCGCGCAGGTGCAGATCGGCGGCAATGAAAGCTATGTCTCGCTGTGCCGCCGCCACTGGCGCGAGGCAGTGGGCGATTGCCCCGACGGCTAAGCTCGCCGCGGCTGCTTCGCTTTCCAAGAGACTCGCTATCGCCCCGCGCAGGCCACGCCGATGCTGGTGGGATCAGTACAGCCGCCCGCCATCCGGCACCGCCAGGCCGGGCGACAGCAGCACCACCTCGCCCGCCGCGTCGGGCAGGCCCAGAACCAGCACCTCGGACAGGAACTTGCCGATCTGGCGCGGCGGGAAATTCACCACCGCGATCACCTGCTGACCGACCAGCGTCTCGGGATCGTAATGCGCGGTGATCTGGGCCGAGGATTTGCGCAGGCCGATCTCGGGGCCGAAATCGACCCACAGCTTGATCGCCGGCTTGCGTGCCTCGGGAAACGGTTCGGCGCGCCGGATCGTGCCGGCGCGGATATCGACCTTCAGAAAGTCGTCAAAGCTGATCTGCTCAGCCACCGGACAGCTCTTTTGACCGGGCCGTCGCCGCCGCCACGGCACGGTTCAGCAAGGCGGGAAAGCCATCCTGTTCGTCCATCAGCACCTCTAGCGCCGCCTGGGTGGTGCCGTTGGGGCTGGTGACATTGACGCGCAGCTGCGCCGGGTCGCCCTCGGCCGCCTCGGCCAGCGCGCCGGCGCCGGCGACGGTGGCCTTGGCCAGCGTCATCGCCAGTTCGGGCGGCAGGCCCTGCGCCACGCCTGCGGCGGCCAGGGTTTCGATCAAGTGGAACACATAGGCCGGCCCCGAGCCGCTGACCCCGGTGACCGCGTCCATCTGCGCCTCGTCCGCCAGTTGCACGGTCTGGCCCACCGCCGACAGCAGCGCTTCGGCCAGCGTCAGGTCGCCCTGGCCCGCCGTCGCATTGCCGACCAGCGCGGTGATGCCCTTGCCGATCGCCGCCGGCGTGTTCGGCATTGCCCGGACGATGGGTGACCCGGCGCCCAGTACCGCCTCGTAAGCGGCAATCGGCGTGCCCGCCGCCACCGAGATGAACAGCGTGCCGCCGCCGCCCATCGGGGTCAGCACCGGCAATGCCTCGGTCATCATCTGCGGTTTGACGGCGATCAGCACGATGGCGGGCCGCTCGGGCAGCTTTGCGTTCAGATGCACGCCCTGGGCGCACAGCCAGTCCGAGGGGTTCGGATCGATCACCCAGACCGAGCTTGGCGGCAGGCCATCGGCCAGCCAGCCGGCCAGCATGGCCGAGCCCATCTTGCCGCAGCCCAGCAGGACCAGCCCCCGGTCTGCGACATCCTTCATCGGCATGAGATACCCTTCCCCTTCGGTGCGGTTCGGGGTCCGGGTTTACGCGCGTCCGTAAGCCTCTGCAATGGCGACCTGCATCGCGTCCTTGGCGCTGCGCCCACCCCAGACCAGCAATTGGATCGCAGGGTAATAGCGTTCCGCCGCCAGCACCGCGGTGCCGATCATCGAATCGATCTGCTCGGGCGTTGCCATCTGGCCGCCGCTCAGCACCAGGCCATAGCGATAGACCATCAGCTTTTGTTCGCCCCACCAGGTGAAGGCGCCGGCCCAGCAGGAATCGTTCATCTGGTTCAGCAATTCATAGAGCGCCGGCACCTTGTCCTCGGGCGGCTCCATTTCGAAGGTACAGACCATGCGCAGGGTTTCATCATAGCCCGACCAGGCCA
This sequence comes from Pseudooceanicola lipolyticus, assembly GCF_002786325.1. Lineage (GTDB taxonomy): Bacteria > Pseudomonadota > Alphaproteobacteria > Rhodobacterales > Rhodobacteraceae > Pseudooceanicola_C > Pseudooceanicola_C lipolyticus. The sequence goes on along the minus strand of NZ_PGTB01000076.1, from coordinate 1,968 downwards.
GGGTGATCGAATAGGTGCGCCACTGGCCCTCGACCGCCATCGCGATCTGGTCGTCCCCGATGCGGTCGAAATCCCAATCATTGTGTTCGGCGAGATGCTCGACGATGTCGATCGGGTGAATGTCTTCTTCCAGGATGTGTTCGGAAAGGCCCATGTGCCACCTCAATGATCTCTAGCTATGCGAGCCTTGGGCTCTGCTATCGCTAGTTGGCTGCTCTACAGGGCGCGGGCGTCCCCCGTGCCCATACTAGATATCGTGGAGGTGACGGGGGCCTGTGACAACCCCTATTTTGCTGACACCAGCAATAAGTTGTGGACAGTTTGTGAATCCGCCCAACATATCGCCGAGTCAAGCGGTCCATGGTCGCATACGCAGTCGCGGCCGGCGGTTCCCCGCCGCCGCGTTGCGAAAAGGGGCTGGCTCAGTTGTCCAGCTTGGCCTCCAGCGCGGCGATCCGCGCCTCCAGCGCCGCGTTTTCCTCGCGCGCCTTCTGCGCCATCGCGCGCACCGCGTCGAATTCTTCGCGGGTGACAAAATCGCGATCGGCCAGCCAACGGTCCATCAGGCCCTTCAGCGCGGTTTCCGCCTCGTCCCGGGCGCCCTGCGCCACACCCATGGCGTTGGTCATCAACTGGGACATATCGTCCAGGAACTTGTTGCGCGTCTGCATGTCTCGCCTCCGGATCTTTCCTGCCCTATATGGGCGGTGTGTTTCCGCGCGGCAAGGTTGACTTGCCCCTTTTGGCAAAGGCATTGACCCCCCATGCGTGCCGCGATCAACTTTCCCGACCTGTCGCCCGAACTGTTCAGCTTTTCGGTCGGGGCGATGGAATTTGCCCTGCGCTGGTATGCGCTGGCCTATATCGCCGGCATCCTGATCGCCTGGAAGCTGGGCGCGATGGCCCTGCGCCGCCCGGCGCTGTGGCCGGCCACCACCCCGCCAATGACGCCGAAACAGCTGGAAGACCTGCTGTTCTACATCGTGCTGGGGGTGATCCTGGGTGGGCGGCTGGGATTTGTCCTGTTCTACCAGCCGGCGTATTACCTGCAGCACCCGCTGGAAATCCTGATGGTGTGGCAGGGCGGCATGGCCTTTCACGGCGGTCTGCTGGGGGTGATTGCCGCCGCCTGGATCTATACCGCGCGGCAGGGCATTGCCAAGCTCGGCGCCGCCGACCTGATCGCCCATGCGGTGCCGCCCGGCCTGATGCTGGGGCGGTTGGCGAATTTCATCAATGCCGAGCTGTGGGGCCGGCCCACCGACCTGCCCTGGGGCGTTGTCTTTCCCGGTCTGGCGGCGCAAAGCTGCGGCCAGGTCGAAGGACTGTGCGCGCGCCACCCGTCGCAACTCTATGAGGCGGCGCTGGAAGGGCTGCTGCTGGGCCTGCTGCTGTTGTGGCTGGTCTATCGCCGCGGCGCCTTGCGCGCGCCGGGCCGGGTGCTGGGCGTGTTTCTCACCGGCTATGGATTGGCCCGGTTCGTGGTGGAATTCGCCCGTCAACCGGACGCGCAATTCGCCTCCCCCGACAACCCGCTGGGACTGGCGTGGCATATCGACGGCTGGGGGCTGACCATGGGCCAGTTGCTGTCGCTGCCGATGATCGCGCTGGGGCTGTGGTTTGTCCTGCGCGCCCGAACCCGGGCACGCGACAAGGTCTCGGCATGAGCCTGAAAGACCTGCTCGCCGCGCGAATCCGCCAATCGGGCCCGATCAGCGTGGCCGATTATATGGCCGATTGCCTGATGCACCCGGAGCATGGCTATTACGCCACCCGAGATCCGCTGGGCGTGGCCGGCGACTTTACCACCGCCCCTGAGATCAGCCAGATGTTCGGCGAACTGATCGGCCTGGCCCTGGCGCAGACCTGGCTGGACCAGGACCGCCCGGCGCCGTTCTCGCTGGCCGAGCTGGGGCCGGGGCGCGGCACCCTGATGGCCGACGCATTGCGGGCCGCCGCGCGGGTGCC
>NZ_PGTB01000075.1 GCF_002786325.1 Pseudooceanicola lipolyticus | reverse complement strand
CCCCTGGGGCGCGGCACCGGCTGCCGCGGCGCCGCCGCCACCACCGCCGCCGCCGGCCGAACATGTCTGGCATATCGCCGAAAACGGGCAGACCTCGGGCCCCTATTCCCGTGCCCGGCTGGGACGGATGGTGACCGAAGGCAGCCTGACCCGCGACACCTATGTCTGGACCGAGGGGCAGGATGGCTGGCTGAAGGCCGGCGATGTGCGTGATCTGGCGCGGCTGTTCACGGTGATGCCGCCGCCGCCGCCGGGCGCCTGATCCAACCGCCGCGCAACAACCCGATCCGCGAGAGGCCCGATGCCCGACGCCACCCAAGCCGCCCCGCGCGAGGTACACCAGTTTCCCTGCGACCAGTGCGGCGCCGACCTGCGCTATGATCCCGCCGCCGGACACCTGAAATGCGACCATTGCGGTTTCGAAGCGCCGCTGGACGCCGCGCCCTGGGGCGGCGCGGTGCTGAAGGAAATCGACTTCGACGCCGCCGTGGCCAACCGTCTGCCCGAGGCCGAAATCGAGGAAACCCGCGTTCTCAACTGCAGCAATTGCGGCGCCCAGGTCGAATTCGACCCGGCCACCCATGCCGCCGAATGCCCGTTTTGCGCCACCCCGGTGGTGACCGATACCGGCACCAGCCGGCATATCAAGCCGCGCGGCGTGCTGCCCTTCGCGCTGGACGAAAACCAGGCGCGGCAGGCGATGACCGACTGGCTGGGCCGGTTGTGGTTCGCCCCGAACGGGCTGCAGGATTATGCCCGCAAGGGCCGGCGGATGGAGGGGATCTATGTCCCCTACTGGACCTTCGACGCCGATACCAAATCGGCCTATGAGGGCGAACGCGGCACCGTCTATTACGAAACCGTCACGGTGGTGCGCGATGGCAAGCGGGTGCAGCAGCGGGTGCCCAAGATCCGCTGGCGCCGGGTGCGCGGCCGGGTTGCGCGGTTTTTCGACGATGTGCTGGTGCTGGCTTCGCGCAGCCTGCCCAAACGCTATACCGACGCGTTGCAGCCCTGGGACCTGTCGGCGCTGACCCCCTACCAGCCGGAATTCCTGGCCGGGTTCCGCGCCGAGGCCTATACCGTGGCGCTGGAAGAGGGCCATGCCGAGGCGCGCGCGCAGATGGCGCGGGTGATCGAACGCGACGTGCGTTTCGATATCGGCGGCGACCGCCAGCGCATCCACGACATCCGCACCGATGTCAGCGACGTGACCTTCAAACATATCCTGCTGCCGGTCTGGCTGGCCGCCTATAAATATCGCGACAAGAGCTATCGCTTTGTCGTCAACGGCCAGACCGGCCGGGTGCAGGGCGAACGGCCCTGGTCGGCGATTAAGATCGCCGTTGCGGTGGTGCTGGGCCTGCTGCTGGCCGGGGCGGCAGGCTTCGTCCTGTCGCAGCAATAGCGCGCTCGCCGCTTGCGCACCGGCGCGACATGTCTATATCTCGCGACATGTTCGGAGAGTTCCTCAGGCGCCTCACCGCGCCCAGCCCCGCCCCGCTGCCCGAGGTCGATGCCCGGCTGGCGCTGACCGCGCTGCTGGTGCGCATCGCCCGGTCCGACAATCACTATGCGGCGTCGGAAATTGCGCGGATCGACCAGATCGTCGCCGCCCGCTACGGGCTGACGCCCGAAGCGGCAGGCGAATTGCGCGCGCAGGCCGAGGCGCTGGAGGCCGAGGCACCGGACACGGTGCGCTTTACCCGCGCGATCAAGGACGCGGTGCCCTACGAGGACCGCCGCAGCGTGATCGAGGCGCTGTGGCAGGTGGCGTTGGCCGATGGCGGCCGTGCCGACGAGGAAAACGCCCTGATGCGGCTGACCGCCAACCTGCTGGGGGTCAGCGACCGCGACAGCGCCCTGGCCCGACAAAAGGCCGAGCGCACATGATCGCGATGCTGGGCATGTATGACATGCCGGCGGTGCAGCCGGCGAATGACCGGTATTGGAGCGCGATTCGCACCCGCCTGGGCCACGGCCCCGCACAGCTGACCCGCGACCGCGATTTCTTCGAAATCTGGCAATCGCCCGATCTGCTGTTGGCGCAGACCTGCGGCCTGCCCTTCCGCGCCCGCCTGCACGGCCAGGTGACCCGCGTGGCAACCCCCGATTACGGGCTGCCCGGCTGCCCGCCGGGCTATTACAAGTCGTGGATCGTGGCGCGCGCCGATGATCCGCGCAGCAGTCCGGAAGAGTTCCAGGATGCCACCTTTGCGTATAACGAAGCCCTGTCGCAATCGGGCTGGGCCTCGCCGATGGCCTATTTCAGCTCTCTGGGTATCACCTTTGCCCGCCACGTTCCCAGCGGCGCGCATGTGAACTCGATGCGTGCCATCGCCGACGGCCATGCCGATATCGCCGGGATCGACGCGCTGACCTGGGCGATGTTGGGCAGCCATGACCCGGTCTTGGAACACCTCAGGATCATTGGCGAAACCGCGCCGACGCCGGGCCTGCCCTATATCACCGCCGCCGGCAATGATGCCGAAGCGCTGGCGCGCGCGCTGGAGGCGGCGATCGGCGACCTGGCGCAGGAAGATCGCGAGAGCCTGCACCTGAAAGGGTTGGTGCAGATTCCCGATGCCGACTATCTGACGGTGCCGATGCCACCGGTGCCAAACGCGGCCTGAGCCGCCCGGCGCCCTCTGCCCTGCCCGTTTTTTAACTTTCCGTGTCGTCAACTGGGTGGCTTGACCGCTTGGCGCAACGCATTGCACATTGCAATGTAACCAGAATTCGGCCCTACTGCCGATCTGAAGCGTCCAGATACCGGAATGAACGTGCCAGACACGCCGCCCGTCATCGAGATACGAGACCTGCACAAACGCTATGGCGATCTTGAAGTGCTCAAGGGCGTCGACATCACCGCACATCGCGGCGACGTGGTGTCGCTGATCGGGTCTTCGGGCTCGGGCAAGTCGACGCTGCTGCGCTGCGCCAACCTGCTGGAGGACAGCCAGCAGGGCGAAATCCTGTTCAAGGGCGAACCGGTGCATTGGAAGGGCCAGGCCGGGCACCGGCGGCCCGGCGACCCCAAGCAGGTGCTGCGCATCCGCACCAACCTGTCGATGGTGTTCCAGCAGTTCAATCTGTGGGCGCATATGTCGATCCTGCAGAACGTGATGGAGGCACCGCTGACGGTGCTGCGCCGGGACCGGGCCGAGGTGGAGAAGGCCGCGCGCGGCTATCTCGACAAGGTCGGGATCGGCGACAAATGCGATGTCTACCCCGCCCAGCTCTCCGGCGGGCAGCAGCAGCGTGCCGCCATCGCGCGGGCGCTGTGCATGGAGCCCGAGGCGCTGCTGTTCGACGAACCGACCAGCGCGCTGGACCCCGAGCTGGAACAGGAAGTGGTGAAGGTGATCAAGGATCTGGCCGGCGAAGGGCGGACCATGCTGATCGTCACCCATGACATGAAATTGGCCGCCGATGTCTCGGACCACGTGGTGTTCCTGCATCGCGGCCTGATCGAAGAGGAAGGGCCGCCGGACCGGCTGTTCGGCGCGCCCCAATCGGAACGTCTGCGCGGGTTCCTGTCGGCAACCCACGCGGCATAAGACCATAAAACCAAGGGAGTAAAACCAATGAAGACACTGGTGATCGGCACACTGGCCCTGGCCCTGTCGGCCGGCATGGCCATGGCGCAGACCGTGCGGATGGGCACCGAGGGCGCCTATCCTCCGTATAACTTCATCAACGATGCCGGCGAGGTCGACGGGTTCGAGCGCGAGCTGGGCGACGAGTTGTGCAGCCGCGCCGGCCTGACCTGCGAATGGGTCAAGAACGACTGGGATTCGATCATCCCCAACCTGGTGTCGGGCAATTACGACACCATCATCGCCGGCATGAGCATCACCGACGAGCGGGACGAGGTGATCGACTTTACCCAGGACTATTACCCGCCGACCGAATCCGCCTATGTCGCGGGATCGGAGGATGCCGACCTGACCGGCGGCGTGATCGCCGCCCAGACCGGCACCATCCAGGCCGGCTATATCGCTGAAAGCGGCGCCACGCTGGTGGAATTCGCAACCCCCGAAGAGACCATCGCCGCGGTCCGCAACGGCGAGGCGGATGCGGTGTTTGCCGATTACGACTATCTGGTGCCGATCGTCGAGGACAGCGGCGGCGCGCTGATGTTCGTCGGTGACGGGGTGCCGCTGGGCGGCGGCATCGGCCTGGGCCTGCGCGAAAGCGATACCGAGCTGAAGGACAAGTTCGATGCCGCGATCACCTCGATGAAAGAAGACGGGTCGCTGAACGAATTGCTGACCAAGTGGTTCGGCGACGACATCACCACCTACTGATCCGCAACCGCCCGGCCCGCCCCAATCGGCGGGCCGGTGCCTTTTCGGCGCCCGGTCCTCATGTTTTCATATTGCAGCGACCCCGATACGCTCGACAGCCTGGCCTGGCTGTCCTGCTATCTGACAACCGGCGTCCATATGTCCTTTTACCTGGCCTTCCTGAAGGTGATCGGCCTGCTGCTGGTCACCGCGCCGGTGGCGCTGGCCTTCGGTTTCGCCGGGGCGATGGCGGCGCGGTCGCATGTCCTGCCGCTGAACCTGCTGGGCAAGGCCTATATCGCCATCGTGCGCGGGGTGCCGGACATCGCCTTTTTCATGTTCTTCGTGATCGCGCTGGACCAGGCCTTTGAATATCTGCGCCACCGCGCCCTGTGCCCCGACTGGGACCAGCCGATCCGCCAGGGCAGCGATTTCATCGTCTGCGCCCAGGCCAAGCTGCCGCTCGGCACCGCGCCGGAATGGATACACCAGACCTATGGCTTTGCCCTGGCGGTGATCACCTTCTCGTTGGTTTTCGGCGCCTTTGCCGCCAATGTGCTGTTCGGCGGCATGCGCGCGGTGCCGCAGGCGCAGCTGGAAACCGCCGAGGCCTATGGCATGACCCGGCGGCAGACCTTCTGGCGCATCCTGGTGCCGCAGATGTGGGTTTATGCCCTGCCCGGCCTCTCGAACCTGTGGATGGTGCTGATCAAGGCAACGCCGCTGCTGTTCCTGCTGGGGATCGAGGATATCGTCTATTGGGCGCGCGAGTTGGGCGGCACCAAGACGCCGCGCTTTACCGACTATCCCCATGGCGACTGGCGGATGTGGTATTTCCTGTTCCTGCTGGTGTTCTACCTGGCGATGACCCGGATCTCGGAAGTGGCGCTGGAACGGCTGATGCGGCGGCTGACCCGTGGCCAGGCGACGGTGGGCGGCGAAGCACTGAGAAAGGCGGCGGCATGAGCGCGGGCGCAACACCGTCGCGGCCGTGCCGCCGGAACCTCTCGGTGCTTGGCCCGGAGGCGACGGATCGGGTCCGGGGCCGCGCCGGGCCGGAAAGGAGCGCGCCATGAGTTGCTGGCAGACGGTGCAGGATTATGGCCTGCGCGCCATCGGCATCGGCGAGCGGCTGCTGCCGCGCGAGGATTTCACCCTGTGCCAGCAATTCACCCTGATCGGTTCGGGGATGATCTGGAACATCTATTTCGGCCTGCTGGCGCTGGGGATCGGCTTTGTCCTGGCCACCGGGCTGGCAGTGGCCAAGGGCTCGGCCATTCGCTGGCTGCGCAAGCCGGCGGAATGGTTCATCTTCCTGTTCCGCGGCTCGCCCCTGTTCATCCAGTTCTTCTTTGCCTATTTCTTCTTCCTCAACCTCAAGAGCCAGGCCGCGTTTTTCGATCCCTTCACCGCCGCCTGGCTGGGCGCGCTGATCGTGCTGTTCCTGAACACCGCCGCCTATTCGGGCGAGATCTTCTACGGCGCGCTGCGCTCGGTCCCCAAGGGGGATGTCGAGGCGGCGGATGCCTATGGCATGTCGGGCTGGCCGCGCTTCCGGCGCGTCGTCTGGCCCACCATGCTGCGGCTGGCCTGGCCGGCCTATACCAACGAGGCGATCTTTCTGTTCCACGCCACCACGCTGGTGTTCTTCTCGGGTTTCCCCGCCTGGCAACAGCGCGGCGACGCGCTGTATTACGCCAGCTATTTTGCCGACAAGACCTTCAACCCGTTTATTCCCTACCCGATCCTGGCGCTGTATTTCATCCTGTTCACGCTGGTCATCGTGGCCTGCTTCGGGTTGGTCAACCGGCGCCTGAACCGCCACATCCCGCCCGAACGGCGGCAGCGGATGCGGCTGCGCCCGAACCTGATCCGCTAGGGCAACCCCGACCCTTTGGGGCATGAATTATCGATAATTCATGGCAAATTTCATCGATGAATTTTAGCCCCGCCGCAGCGACCGCAGGTGTGAAGAAATAATTTGATCAAATTTACATGACAGCGTGACGGGCATCGGCTAGAAAAATCCTGCGAGCCTGCGCAGACAACAGACAGAGCCCCCCGATGGACCTCACGGCCTTTCCCACTTTCCGTGTCGCCGCCTGCGACCTCAACGGCCAGATGCGCGGCAAACGGGTGCCCGGCTCTTACGCCGACAAGCTGGAGGGCGGTGCCGTGCGAATGCCGCTTTCGGTGCTGAACGTCGATCTATGGGGCGCCGATATCGTCGACTCGCCGCTGGTCTTCGACAGCGGCGATGCCGATGGCGTGCTGAAGCCGACCGAACGCGGCCCGGTGCCGATGCCCTGGCTGGAAACCCCCTCGGCGCTGGTGCCAATGACGATGTATACCGACCGGGGCAAGCCGTTTTTCGGCGACCCGCGCCATGCGCTGAGCGAGGTGCTGGCGCGCTATGCCGCGCGCGGCTGGCAGGTGATCGCCGCGACGGAGATGGAATTCACCCTGATCGACGACAATCAGGACCAGCCCGGCGCCCCCACCAATCCGGTCACCGGCCGCCCGGTCAGCAACAGCGCCATCCTGTCGGTGCGCCAGCTTGATTCCTTCGACGCCTATTTCACCGCGCTCTACGAGGCCTGCGCCCAGATGGGCATTCCCGCCGACACGGTGATTTCAGAAAGCGGGCTGGGCCAGTTCGAGGTCAACCTGATGCACCAGGACGCCATGCGCACCGCCGATGATGCGTGGCTTTTCAAGACCCTGGTGCGCGGCCTGGCCCGGCGTTTCGGCTTTGCCGCCACCTTCATGGCCAAGCCCTATCTGCAGGATGCCGGCAACGGCATGCATGTGCATTTCTCGGTGGTCGATGGCGACGGGCGCAACATCTTCGACGATGGCGGCCCGCGCGGCACCGGCCTGCTGGGCAATGCCGTGGCCGGCTGCCTGGCGGCGATGCCCGCCAGCACGCTGATCTTTGCCCCGCATGGCAATTCCTATGAACGGCTGGTGCCCGGTGCCCATGCCCCGGTCAGCGCCGTCTGGGCCTATGAGAATCGCACCGCCGCGATCCGCATTCCCGGCGGCCCCCCGGCCGCCCGGCGGATCGAACACCGGGTCGCCGGTGGCGACATCAACCCCTATCTGACGCTGGCCGCGATGCTGGGCGCGGCGCTGATCGGGATCGAGGACGAGTTGACCCCGCCCGCCCCGATCACCGGCAATGCCTATGAGATCCGCGGCGTGCCGCGGCTGTGCGAAAGCTGGGACCAGGCGGTGGACCGGATCGAAAGCGATCCGCTGATCGCCCGCATCCTGTCCAAGCCGTTGATCGACAACCTGGTGATGACCAAGCGGCAGGAAATCGAGCGGTTTGCGCAAATCCCGACCGAGCGGCACTGGTTCAGCTATCTTGAGGCGGTCTGACCCCCCTTGCCCCCAAGGCGGGGCTCCGTTAGCCTTGTTTTTGATCAAATCCCTTGTGTGACTCATGAAGATCGGCATTTTGCAGACCGGCCACGCGCCCCAAGATCTCTTGGGCGAGTTCGGCGATTACGACCTGATGTTCCGCAACATGCTGGACGGCCACGGCTTTGCTTTCGACACCTATGCGGTGGTCGATGATCAATTCCCGGCCGGGCCCGAGGCCGCCGATGGCTGGCTGATCACCGGCTCGCGCCATGGCGCCTATGAGGATCACGCCTGGATCCCGCCGCTGGAACAGCTGATCCGCGACATCCATGCGCAGAAACGGCCGCTGATCGGCGTCTGTTTCGGCCATCAGATCATCGCCCAGGCCCTGGGCGGCAAGGTCGAGAAATTTGCCGGCGGCTGGGCGATCGGACGCACCGAATACGAGATGGATGGCAGCCGCCTTGCGCTGAACGCCTGGCACCAGGACCAGGTGACGCGCCTGCCCGACGGCGCGCGGGTGCTGGCCGGCAACGCGTTTTGCGAAAACGCGGTGGTGGCCTATGGCGATGATATTCTGACGGTGCAGCCGCATCCCGAATACGGCGCCGATTTCATCGCCGGCCTGATCCGTACCCGCGGGCCCGGCCTGATCCCCGAGGACCAACTGCGCGCGGCCGAGGCCACGCTGGAGGGTCCGGTCGCCAATACCAGCTTTGCCAATCGGATGGCCGAGTTTTTTACCAAAGAGAGGGCCTGATGGCCGATTGGACCGAGCAGCTTCCCGATGCGGCACGCGCCTATCTTGAGGGCCGCCGCCTGGACGAGGTGGAATGCGTTGTTGCCGACCTGCCCGGCATTGCCCGCGGCAAGGCGGTGCCGGCGTCGAAATTCGCCCGGCAGAAATCCTTTCACCTGCCCGACAGCATCTTCTACCAGACCATCACCGGCGACTGGGGCGAAGCCGCGGGCGAAGAGGGCTTTATCGAACGCGACATGATCCTGAGGCCGGACATGTCCACCGCCACCGCCGCGCCCTGGACCGGCGACTGGACGCTGCAGGTGATCCATGACGCCTTTGACCGCGACGGCGATCCGATCCCCTGCGCGCCGCGCAACGTGTTGAAACGGGTGGTGGCGCTGTACGAGGCGCAGGGCTGGAAGCCGGTGATCGCACCGGAGATGGAATTTTTCCTGGTCGCCCGCAATCTCGACCCGGCGAAAGAGATCGAACCGATGCTGGGCCGGTCGGGCCGCCCCGCCGCCGCGCGCCAGGCCTATTCGATGACCGCGGTGGACGAATTCGGACCCGTCATCGACGACATCTACGACTTTGCCGAGGCACAGGGGTTTGAAATCGACGGCATCACCCAGGAGGGCGGCGCCGGGCAGCTGGAAATCAACCTGCGCCACGGCCACCCGGTGAAACTGGCCGACGAGGTGTTCTATTTCAAACGCCTGATCCGCGAGGCGGCGCTGCGGCACAATTGTTTCGCCACCTTCATGGCCAAGCCCATCGCCAACGAACCCGGCAGCGCCATGCACATCCACCATTCGATCATCGACACCGAAACCGGGCGCAGCCTGTTTTCCGGGCCGCAGGGCGGCGACACAGATGCGTTTTTCAACTTCATCGGCGGGCTGCAGAAATACCTGCCCTCGGCCATCGCCATCCTGGCGCCCTATGTGAACAGCTATCGCCGCTATGTCCGCGACCATGCCGCGCCGATCAACCTGGCCTGGGGCCGCGACAACCGCACCACCGGCATCCGCATCCCGCTGTCGGGGCCGGAATCGCGGCGGGTGGAAAACCGGCTGGCGGGCATGGATTGCAATCCCTATCTGGGCATCGCCGCCAGCCTCGCCTGCGGCTATCTGGGCATGATGAACGAGGTGCGCCCGGACAAGCAATTTCGCGGCGACGCCTATGAAAGCGACGAGGATATCCCGCGCGTGCTGGGCCAGGCTCTGGACATCTTCGACGAGGCGGCCGACCTGCACGAGGTTCTGGGGCGCGAATTCTGCCGCGTTTACTCGATCGTAAAGCGGACCGAGTATGAAGAGTTCCTGCAGGTGATCTCCCCCTGGGAACGCGAACATCTGCTGCTGAACGTCTGACCCCGCAGAAGGGCTCTTGTTTCACTTGCGGGCAATTCCTAGGTTGACCGGACCAGCGAGGACGACCTCCCAATACCGCAACTGAACCACGGGACGGCCCGGTCAGGAGACCCTCGATGCGTACCACCGCAGATCGAATCCGCCACGCCCTGTCCTTTGAACTGATCGCCCTGGTGCTGATCACGCCGCTGGGCGCCTGGATATTTGACCAGCCGCTGCATGATATGGGCGTGGTCTCGGTGATCAGCGCCGCCATCGCAATGGCCTGGAACTATCTGTTCAACCTCGGCTTTGACCACGCGCTGCTGTACTGGCGCGGCGACACCCGCAAGACCCTGGCGATCCGGCTGGGCCACGCGGCCTTGTTCGAGCTTGGCCTGATCGCGATCCTTGCCCCCTTCATCGCCTGGTATCTCGGAATCTCGCTGATCACCGCGCTGATCATGGACGTCGGGTTTTCCGGTTTCTACCTGGTCTATGCCTTTGCCTTTAACTGGCTTTACGACATGCTCTACCCGGTCGCGGCGCGGCCGCGTCCGGCCGACTGAGCCGGCCGCGATGGCACGCGCAGGCCACCGCAAATGACGCGACGAAAAGCCTTTGCAAGCGCGTGAAACGCGGCGCATACCGGGCGCCATGGACCTGCTGTTTTCCAATGACCGGCGCGGCGAATATCCACCCAGCTGGTATGCCGCCACCGCGACGCCGCTGCCCCCCTTCGCGCCGCTGAAGGGCGAAACCCGCGCCGATATCTGCGTGGTCGGCGGCGGCTATACCGGGCTGTCCGCCGCGCTGCACCTGGCCGAGGCCGGGTTCGACGTGGTGCTGGCCGAGGCACAGCGCGTCGGCTTTGGCGCCTCGGGGCGCAATGGCGGCCAGCTGGGCAGCGGCCAGCGCGTGGAGCAGGACGCGCTGGAACGGCTGATGGGCGATCCGGAGGCGGCCAAGCTGTGGACCCTGGCGGAAGAGGCCAAGGCGCTGGTGCGCGACCTGATCAAGCGCCACGGCATCGACTGCGACCTGAAACCGGGCGTGGCGCATTTCGGCTTTACCGCCGCCGAGATGGACGAACTGCACCACTATGCCGACCACCTGAACACCCGTTATGGCTATGACCGGATCGAGAAACTGGACCGCGCGACCGGCCAGGCCCTGTGCCCCTCGCCCGCCTATGCCGGCGGCACGCTCGACATGGGGGCCGGCCATCTGCACCCGCTGAACTATGCGCTGGGCCTGGCACGGGCGGCGCAGGGGTCCGGGGTGCGCATCCACGAGGCGACCCAGGTGCGCCGGATCGACGAGGGCCGCCCTGCTGTGCTTCACACCGATCAGGGCAGGATCACCGCCGATCACGTGATCCTGGCCTGCAACGGCTATCTCGGCGGGCTCAGCCGCAAGGTGGCGGCGCGGGTGATGCCGATCAACAATTTCATCGCCGCGACCGAGCCCCTGGGCGACGCTGCGGCAAAGGTGCTGACCCGCGACGTGGCGGTGGCGGACACCAAGTTCGTGGTGAATTATTTCCGCCTCTCCGCCGACGGGCGGCTGCTGTTCGGGGGCGGCGAAAGCTATGGCTATCGCTTTCCCGCCGATATCGCCGCCAAGGTGCGCAAGCCGATGACCGGCATTTTCCCGCATCTGCAAGATGTCCGCATCGACTATGCCTGGGGCGGCACCCTGGCGATCACCATCCGGCGGATGCCGTTCCTGGCCCGGCTGGCGCCCAACATGCTGTCGGCCTCGGGCTATTCCGGTCATGGCGTCGGCACCGCCACCCATGCCGGCAAGCTGATGGCGCTGGCGATCCAGGGCGAGGCCGAGGGCTTTGACACGCTGTCCCGCGTGCCCACCCCCGCCTTTCCCGGCGGCCCCGCCCTGCGCAACCCGCTGCTGGTGCTGGCGATGAGCTGGTATGCCCTGCGCGACCGGCTGGGCATCTGACCCCGCAACCGAATGCCGCAGCCGGACCGGGGCAAAATTGTCTTGGTCCCGTTACAGTGTTGTTTTATGTTTCGTGAATATCCAATTAAGGAATCCGAAATATGATGCAGGCACCCGACGTCCATCAGGCCGAACCGATCCCCGCCGCGGCCCGTGCAGCCATCGAGGAATTGCTGCAGTCCGGCGACCTGTTTCGCTATACCGCGCCGCAGGACGCACCGGTTGCCCTGCTGGAAGCCGAATTCGCCGCGATGCTGGGCAGCAAATACGCGCTGGCGGTGTCCTCCTGCTCGGCGGCGCTGTTCCTGTCGCTGAAGGCGCTGGACCTGCCGCGCGACGCGCGGGTGCTGGTTCCCGGCTTTACCTTCGCCGCCGTGCCTTCGGCCGTGGTGCATGCCGAATGCGTGCCGGTGCTGTGCGAAGTTGGTGACAACTACCGCCTGGTGATGGAGGATTTCGAGGCCAAGCTGGACCAGGACATCGCCGCGGTCATCATCAGCCATATGCGCGGCCACACCTCGGACATGGACCGGATCATGGCGCTGTGCGACGCGCGCGGCATTCCGGTGATCGAGGATGCGGCCCATTCGCTGGGCACCACCTGGCACGGGCGCAATATCGGCACCATCGGCAAGATCGGCTGTTTCAGCTTCCAGTCCTACAAGATGATCAATGCCGGCGAAGGCGGCATCCTGATCACCGACGACGCCAACCTGATCGCCCGCGCCGTGATCATGTCGGGCGCTTACGAACACAACTGGCAAAAACACAGGGGCCCGCGCGGCGAAAACACCGCCGACCTGGCCGAGGCCTTTGCCCGCTGGCAGAACCAACTGCCGCTGTACAATCAGCGCATGGGCAACCTGTCGGCGGCGGTGATCCGGCCGCAGCTGCCCGAACTGGCGCGCCGCGTGCGCGACGGGCTGGCCGGGCATGACCATGTGGCGGCGCGGCTGAACGCCTCGCCCTTCATCGAGGTGCCCGCGCCGTTGGCCCCGGAACGCCGGGCGCCGGATTCAATCCAGTTCAACCTGGTCGATCTCGACGATGCCGGCATCGACGCCTTTGCCGAGGCCGCCGCCGCGCGCGGTGTGAAGGTGCAGATCTTCGGCCGCTCCACCGACAACGCACGTGCCTTCTGGAACTGGCAGTTCCTGCCGGAACGGCCCGAACTGCCGCAAACCCGCGCCATGCTGATGCGCGCCTGCGATGTGCGCCTGCCGGTGCATCTGAGCCGCGCGCAACTGGACGCGGTGGCCGATATCCTGATCGATGCGCTGAACGAGGTCACCCGCTCGGCCGCGGCCTGACCGTCCGGGTCCGGGCCTGACCGGCCCGGACTATTTCAGCTTGGACAGCTTGTTATGCAGGTCCGCGAGCTGTTTCTTGATTTCTTCCAGATCTTCGGAACTCTCGCTGTCCCGGTCGTCGCTGTCATCGGGCGACGGGCCGCTCCAATTGCCGGACAGACCGCCGGTCATCGCCTTCAGGAACGCTTCCTGCTGCGCCTGCATCGCCTCGAAGCCGGGCATCTTGGCCATCGGGTTCATCGCCGTCATGTTCTCGACCATCTTCTTCTGGCTTTCGCGCAGCATCTCGAAGGACGATTGCAGGAACTGCGGCATCATCCCGCCGCCGGGCACCATATAGCTGCGCACGAGATCGTTCAGCACGTTCACCGGCAGCACGTTTTCGCCCCGGCTTTCGTGTTCGGCAATGATCTGCAACAGGTATTGCCGGGTCAGATCGTCGCCGGATTTCAGATCGACGATCTGAACTTCGCGCCCGGCACGGATAATGCCCGCGATATCCTCAAGCGTCACATAATCGCTGGTTTCGGTATTATACAGCCGTCGGCTGGCATACCTTTTGATCAGCAAGGGTTTTTCTTTTTCAGCCATGTCTTCCCTCCCCGACATGATGCACTGCAGCGACGTTATGCGAGCGCAAAACAAAAAGAAAGGGCAGGTCTTTCGACCTGCCCCCGCGATTGCACCGTTTGGGAGGATTGGCGCAAATGTCGCGTTCTTATTTCGTCGCCGTGGCTTTCTTCGCTGCGGCGGTCACATCGGTGGTGGCCTTCTTCACCGCTGCGGTGGCGTCTTCGGTCAGATCCTTGCCAGCCGCCATCATCAGTTCGACGGTGTCCATCTGGACCTTCTTCGCGATCTCAGCAAAAGCGGCCATGTTCTCGGCAGCCACTTCAGCGGTGGCCGATGCAAAATCGGTCATCGCCTTGGCGTAATCGGCGGGCTCGGTCTTTGCCTTGGTCATCTCGGCCAGCTTGGCAATGGTGTCTTTGGTCCATTTGCTCGAGATTTCGGCCGATTTGTCTGCCGCTTCAAGGCACACGGCCGACAGTTTTTCGTTCAGGGTAGCAGTCGTTTTGAATGCATCCTCAAACGCCGAAGCGTCCACCGGGAATGCACCCATCATGTCTTTCATTACAGCGGTGAAGTCTTGGGTCTTTGCCATAGTCTCATCGTCCTCTTTCGCTGCGCGGGACCACCCCGCCATCTCTCCAGCTATCGTTATAATAATGCTGCAACGCAGCATTTCAAGTGTTTTGACGTTAAGCGGCGACATGTTGCATTGCAGCGTGAAATCAGCGACTTGTCCCACCGGTCACGTAGGTTCCGGGCGCCGGAGCCAGCCGCGGATGGTTCGAATCACCCGTCTCCCGTGCCGGTACCTTCTTGCCCGACCGCTTGCTCAACCAGGCCTCCCAGCGCGGCCACCACGACCCGGCATGAAACTCTGCGCCCTCCAGCCAGGCATCGGCGTCGAGCTTCAGATTGGTGTTGGTGTAATGGCCGTATTTCTTCTTCGCCGGCGGGTTCACGATACCGGCGATATGTCCCGATTCCGTGACGATCACCGTCTTGCTGCGCGAGCCCATCTGCTGCACGCCGCGATAGCAGTCCTTCCAGGCGGCGATGTGATCGGTCTGACAGGATATCGAGCACACCGGGAGCGTCACGTCCTTCAGGCGCAGCGTGTGCCCCAGCAGTTCGAACCCGTCGCCGGCGAATTCGTTGCGCTGGCACAGCCCGCGCAGGTATTGCACCGCCATCTTGCCCGGCAGGTTGGTGCCATCGCCGTTCCAGTACAGCAGGTCGAAGGCGGGCGGCGCCTCGCCCAGCATGTAATTGCGGATCGCCGGTGAATAGACCAGGTCGTTGGACCTGAGAAAGCTGAAGGTTCGCGCCATGATATAGGACCGCAGGATGCCCTTGGCCGAAACCTCCTCTTCGATGCCGTCGATGAAATCATCGCTGAGGAAAGGCGTGAACTCGCCCTGGTCGGCAAAATCGGTCAGCGCGGTGAAGAAAGTCGCCGACTTGACCGAGTTGTCGCCGCGCTGCTTCAGCAGCGACAGGGTCAGCGCCAGCGTGGTGCCGGCAATGCAATAGCCGATGGCATTGACCTGCTTGACCCCGGTGATCGCCTTGATTTCGCGCAGCGCCGCCAGGAACCCATCTTCGATGTAATCTTCCATCCCGACCTCGGCATAGGCCATGTCGGGATTGACCCAGCTGACCACGAACAGGGTATAGCCCTGGTCGGTGATCCATTTGATCAGGCTGTTCGCCGGCTTGAGATCGAGGATGTAATATTTGTTGATCCAGGGCGGAAAGATCACCAGAGGCGTTTCATGGACCTGCTCGGTGGTCGGGCGGAACTGGATCAGCTCCATCATCCGGTTGCGATAGACCACGTCGCCCGGCGCGGTGGCGATATTCACGCCCAGTTCAAAGGCGTTTGCATCCGACAGGCGCACCACCAATTCGCCGTCATTGGCCTCCAGATCGGCAACCAGGTTTTCCAGCCCGTCGATCAACGATTGCCCCTCGGTCGCCACCGCCTTTTCCAGCGCATCCGGATTGGTGCCCAGGAAATTGGTCGGCGCCATCATATCGACGATCTGGCGCGAGAAATATTCCAGCCGTTTCTTCTCTTTCTCATCCAGTTCCGAAACCGAGGCCACCGCGTCTTCGATTGCCTTGGCGTTGATCAGGTATTGCTGTTTGACGAAGTTGAAATAGGGGTGGGTATCCCAAAGCGGATTGGAAAATCGCCGGTCCGATGGCCCCGGATCATCGGGGGCCTGCAGCTTGCCCCGGGCAAGCGCTTTCTGTGCCTCGACAAAATGGCTGACCGTTTTGCTCCAATAGGCCACCTGTTGTTCGAGAAGTTTTTCCGGATTTTGCACCGCCTGGGCCCAATAGGCCGTCGCCGCGCTGGTGAATAGGCTGTGATTCGGCGCATTCAACGACGCGTTATGGGGTTTCTTGCGGGCCATGACTTCCAGCAGACGCGCGGACAATCCCTCAACTTTGGCAAGATTTTCCTTAAGCCGATCATAATGTTCCGGGGGCACAGGCCCGTCCTCTTCGTCGATGGTTGTCATTCTAAGGTTTCCCCCCTACTCTCGCATACGTACAGATTAGCGTCGCCGCTTACGGGAGGCAAAGCGACGATTGGTCCGGTCACTACGAGGCAAAAGATCGGCAAAGTACCGAGCAGGAACCCGATATGCGCTACATGTTCAGTTATGACCTGATGGAAACCATCCGGAACACCAACCAGTGGATGGGGGCCTCTGCCAAGGCGATGGCGTCCTATCCCGCGCTCAGCATGGTGCCCCACCCGGCGGTGTCGTGGATGGCGGCCTGGGGCGAGGTCACCGAGCGTTCGTTCAAGCGGATGATCGCCAAGCCCGGCTGGGGC
This sequence comes from Pseudooceanicola lipolyticus, assembly GCF_002786325.1. Taxonomy (GTDB): domain Bacteria; phylum Pseudomonadota; class Alphaproteobacteria; order Rhodobacterales; family Rhodobacteraceae; genus Pseudooceanicola_C; species Pseudooceanicola_C lipolyticus. The sequence goes on along the minus strand of NZ_PGTB01000075.1, from coordinate 2,367 downwards.
ATCCGCAGCATCACCTGCGAGGATGGCCGCGACCACGTGGTCGAAATCGAGACGGTGGTGGAAAAATCCTTTGGCAATCTGCTGCATTTCAAAGTTTCCGGGCGCGCGCCCTGCGCGCGCAAGGTGCTGCTGGTGGCGCCGATGTCCGGCCATTATGCCACGCTGCTGCGCAGCACGGTGCTGAGCCTGCTGAACGATTGCGACGTCTATATCACCGACTGGCACAATGCCCGCGACATCCCGGTTTCGGCGGGCAAGTTCGACATCGAAGATTACACGCTCTATCTGGTCGATTTCATGCGGGAACTGGGCCCCGACACCCATGTGATCGCGGTATGCCAGCCGGCGCCGCTGACGCTGGCCGCCACCGCATACCTGGCCGAACAGGACCCCGAGGCACAGCCGCGCACCCTGACCCTGATCGGCGGCCCGATCGACCCGGATGCCACCCCGACCGAAGTCACCGATTTCGGTGCGCGCGTCACCATGGGCCAGCTGGAACAGTCGATGATCCAGCGCGTCGGCTACAAATACCCCGGCGTCGGGCGCAAGGTCTATCCCGGCCTGTTACAGCTAACCTCGTTCATGGCGATGAATATCGACCGTCACGGCCAGGCCTTTTATGACCAGATCATGCGCGTCTCGCGCGGCGAAGCCTCGGATTTCGACGCCCATAACCGGTTCTACGACGAATATCTCGCGGTCATGGACATGACGGCAGAATTCTACCTTTCCACCGTCGAGCGCATCTTCAAGAACCGCGAGATCGCCAAGAACGAATTCGTGGTCGACGGCCACAAGGTGGATATCGGCAAGATCACCCGCGTCGCGGTCAAGACCGTCGAAGGCGCCAATGACGATATCTCGGCCCCTGGCCAATGCATCGCGGCGCTGGATCTCTGCACCGGGCTGCCCGAGTCGAAAAAGGCCAGCCACCTGGAACCGGATGCCGGCCACTACGGCATTTTTGCCGGCCGCTCCTGGCGCAACAACATCCGCCCCATGGTGCTGAAATTCATCGATGCCAACAGCGCGCCGGCGCCAAGGTCCAAGGGCACGCCGACGCAACAGAACGCCGCCTGACCGGGCGGCGCGCCGGGCAAATTCCATGTCTGGAAATTGCCAACCTCATTCCTGACCTGTACCCGCCCCCGGCACCACCGGATAGGCAATGCCCCGGAACGGCGGGAAATCGGCATAGCGGGCGGCGCGGATCTCCGGCGCCTCGTCCGGTTCGGCGCCCTCCGCCAGCAGGGTGCCGCGCGGCGCGATATAGCTGTCGATGCGGCGCAGCGGCCGCGGCCGCCAGGCCAGGTTGAAGGCGCAGAGCTTGGGAAAGAACCAGATCTCGGAATACGCCAGGTGATCGTGCAGCCACCAGGCCAGGTCGCGCCAGTCGCGCCCCTTTGCGTATTGGTCGGCAAACCACGGGATCACCACCGAGGCGCCGGCGATCCGCGCCTCGCCCTCGCCGCGGTCCCAGATGTGACATTCCAGCGGATGGTCGTTGCGAGCGCAATTCAGCCGGTTTTCATTGCCGAACCGGTTCAGCGCCGCCGAGCGATAGCCCGAGCGCACCGCCACCCGGCCGAAGGTTTCCTCCAGCGGATCCATCAGCGCCTGGCAGAACGCCCGGCCGCAGGCGATGGCCAGGTCGGGATTGTCGGGGATGTTCTGCCGGGCGTGGAAATTGCCGATCTCGGAATAGAGAAAGTCGCGCAGGAAGAAATGCCGCGACAGGCGCACCCGGCCCAGCGTTTCCAGGCTCCACATGCTGCCCGGCCGGCGCCTCACAGCCCCAGGACCTGACGCAGCCAGGCGGTCATTTCGGCGGCGGCCAGGTCGGTCTGCCCCGGCGACAGCGCGTCGCCCGCCACCACATGGGCGTTGCGGTCGTCGCCCGGCCCCATGGTGACCCGGCGCAGCGTCACCGGCCCGCCCCAGCGCGCCGCCACCCGTTCGGTGGCCTCCGCCCGCACCACCCGGTCGTCGGGTGAGAACCAGAACAGTGCCGGGATCGCGATCTGCGACAGGTCCAGCGCCTTGACCGCCCGCACCAGCGCCGCCATCGGCAGCACCGCCACCACCGGATAGCGGGTGGTCCAATAACGCGCCTGCGCCTCGCTGCGCGGCTCGAAGGCGCGCTCCTCCCCCATCACCCAGGGCAGCCAGTACCGCGCGCCGGGCCAGGTCAGCAGCCCGGCCATCGGGTTGTTCACCGCAAAATTCGGCGCGATCAGGATCATCGCCGCCACGTCGCGCGACATCTCCGGGTCCAGCGCCGCCGCCACCGCCAGCGTGCCGCCGGTCGAGGTGCCAATCACCACCACCCGCTCGCCCACCGCCCGCGCCGCCGCCAGCGCCTCG
>NZ_PGTB01000074.1 GCF_002786325.1 Pseudooceanicola lipolyticus | reverse complement strand
GTCTTCCCGTGGTCAACATGCCCGATCGTGCCGATGTTCACATGCGGTTTCGTCCGTTCGAATTTTGCCTTTGCCATGTCCTTTGGCGCCTTCTGAAATGGAGGGGTCTTCGACCCGGTTAGCGTCTCTGCGGGCGCCACATATGCGGTTCAGGGGGTAAAATCAAGCGAGACCTGAGGCCCGAACCGCTCACTCCGCGGGGGGTTGAACCTGGTCCGGAGACACGGTTGCGGTGGTTGCCGCGCCGGGGCGCGGCTGGAACCAGCCCTCGGCCTCTTTCTGCGCCACCATCCAGTCCTCGATCTGGTTCACCGCGTTGGCGGCCAGCCCGGCCATCTGTTCTTCCTTGCTGCGCATATGGCCCGACCCGGCCAGGAAGGAACCGCCGGTGGTCGACTCGAAGATGGTGAACTGCTTGGGCTCGGGGTTCAGCTTGGCATTGGCGGCATCGTCCCAGACGGTGACATTGATGATCAGTGCCGATTTGGGCTTGTACAAAAACGGCACCCCCGGTGGTGCCAGCATGTAACCCTCGACGCTGATGCCGAAGTGATACAGCTGATTCCCCTGGTATTCGCCAAAGCGGCGCTGCACCGCCGAGCGCATCACCGCCTCCCATTCCTCGGGCGCGGCATCGCGCGAAACCGGACCTTTGCGCGCCTTCGAGGCAAACAGGACATTGTGGCCCAGACGATAGGCACCCAGATCGGCCAGCGGCTCGGTCATCGGGTCCTTGGTTGCGCAGGCGGCCATCAGAGCCAGCACTGGCAGCAGCAGTAGAAACCTCAACATCGCACCTCTTATTCGTCGCGGGCCTGCCCCGGAATAAACCACGTCAGGCGCCGGTGCAAATGCCGCGACCGGCGGGTTTCCGCGCCCGTTAGGTGAACCGGTTGTCGCGCGGGAAGCCGCGCGGCGCCATCCGGCCGGTGGCCGCCCGTTTGCCGATCCATTCCTCCAGCGCGGTTTCGGTCCGGGTGCGCCCGGCCGGATCATGCCAGCTGAGCCCATCGGCCAGGGTAAAGGAGGTGGCATCGCTCAGCCCGCCATCCTTGTATTTCTGCAACCGCACGCCCTTGCCACGGGTCATCTCGGGCAGTTCGGCGGCCATGAACACCAGCACCTTGCGGTTTTCGCCGACCACCGCGATGGCATCGCCGGCCAGCGGCTTGCAGATCCGCGCCCGCACATCGCCCTTGACGTTCAGCACCTGCTTGCCGCTGCGGGTCTGGGCGACGATCTCGTTTTCCGGCACCACGAACCCGTCGCCGGCGGAGGACGCCACCAGCAGCCGGCGGTCGGGCTGGTGGGTGAACAGCGCGACGATCTCGGATTCGTTGGGCAGGTCGATCATCAGGCGCAGCGGTTCGCCCATCCCGCGCCCGCCGGGCAGGTTGGCCGCCGAGACGGTATAGAACCGCCCGTTCGAGCCAAAAACCAGAAGCCGGTCGGTGGTTTCGGCGTGGAAGATGAACCTGGGGCCGTCGCCATCCTTGAATTTCAGCTCCGAGTTCAGGTCGATATGCCCCTTCATCGCCCGGATCCAGCCCATCTGGGAACAGACGATCGTCACCGGCTCGCGGTCGATCATCGCCTCCAGCGGCACGTCCTCGATCTCGCCGGCCTCCTGGAACCGGGTGCGCCGGGCACCGCCGGGATAATCCTTGCCGAACTTTGCCTTGACCTCTTTCAGCTGTTCCGCAATCCGCGCCCATTGCAGGCTTTCGTCGTCCAGCAGATCTTCCAGCGCCGCGCGTTCCTCCATCAGGTCGGACTGCTCACGCAGCAGCGCCTCTTCCTCCAGCCGCCGCAAGCTGCGCAGCCGCATGTTCAGGATCGCCTCGGCCTGCACGTCCGACAGCCCGTTCTCGCGCCCGGCATAGCTGCGCGGCAGCCCCTCGGGCGCCGTCTCCTGCAGGATGCCCGGCGCGGTGGCCTCGGCGTCATGCACCAGCTGCAAGCCCGCCACGTCCACCCCGGCCAGCGGCGAGACATAATCGGCTTCGGAACTGGCCCGCGCGATCGTTCGCTGATGCGGGGTGCTCCAGTCCTCGTACATCAGCGCCGCCTTGGGGTCGTCGTCATAGCGGATGATGTCGATCACCCGATCGAGATTCAGGAAGGCGGTGATGAGCCCGCCCAGCACTTCCAGCCGGTGGTCGATCTTGCCCAGCCGGTGCCGCGACCGGCGCAGCAGCACCTCCTGCCGGTGGTCGAGGAAGGCGCGCAACACCTCCTTCATCGAACAGACCTTGGGCGTCACCCCGTCGATCAGCACGTTCATGTTCAGCGAGAACCGCACTTCCAGCTCGGAATTGCGGAACAGCATCCCCATGAGCACCTCGGGGTCGACATTCTTCGACCGCGGCTCCAGCACCATGCGGATATCATCGGCGCTTTCATCGCGGATATCGGCCAGGATCGGCACCTTCTTGGTCTGGATCAGTTCGGCGATCCGCTCGACCAGCTTGGATTTCTGCACCTGATACGGGATCTCGGTGACGACGATCTGCCATTGGCCCCGGCCCAGGTCCTCGACCTCCCAGCAGCAGCGCAGGCGAAAGGCGCCGCGCCCGGTGCGATAGGCCTGCGCGATGCTTTCCGGCGGCTCGACGATGACACCGCCGGTGGGAAAATCGGGCCCCGGCACGTAATTCAGCAGCGTGTCGTCGCGCGCGTCCGGCGTCTTGATCAGATGCAGGCAGGCATCGCACAGCTCGGAGATATTGTGCGGCGGAATATTCGTCGCCATCCCCACCGCGATGCCCGAGGCACCATTGGCCAGCAGATGCGGAAACTCGGCCGGCAGCACCACCGGTTCGCGCAGGGTGCCATCGTAATTGTCGCGGAAATCGACCGCGTCCTCGTTCAGCCCGTCCAGCATCGCCTCGGCGACGATGGTCAGCCGCGCCTCGGTATAGCGGCTGGCCGCCGGGTTGTCGCCGTCGATATTGCCGAAGTTGCCCTGCCCGTCCACCAGCGGATAGCGGACGTTGAAATCCTGCGCCAGCCGCGCCATCGCGTCATAGATCGCCGCGTCGCCATGCGGGTGATAGTTGCCCATCACGTCGCCGCTGATCTTGGCGGATTTGCGGAACCCCCCGGTGCTGGCCAGGCGCAATTCGCGCATCGCATAGAGGATTCGGCGGTGAACCGGCTTCAGACCGTCGCGCGCATCGGGCAGCGCGCGGTGCATAATCGTCGACAACGCATAGGTCAGATACCGCTCGCCGATGGCGCGGCGCAGCGGTTCGGCCACCTCCGAAGGTCCGTCCGGCCTCTCCATGTTGGGTTCGTCCACCAGGTCACTCATACATGCTGTGGTACAACGCGAAATAGACCGGGTAAAGCGGCCCGACGCTGTTTTCCACAGCTGTGATGGGGTCGGGGTCAAGTTACGACAAATACGCAGAAATTTACCGGCCCATTATGTCGCGAATCGGTTTCAGGCGGTAACATCGGGCCTGTGGGCTGCTGCGGCCCGCTTTTGCAACTAGTATTTAGTGCCGAGAGGGAGCGCCATGCCCCGCTATGTTTTCCTGTCCTTCCTGTTCATGGGCTGGGCCTTTTACGAATTGAGCGGGGGCGCCGATTTCAAGCCGGCACCGCGCCCCGCCGTCACCGCCCAGGCCACCCCCGAACCCGCCCGGCCCGAACCGCCGATCACCCCCGCGATCACCGCCGCGCTGACACCGCAACCGGTGCGGCCGCAACGGCCGCAGGGGCGCGAGGCATTGGTCACCGCCGCCTCGGTGACCGAAGGCGCGGTGTACCGCCGGGCGCAGGCCGAGGCGAATATCGCCGAGATCCGCGCCACGCTGCAGCAGGGCCTGCCGGTTTTCCCGGACACTCAGCCGGGCGAGAGCGTGCAGGTCGCCTCGCTGGCCGATCTGGCGGCAACCCCGCCCAGCGATGAACCCGACCTGCCCGAGGTGACCGCCGTGCGCCCCGCCCCGGTGGCCGAAGCCGACCTGCGCGAGGTGGTGGCCACCCGCGTCAATATGCGCGCGGGGCCCAGCCTGGACGATGACATCATCGACCGGCTTGAACGCGGACATCAGGTGGAAATCCTGGAAAACAACGGCAAGGGCTGGCTCCGCCTGCGCAGCCTGCCGGACGACCGGGTCGGCTGGATCGCCGAACGCCTGGTCAGCGCCGCCAACTGAGCCCATTGCACCGCGCCGCCGCAGCCGCCATAGCTGGGGACGGGCAGAACAAGGGCGCGGCACATGGCAAAAACCATCCTGATCACAGGCTGTTCCTCGGGGATCGGGCTGGATGCCGCGCGCGGCCTGCGCGACCGGGGCTGGCGCGTCTTCGCCTCCTGCCGGCAGGAGCAGGATTGCGAAACGCTCCGCGCCGAGGGCTTTGACGCACCGCGCATCGACTATTGCGACCCGGCCAGCATTGAACACGGCCTGGCCGAAACCCTGGCGGCGACCGGCGGCAGCCTGGACGCGTTGTTCAACAATGGCGCGCATCAGCTGAACGGCGCGGTCGAGGATCTGCCGGTCGACGGGCTGCGCGCGATTTTCGAGGCCAATTTCTTTGGCTGGCACGACCTGACCCGCCGGGTGATCCCGGTGATGCGCAAGCAGGGCGCGGGCCGGATCGTGCAATGTTCCTCGGCGCTGGGGTTCACCTATATGCATTGGCGCGGCGCCTATTCCGCGACCAAACACGCGCTGGAGGCGCTGAGCGACGTGATGCGGCTGGAACTGCGCGGCAGCGGCATCGACGTGGTGCTGATCGAGCCCGGCCCGATTACCACCGCTTTCCGCGAAAAGGGTTTGCCCTATTTCGAGAAATACATCGACTGGAAATCCTCGGCGCTGCGCGACCGCTATGAAACCGCCCTGCTCCCGCGGATGTACCAGCCCGGTGGCCCCGACCGGTTCGAACTGGGGCCGCAGGCGGTGACCGCCAAGGTGATCCGCGCGCTGGAGGCACCGCGCCCGCAGCCGCGCTATTACGTCACCACCGCGACCTATATCGCCGGCTTTCTTGGCCGGGTCCTGTCCACCCGCGCCACCGACGCGATCCTGTCGCGCCTCTAGGCGGCGCGGCGAAATAGCCCTTCGCAATTTACCACCGGGCAGTTTAGACCACGCCAGATGGCCCATCGGGAGGCATACGCCATGTCAGCACTTTATATCGTCATTCTCCTCGTGCTTGCGGCGGTGGTTGCCGTGCTGGCGCTGGGCATCGGAAACTTCGGCAAAGGCGGCAGCAACAGCGCCAAGCGCAGCAACAAGTTGATGCAATACCGCATCCTGTTCCAGGCGCTGGCGGTGATCCTGGTATTGCTGTTCATCTTCCTCTCTGCCCGCAGCGGAGGCCTGTGATCATGGTGGTGTTGAACAAGATCTATACCCGCACCGGGGATGCCGGCGACACCGCGCTGGGCAATAACGAACGGGTGGCGAAATACGCCCCGCGCGTCGCCGCCTATGGCACCGCGGACGAGTTGAACGCCCAGGTCGGCGTCGCCCGGCTGCAGGCCGATGCCGAAACCGATGCGGCGCTGATGCGGATCCAGAACGACCTGTTCGACCTCGGGGCCGATCTCTGCCGCCCGGAGATGGAGAAGGATGCCGAGGCCGAGTACCCGCCGCTGCGCGTGATCCAGGCGCAGGTGGATCGGCTGGAGGCCGAGATCGACGTGATGAACGCCGATCTGGCACCGCTGCGCAGCTTTATCCTGCCTGGCGGCACGCCGCTGGCCGCGCATCTGCATGTCTGCCGCACCGTCGCCCGCCGGGCCGAGCGGCTGGCGGTGGAACTGGCCGCGCAGGAGCCGGTGAACCCGGCGGCGGTGAAATACCTCAACCGCCTGTCCGATTGGTTCTTCGTCGCCGCGCGGGTGGCGAATGGTGGCGGCCAAAAGGACGTGCTGTGGGTGCCGGGGGCCAACCGTTAACGCTCCCATGCTGGACATGCCCCGCCAAACAGGATCAAAACGCCGCGTCGCGGTGCAATATTCGCCGATTTAGCGCTGTTTTCGTGGATCGTGGCCCGCTATCAAACGCGGAAGTAATCAGAACCGAGTCGATCATGGCTTGGATGAGGAAGGAGAGAACCGCCGATGAAGGTACTGGTACCTGTCAAGCGCGTGATCGATTATAACGTGAAGGTCCGGGTGAAGGCGGACGGGAGCGGTGTCGATCTGGCCAACGTGAAGATGTCGATGAACCCGTTCGACGAGATTGCCGTCGAAGAGGCGATCCGCCTGAAAGAGGCCGGCAAGGCCGAGGAGATCGTCGCCGTTTCGATCGGGGTCAAGCAGGCGCAGGAAACCCTGCGCACCGCGCTGGCCATGGGCGCCGACCGGGCGATCCTGGTGGTTGCCGCCGAGGATGTGCACACCGATATCGAGCCGCTGGCGGTGGCCAAGATCCTCGCCAAGGTGGTCGAAGACGAACAGCCGGGCCTGGTGCTGTGTGGCAAGCAGGCGATCGACAACGATATGAACGCCACCGGCCAGATGCTGTCGGCGCTGCTGGGCTGGAGCCAGGCGACCTTCGCCTCCGAGGTCGGCATCGACGGCGACAGTGCCGTGGTCACCCGCGAGGTCGATGGCGGCCTGCAGACCATCAAGGTGAAGATGCCCGCCATCGTCACCGTCGACCTGCGCCTGAACGAGCCGCGCTATGCCTCGCTGCCCAATATCATGAAGGCGAAGAAAAAGCCGCTGGATGAGAAAACCGCCGCCGATTTCGGCGTCGACGTGACGCCGCGGCTGGAGATCGTGAAGACCAGCGAGCCCGAGGCGCGCCAGGCCGGCGAAATGGTGCCGGATGTCGACACGCTGGTGGCGAAACTCAAAGAAAAGGGGGTCGTGTGATGGCTGTTCTCCTGCTTGCCGAAGTGAACAATGGCGAACTGAGCCTGGACGCCACCGCCAAGGCGGTGACCGCCGCCAAGGCCTTGGGCGATGTGACCGTGCTCTGCGCCGGTGCCTCGGCCGCCGCAGCTGGCGATGCGGCCGCCAAGATCGACGGCGTGGCCAAGGTGCTGGTTGCCGAGGATCCGTCGCTGGGCCACCGCCTGGCCGAATCGACCGCCGCGCTGATCGTCAGCCTGGCCGGCGATTATGAACATATCGTTGCCCCGGCCACCACCGACGCCAAGAACGTGATGCCGCGGGTGGCGGCGCTGTTGGATGTAATGGTGATCTCGGATGTCTCGGGCGTGGTCGATGGCGCCACGTTCGAACGGCCGATCTATGCCGGCAACGCGATCCAGACGGTGAAGTCGAGCGATGCCAAGAAGGTGGTGACCTTCCGCACCTCGACCTTCGATGCCGCCGGCACCGGCGGCTCGGCACCGGTGGAAACCGTCTCCGCCGCCGAAAACCCCGGCCTCAGCGAATGGGTCGAAGACAAGGTGGCCGCTAGTGACCGGCCCGAGCTGACCTCGGCCGGGATCGTGGTGTCGGGCGGCCGTGGCGTCGGCTCGGAAGAGAATTTCGCACTGATCGAGAAGCTGGCCGACAAGCTGGGGGCCGCCGTCGGCGCCTCGCGCGCGGCGGTCGATTCGGGCTTTGCCCCGAATGACTGGCAGGTCGGCCAGACCGGCAAGGTCGTGGCCCCCGAGCTGTATATCGCGGTGGGCATCTCGGGTGCGATCCAGCACCTGGCGGGGATGAAGGACAGCAAGATCATCGTCGCGATCAACAAGGACGAAGAGGCGCCGATCTTCCAGGTTGCCGACTACGGCCTGGTCGCCGACCTGTTCACCGCGGTGCCGGAACTGACCGAAAAACTGTAAGCCCTGCCCCGGCCAGGACAGGCCGCAACGCTCTGAAAAGACTTGCGAAGGCGCTAAGGAAATGCCCCTCCGGATTGGTGGGGCATTTTATTTTGGGGATCGCGTGACAGATGCCGTCCCCTGCCCCCGAGGCAATCTGCAAAAGGTGACATCCAGGACGTGGTTGCGGTGAAGCGGCAGTCTGACCGGTTGGGTTTGCGCCGCGCTCTGAACTGCACATCGCGTGCAGGTTAAGCACGGCCCTACCCGGTTGGCGGGTGGTTCAGGCCGCGGCTTGCCAGGATTGAAAGGTCGGGCACGCAGGGCTGATCGCTGTCGCCAAGTCGCGGGTCGCCCGCGTCGACAGGACAGGCCACCGATGCGGCCCATAACCAGTGACACCGCCCGCAAACAGCGCGGGAAGATGGGCCAGGATTTCGTCCCTTTGCGGCTTTTGCAGCATCCGCAACGCCTGTGGTCCGGGGTAGAAGCTTTCCGAAGGCAGCCCTTCGGAGACCAGCACCGCATGAGATTGCAGCAGCAGGTGGTAATAGGTGACAGACCGTCGGCCGCGCATGACCCGGATACCGGGGCGGGTGGTCAGCCCCTTTGCCGGCACCAACACAACGCCCCCTTCATTATCGGGGTCTTGAAGCAGGACCTTGTGCTGCGGCGACACCACCAGGTCGCGCGCCGGTCTGCCCGGCCCGAGCGCACCGGCGCGGATTTGGATCGGCAGTTCGTTTTCCGAGTGTCCGGGCCAGCTGAACTCGGAGTGCGATATCCAGAGAATTCTCTGTGGACCATCGTCAAAGGTCGTGACCCAATCACCGGCTCGCAGGTCTTCCACCGCTCTCGGTCCGCTTGGCGTGTCAATAAGCGTGCCTTCCCCGAAACAGACCGCACCGGTGGAGGTGGTATCGGCATCTTTCAGCTTGATTGCCCCCTGTCCGAAGGCGTTCATTTCGCGTTCTGTCGCGGCTTCATCCGGCATGAACGTCAAGCGCGCCGATTCCCCGTCCGACGGGTAGTCGTGCACGGTTAGGACATAGACCTTCGAGCCCTCGTATTGATCGGGCACCTTGTTGGCCCCGTCGCCGCGGAAGGTCGGCAGCGTGCCACTCATCTGATAGCTGAAATCATAAGTGGCGTCGCCGATCTGAATTTGAGTATTCGGATCGCCGCCCCCCTCGCTGTAATCGAGGACAAGGTCACCATCGGGGCCGGACTTGATAAAGGAAATTTCCTGCGCAGGGGCGTGAGTGAGATTCAGGCCGGGGTTGTTGGCGGTATTGCTATCAAACCGCGCCCAATAGGTATTACTCATCCGGCGTGCTCCAAAACGGTTGTGCAGGTTTTCAGAAAATTCACCTTAAACTCAACGCAGAATGGAACCGAAAAAAGGCAGAATTCGTCCATCTCAAAGACAGTGCGATCATGTAGCCACTGGGCCAAATTGTCGTTTGCACAATGTGCGCTTGCCTTAAGTGCGCCGGCATTTGCGTGATTGGCGGTTGACCCGCGCGCCCTGAGCATCAAACCGTTGATGCCATCACGTATTAATCCGGCAGCGCGTCGGCCCAGTCGGCCAGGCCCTGGCGGCCCTGCGCGGTCAACCCGTAGATGCCGATGCGCAGCCGTTCGAACCAGCCATAGTGATTGTCGGCCATGATCCGCGTCGCTGCCGCCACCCCGGTGGCGCGGGCGACCTCGGCGCCCTTGCAGGCGCCGTGTTCGGCAAGGTGCAGCGCGCAGGCGATGGCGTCTTGCCGATAGGCAGTGACGATGCCGTGCCGGGTGGCGCCGCCATCATTGGGATCCCCCCGCAGCCGGTCGAATTCGCGCAGCAGGCGGTCGGCGCGTTTCTTCGATTTGCGCGGGGCATAGGGGCCGGGATCGCACTGCACCTCGGCGCGGCCATCGGCGCGCACGGTGATCAGGCCCAGCCCCAGCCTGCGGCACAGCGCCAGATTGTCTTTCAGCGCCCGCCGCGCGGTTCTTCCGCCGGGCTTTGGCACCGCGACATAGACCAGATCGCTGAGCGACAGTCGCGCGATCGCCTGGTGGTAGAGGCTGAGCGAGAAGCGCAGCTTGAGCTCGACAATCAGCGGCGGCCCGTCGCCGCGCCGCGCCACCACGTCGGCGGCGCCGACCTCCCCCTTTACCGCATAGCCCTGCCGTTCCAGCAGGGCCTTGACCGGGGCGTAAAGGGCGGATTCGGACTGGATTGCCATCTTGCGTGTCACGGGTGAGTTTGCACCTGCCCTACCCTTGCCACCCGTGCCGGAATTGCAACCGTGCCCGGCCGTCTGCCGCGGTCAGGCGTGACATTGTTGAAACGCGCGGGCCAGATCGCTAGCCTTGCATACTGGCTGTGATCAGGACGGTTTACATGTTGAGAGCGTTGGTATTGCTCGTCTTTTCTCTGCTGGCGCTGGCGCACGCCCCGGCGGCGGAGGCCCGGTGTAACGGCAGCGACATGCGCAGCGCCATGAGCGCGCCGCAGCGGACGGCGCTGCAACGCGCGGCGGCGGCGGTGCCCTTTGGCAGCGGCAATCACTGGATCGCCCGCAAGGGCGACCGCCAGATCAACGTGATCGGCACCATGCATGTGAACGATCCGCGCTTTGGCGCGGTGGTGCGGCGGCTGGCGCCGGTGATCACCTCGGCCGACCTGGTGCTGTTCGAGGTGACACGCAAGCAGGCCCGCGCCTTCTGGGACAATCTGGACGCCAGCAGCGCCAATCTGTTCCTGATCGGCACCGGGCCGACACTGGACAAGCTCTTGCCGGCAGAGGCCTGGGACACGCTGTGGAAAAAGGCACGCAACGCCGGAATCGCCCCGTCCACCGCCAAGCGGATCAAGCCCTGGTTCCTGACCTTCTATCTGGCCGACGAGAACTGCAGTCCGCGCGGGCTGTTCGCCGCCAACGGGCTGGACCGGCGGATCGAGAAGCTGGCCCGCCGGTCGCGGGTGCCGATCGGATCGCTGGAAACCGTGAGCGAGGCGATCCTGCCACTGTCGCGCCGGCCGATCCGCGACCAGTTGCGCATGATGGAGTTCGACACCGGGTCGACCGCGCGCAACGAAACCCTGTTCGTGACCATGCGCGAAACCTATTTCGAAGAAGCCTCGGCCGAAGGCGATATTCTGGAGCAGCGCCAGTTCCTGTCGGCGCTGCAGGGGCCGCGCGGCGAGGCCGAGCGGCTGTGGCGCAATTATCGCGACGACCTGCTGAACACCCGCAACCGGGCCTGGCTGCCGCGCATCCTGGGCGCGCCGGGACAACGCATCGTCGTCACCGTGGGCGCGGCGCATCTGCCGGGGGAAACCGGGGTGCTGCGCCTGCTGGAGCGGGCGGGATACCGGCTGGAACGGGCGGCGTTCTGAGGCGAGCCCTTCGGGGACCGCCGTTTGCGTTAACCATAGGTGCCGGATGGTTGGGCGGACCGCCGGTTTTGTGATAACTGGGACGCTCGAAACACATTTTCGTTCACCTCCATTAAGGAGCCCCGCAGAGCTGGTACCTCTGCGGGGCTTTCTCTGTCTCAGCTTACTGGCCGATCCAGAGCCGGATGGCTGTAAGAAGCAGCGTGACCACCGCGAGTGTCACCATCCATTTTCGAAACAGATGTTCGGTCAGATGTCTCACCTCCATTGCCGCGAAGGGTCGCGGCGGAAGGAGGGTCGGCGCGGCAGGTCAACAAACCGGCAATGGGGCCGGTCAGGCCACCATCTGTTCGGCCTTTTTCAGATCGACCGAAACCAGCTGGCTGACGCCCTGTTCCTGCATGGTCACGCCGAACAGCCGATCCATCCGGCTCATCGTCACCGCGTGGTGGGTGATGATCAGGAAACGGGTTTCGGTCTGGCGGCACATCTCATCCAGCAGGTCGCAGAAGCGGGTGACGTTGGCGTCGTCCAGCGGCGCGTCGACCTCGTCGAGCACGCAGATCGGCGCCGGGTTGGCGAGGAAGACGGCAAAGATCAGCGCCAGCGCGGTCAGCGTCTGTTCGCCACCCGACAGCAGCGACAGCGTCGACAGTTTCTTGCCCGGCGGCTGGCACATGATTTCCAGCCCGGCTTCGAGCGGGTCATCGCTTTCGACCATCACCAGATTGGCCTCGCCGCCGCCAAACAGGTGGCGGAACAGCATCGAGAAGTTGGAATTCACCTGTTCGAAGGCGGTCAGCAACCGTTCGCGGCCTTCGCGGTTCAGGCTGGCAATGCCCGAACGCAGGGCGCGGATCGCCTCTTCCAGGTCGGCCTTTTCCCTCAGCAGCTCGTCATGTTCGGTCTGCACTTCTTTCGCGTCTTCCTCGGCGCGCAGGTTGACCGCGCCCAGCGCGTCGCGCTGGCGCTTGTGGCGATTGACCTCGGCTTCGAGCGTGTCGGCATCGCGGATCTCGGCGGGGTCGGTGTTCAGCCGGTTGAGCAGCTGGTTGGGGGTGACCTGCTGATCCTCGGCGATGCGTTCGGCGGCATGGGCCACGGTGTCGCGGCGCCCTCGGCGGCGGGGGGCTTGTTGAACAGGATCCAGGCGCTGCCATGCGGGTCGTTGTTGGTCAGGAAATTGGCGGCGCGGATCGCCTCCATCTCGCGCCCCGGGCGCGACTTGGTCGAGCCCATGCCGAACAGGGTGACAAAGGTTTCATCGTCCATCTCCTCGGGCAGCGTGACACCCGCGGCGGCCAGTTCGGCTTTCTTCTCGGCGATCTTGCTCTGCGTCACCGGCAGCGCCACCGGGTTCATGATGGCGCTGGTCATGCCGGCGCCGATCGCCATCGGCAGGAAGGCGTTGTTGATGCCATGCCGGTTGGGCAGCCCGAAGGAAATGTTCGACGCACCGCAGGTGGTGTTCACCCCCAGTTCCTCGCGCAGGCGCCGCACCAGGGTGAAGACCTGCAAACCCGCCGTCGCCATGGCGCCCACCGGCATCACCAGCGGGTCGACGACGATGTCATGCGCCGGGATGCCGAAATCGGCGGCGCGTTCGACGATCTTCCGCGCCACCGCAAAGCGCACATCCGGATCCTCGGAAATGCCGGTATCGTCATTCGAGATCGCCACCACCGGCACGTTGTATTTCTTGACCAGCGGCAGCACCAGTTCCAGCCGCTCTTCCTCGCCGGTGACCGAGTTCAGCAGCGGCCGCCCCTCGGCCGCCGCCAGCCCCGCTTCCAGCGCGCCGGGCACCGAGCTGTCGATGCACAGCGGCACGTCGACCAGCCCCTGCACCAGTTCGATCATCTGCCGCATCAGCGGCGGTTCGGTCTGGTTGGGATCGGGGTTGGAGTTATAGACCACCCCGGCATTCACATCCAGCACCGTCGCCCCGGCGGCGACCTGGGCCAGCGCGTCCTTTTCCACGGTCGAGAAATCGCCGGCCTCCAGCTCGGCGGCCAGTTTCTTGCGGCCGGTCGGATTGATCCGCTCGCCGATCACGCAGAACGGCTGATCGAATCCGATGATGGCGGTTTTTGTCTTCGATTCCAGAACCGTGCGGGTCATCTTTTACCTTTCAGCTCAACTGGGCCGGGCGCGCGGATTCGCCGCCATTCTCGATTGCCCACTGGGCATTGGTGGTGATGCCGCCCAGCGGAAAGAAATGCACCTGTGCAAGGTTGGACTGCGGGTTGGCCGCCTTATGCGCGGCCAGCTCGGCCACCACCTGCGTCGGTTCATAGGGCAGCAACAGCTTGGTCACATCCATCGCCCGTTTCTGCAGCACCTTCAGCGACGGGCCGACGCCGCAGGCGATGGCGAACTTGATCAGCGTCTGCAGCTTGGCAGGCCCGGCGATGCCGACATGCACCGGCAGCGTGACCCCCGCCGCCTGCAACCGGTCGGCCCAGGCGATCAGCGGCTGCGCCTCGAAGGCAAACTGCGTCACCAGCGCCATCTCGGCATCGGTTTCGGTGGAAAATTTCTGTTTCCACAGCAGCGCCTGGTCGACATTTGTTGTGCCGCCCTCGGGGTCGATATCGCGGTTGCCCTCGGGATGGCCGGCCACGTGCAACCGCGTGAACCCGGCCTTGTCGAACAGCCCGGTCTGCAACAGCTGGATCGAGCTGTCGAAGGCGCCCACCGGCTGCGCCACGCCGCCGGCCAGCACCAGCGCCTGGTCGATCCCGGCCTCGCCCTGATAGCGCGCGATCCAGTCGGCCAGCATGGCGGCGTCGCGGATGCAGCGGGCCGGGAAATGCGGCATCACCGCGAACCCGTCTTCGGCCAGCCGCCGCGCGGTGTGCACCATCTCGTCGATCGGGGTGCCGTCGATATGAGCGACATAGACCCGGGTGCCTTCAGGCAGCAGCGCGCGGAAATCACCGATCTGCGCGGCGGTGCGCGGCATCACCTCGATGGAATAGCCCTGCAGCAGGGATACCACATCGCGGTTGACCGGCTCGAACCCGGCATGGTCGCGTTTCCTGAAATTCAGCAATGCCATCGCGGCCTCCCACAAGGATCTGGGCGTCATGCCCGTCCGTCATTGTCGATCAGAGCTTTCAGACGTGCCGGCCCGTATTCCGCCTCCAGCCGCGCCGCCTCGGCCCCGGCCACCGCCTCGGGCGTGCCGTCCACCGCATAGGGCGTACCGCGGCGCCACTCAGCCAGATAGGCGTCGGTGTCGCGCGCATTCGCCTTCATCGCGGCCCGGTCGATCGCCTGTTCAAAGCGTTCGGACAGCTGTTTCTTGGCACCGCTGCGGCCCTTGCCCACAATGACCTGCGCCGGGATATCCCGCCAATACACAATCGTGACATCCGGCATCGTCTGATTCCCTGAACTCCTGCCCTACATACTTCAGCACCCCGCGTCGCCGCGGCCTGTTTTCGACAGAACGGACGATGCCAGCGACGCGCGCCGATGCGCGGCCGACACCGCGCGCTCAGGGCGACTGATGCATATTTCACCGCAACACTCGCCCCGGCTCCGGCGGGCGTCCACCAGATATGGCGCAACACCACGCGAGACCTTGCGCGGCTGGCTGCACCCGCATAAGCTGACCTCAACTTGAAATCGGAGGGCGTTGAACATGGCGCCCAGGCGTCCCAATGGTGCGGGCGCGTTCCCGATACCGGTCGAAAGCCCCGCGCCAAAGCCGCCCGATCCGGCAGAACTCTATGCCGCGCTGGATCTGGGCACAAACAGTTGCCGCATGCTGATCGCCCAGCCCAAGGGCAGCGGTTTCCATGTGGTCGACAGTTTCTCGAAATCGGTCCAGCTGGGCTCCGGGTTGGAGCGTACCGGCCGGCTGTCGCGTTCGTCGATGGCGCGCACGGTGCAGGCGCTGCGCATCTGCCAGCAGAAGCTGAAGCGCAACAAGGTCAACCGTATGCGGCTGGTCACCACCGAGGCCTGCCGCCGCGCCAAGAACGCGCGCGACTTCATCCGCCAGGTGCGGCGCGAAACCGGCATGATGCTCGAGGTGATCCAGCCCGAGGAAGAGGCCCGGCTGGCGGTGATCTCCTGCGCGCCGCTGGTTTCGACCAAGACCGACCAGTTGCTGGTGGTGGATATCGGCGGCGGCTCGACCGAGCTGGTCTGGATCGACCTGTCCTCGGTGCCCGCCCGCGACCGGCCCCGCGCGATCATGCGGCTGCATGCCGGCTTTCACCCGCCGGAGAGCCCGTTTCCCGCCGCCAAGGTGGTGGACTGGATCTCGGTGCCGCTGGGGGTGGCGACGCTGCGCGACCAGTTCTCGGACGTGCAGGACGATGCCGCGCGCTTTGCGCTGATGAGCTGGTTCTTCGAAGAGAACCTGATCGATTTCGCCCCCTACAAGGACGAACAGGTGCGCGAGGGATTCCAGATCGTCGGCACCTCGGGCACGGTGACCACGGTCGCGGCCAGCCATCTGGGTCTGAAACGCTATGACCGCACCAAGGTGGACGGGCTGCGCATGACCTCGGACCAGATCGACCGGGTGATCCGGCGCTATCTGGACCTGGGCCCGCAGGGCCGCCGCCGCGACCCGCGCATCGGCGAAGACCGTCAGGCGCTGATCATGTCCGGCGCCGCGATCCTGCAGGCGCTGCTGCGCTGCTGGCCCACCGACCGGCTGTCTGTGGCCGATCGCGGCCTGCGCGAAGGGCTGCTTTACGCGCAGATGAGCGCCGACGGGGTGCTGGAGGATGGCCCGTTCTGAGTGGTCTTTCTGAGCCGGGCGTGATCTGATAGAGCGCCTGCGGCGCGTTTCTTCTGGCACTGCGTGCGGTTGGGGGCGCTGCCCCCGAACCCCGGCGCAGGGATCGCACAGAGGAAACACAGGGCGGACGATCGGAAGGCGGGGTCATGGCAAAGAACACATCGGGACGCGGGCGGCGGGACCTCACCGTCAAGGTCAAGACGGCGCGCGGGCGCAAGCTGTCCTCGACGCGCTGGCTGCAGCGGCAGCTGAACGATCCCTATGTGCAGCGCGCCAAGGCCGAGGGGTTCCGCGGCCGCGCGGCGTTCAAGATCATGGATCTGGATGACAAGTTCCGCTTTCTGGTGCCCGGTGCGCGGGTCGTCGATCTGGGCTGCGCCCCCGGCGGCTGGCTGCAGGTGGCCATCCCGCGGATCAACGCGCTGGGCGAGAAATCGGGCAAGGCGGTGGGCCGCATCGTCGGCGTCGACCTGCAGGAGGTCGAACCGATCGCCGGCGCCGAGATCCACCAGCTGGATTTCATGGCCGACGGCGCCGACGACCAGGTCAAATCCTGGCTGGGCGGCAAGGCCGATGTGGTGATGAGCGACATGGCGGCCTCTGCCTCGGGCCACAAGCAAACCGATCACCTGCGCATCATCGCGCTGTGCGAGGCGGCGGCCTATTTCGCCTTTGATGTGCTGGACGAGGGCGGCACCTTTGTCGCCAAGGTGCTGGCCGGCGGTGCCGAAGGCGAGTTACAGAAGCTGCTGAAGCAGAAATTCACCACTGTGGCGAATGTAAAGCCGCCGTCATCCCGTGCGGATAGCTCGGAAAAATTCGTCATCGCCTCGGGGTTTCGAGGCTGATTCCGGCGCCGCGCCGGCGGGCTGGTCCCACGAGCGCAGCGCGCCCGTCAGCACCCGAGAGATCTGCTGGGCTTCGTCGCCGTTGCGGCGCTTGACCGCCAGGCGGCGGCCGGCGGAATCCGAGGCAACTTGCTGGCGCAACAATTCGAAAAGGGCGCCATGGCGCGCCGGGGCGGGCTGGTCGGTCATTGGGCGGACTCCTTCTGCAGTCGCTGCCAGAGTGACCGCGGATTGCGCCGCAAGCATGGCGGCGGCGCGACATTCCGGTGCAACCGGGCTCAGCCCGTCTGACGCTGGCGCAACCGGTTGAGCGCGCCGTTGAACTCGGCGCCGAGGATCAGGATGGCGGCCAGCAGATACAGGAAGATCAGCGCCGCCATCGCCCCGGCCAGTCCGGCATAGGTGGCACTATAATCGGCAAAATAGGCGATGTAGAGCGCGAATCCGCGCGCCGCGGCAATCCACAGCGCCACCGTCAGCAGCACGCCGGGCCAGATCTCGGCAATGCCGTGGCGCACGCCGGGCAGCCAGACATGGCAGGCCCCCACCGCGAAGAACAGCGCCGCCAGCGTCACCAGCCAATGCAGCGCGGTGTTTTCCAGCCAGGCCGCCAGCGGGTCGGGAATCGCCTGGGCGAAGAACTGGAAATAGGCCGGCAGCGCAAAGCTGACGGTGACCCCCAGCAGGATCGCGCTGCCCCCCAGCAGCACGAACAGCAGGCTGAGCGCGCGGGTCTTCCAGAACGGCCGCGGATCGCTGTCGCGATAGGCCTGCGACAGGGCGATGCGCACGGCATCGACCCCGTTGGAGGCGAACCACAGCGCCAGCACGCCGCCGAAGGTCATCAACTGCAAGCCGCTGGCCTCCAGCACCGACCGGATCTCGCGGCTGATCGGCTTGGCGATATCCTCGGGCCAGCCGCCGAAGATCAGCTCGATCAGCGCATCGGCATCGACATCGCGCGACAGTGCCCCCGCCATCGCCACCACGAACAGGATGAAAGGAAACAGCGCCAGCATCAGCGACATCGCGACATGGCTGCAGAGGACAAAACCGTTGCTGTCGACAAAGCGGCGTGCGGCGGCCAGCAAGGCACGGAGCAGGAGACCGGGAAAACTGAACATGTGTGCCTACCTAGCGCGCTGGCACGATTGTGACCACCGCCGCCAATTGCACCGGGTCGCGAAAACCGGCAGCATGGGGCGCGATTGCCTCAATAATCCGGATGCGCCGATGCGCGATCTTGCCCGCCCCGCCCCTGCCCCGCTGATGCTGGGCGCCGAGATCTACCGCCGCTCGACCTATGGCAGCAGCCATCCGCTGGCGATCCCGCGGGTGTCGACGGTGCTCGACCTCAGCCGCGCGCTGGGCTGGCTGCCGCGCGCCGCCTACCGCACCAGCCCGCGGATCACCCCGAAGGGGCTGTCGATCTTCCACACCGCCGAATATGTCGCGGCGCTGCAGCAGGCCGAGGCCTGCCAGAGCGTCAGCGCCGAGGTGCGCGCGCGGCACAATATCGGCACGCTGTCGAACCCGGTCTATCCCGAGATGTTCCGCCGCCCCGCCACCTCGGCCGGGGGATCGCTGCTGGCGGCCGATCTGGTGGCCGCGGGCCACCGGGTCTATCACCCGGCGGGCGGCACCCATCACGGCTTTCCCGACCGGGCCGGCGGGTTCTGCTTCTTCAACGATCCGGTGCTGGCGATCCTGACGCTGCAGCGGCGCGGTCTGCGCCGGATCGCCTATGTCGATATCGACGCGCATCATTGCGACGGCGTCGAGGCGGCCTTTGCCGCCTGCCCCGAGGTTCTGGTGGTCTCGACCCATGAAGAGCGGCGCTGGCCCTTTACCGGCGCGCTCGAGGCGGCAGGTTGCGGCAACCTGTTCAACCTGCCGCTGCCGCGCGAGCTGAATGACAGCGAATTCGCCGCCGTGCTGGACCAGGTGATCCTGCCGGCGGTGGCGGCGCACCGGCCCGAGGCGGTGGTGCTGCAATGCGGCGCCGACGCGGTGGCCGAGGATCCGCTGTCGCGCCTGACCCTGTCCAACAACGCCCATTGGTCGGCGGTGGCGGCGCTGGACGCGCTGGCGCCGCGCTTTCTGGTGCTGGGTGGTGGCGGCTACAACCCCTGGTCGGTCGGGCGGTTATGGACCGGGGTCTGGGCGGTGCTGAACGGCTTTGACATCCCCGACCGGCTGCCGGGCGAGGCCGAGGCGGTGCTGCGGGCGCTCAGTTGGACCCGCCGCGCCGGGCGCAACCCGCCGGACCATTGGTTCACCAGCCTGCGCGATGCGCCACGCGACGGTGTGGTGCGCG
>NZ_PGTB01000073.1 GCF_002786325.1 Pseudooceanicola lipolyticus | reverse complement strand
AGGCCGCAGGAGCTCCGCTTCAGCGCCGGGCGCAGATAGGCATTGGCCGCCGACCAGCGCCGCCCCTGCCACACGGTCTGGTCCATCGGGCCAAAACCTTCCTGCTGCGCCCCGTTGTAATCCGCCGTCACCGGATAGCCGGCCTGCCGCCCGGCCTCGACAAAGGCGGCGAACAGCGGGTTGTCGCGCGGCCCGCGGGTCACGTGAAGCGGTCCGTCGCGGCCGCGCCAATGCGGGTCGCCGCCATGGCCGCCATCGTGCCAGGTCTCCATCCGCCTGAAATAGGGCAGCACATCGGCATAGGCCCAGCCGGTGGCGCCGCTGGCCGCCCAATGGTCGAAATCCCGGGCATGGCCGCGCACATAGACCATGCCGTTGATCGACGAGGATCCGCCGATCACCTTGCCGCGCGGACAGGCCAGGCGGCGGTGGTTCAGATGCGGCTCGGGCTCGCTGGTAAAGCCCCAGTCATAGCGCCGCATGTTCATCGGATAGCTCAGCGCCGCGGGCATCTGGATAAACGGCCCGGCATCGCTGCCGCCATGTTCCACCACCAGCACCGAGGCGCCGGCCTCGCTCAGCCGGTAGGCCAGCGCGCAGCCGGCCGAACCGGCACCGACGATGACGAAATCCGCCTCCATCACCCGGCCTCGGGGTGCCGCAGCGGGGCGTAGTCGACCATGACATGTTCGGCAAAGGCCGGGCGCGCCCTGAGACGATCGTAATAGGCGGCGATGCCGGGGCGCCCGGCGCGCGGAATGTCGATCTCGAAATAACGAAACAACACATGGCCGATCACGATATCGGCCAGCGAGAATGCCCCGCAGACATAGGGCCCCGCCCCGATCTGCTCCTCGAGTATACCCAGCGCCCGGTCAAACACGGCCAGCCCCCGCGCCAGCGCCGCCTCGTCCCGGTCGGCCGCCGCGGTGCGGACCCGGGCCCAGAAGATCGGCCCGGTGAAGGCGGTGCAAAAGCTGGTCTTGCCCCATTCCGCCCACATGTCCACCGGCGCCCGCGCCACGGAGTCGGCAGGCCAGAACGCCCCGCCATCGCCATATCGCGCCGCGAGATAGCGAAGGATCGCGCAGCTTTCCCAGACCACCAGATCGCCGTCGCGGATCACCGGCACCAGCCCGTGGGGTGACATCGCCCGGAACTCGGTGGTATCGAGCCCGCCATGGACATGGCCGTAATCCAGCCGTTCATGGGCAAGCCCCAGCTCGCCGATCCCCCACATCACCGCCTGCACGTTCGACGAGGTGGCGCGCCCGAAGACCGTCAGCATGACGCCCCTCCGGTGAGTCGCTTCGGGGTCAAGGGGGCGCAGCCCCGCCGCAGGCGGCTTGCCCTTGACGCCGCAGCGACTCGCCCCCGCACAATCGAGCAGGTGACCTGGGGATCACCCTGATCCCTCAGGCACCTCTCAGCGGAAAATGCCCGGCCGCGCCGCCAGCGCCGCGCCGGGACCCGGGCGTCGCCGCGCCGATATCGGCATGGACATGCACGGCAGCGCGCCTTTGGATCCGGTCCCGCCATCAGAACGGCGCCTCGAGGTCGCCCATGCGCACATAGACCGATTTCAGCTGCGAATAATGTTCGATCGCCGCGGCGGAATTCTCCCGGCCCAGCCCCGAGGCCTTGATGCCGCCAAAAGGTGCCTCGACCGGCGCGTCGTTATAGCTGTTGATATAGCAGGTGCCGGCCTCGAACCCCGCCGCCACGCGATGGGCGCGGGCCAGGTCGCGGGTGAACACCCCGGCGGCCAGGCCGAATTCGGTGGCATTGGCGCGCGCCATCACCTCGGCTTCGCTGTCGAAATCCAGCACCGCCATGACCGGGCCGAATATTTCTTCCCGCGCGATGGTCATGGCATCGGTGACATCGGCAAACACTGTCGGCTGCAGATAAAAGCCGTTGCGGTTCAGCCGCTGGCCGCCGGTCACCAGCCGCGCCCCCTCGTCGATGCCCGCGGCGATATAGTCCTCGACGATCTGCAGCTGCCGGGCGCTGACCATCGGGCCGAAATTCGTCTCCGGCTCCAGCGGATCGCCGATCACCGCGGCGCCCAGGCGGTCGGTCAGACGGGACAGAAACCGCTCCTTGATGCCGCGTTGAACGAATACCCGGGTGCCGTTGGAACAGACCTGGCCGGAGGAATAAAAATTGCCCAGGATCGCGCCCGACACCGCGTTGTCCAGATCGGCATCATCAAAGATCAGAAGCGGCGATTTGCCACCAAGTTCCAGCGTCACATGTTTCATCCCCGCGGCGGCGGCGGCATAGACGCGGCGCCCGGTGGGCACCGAGCCGGTCAGCGACACCTTGGCGACGCGGGCATCGCCCACCAGCGCCGCGCCGACCTCGCCCATGCCCTGCACCACGTTGAACAGCCCGGCGGGCAGCCCGGCCTCGTGCAGGATCTCGGCCAGTTTCAGTGCGCAAAGCGGCGTGGTCTCGGAGGGTTTGAAGATCATCGCATTGCCGCAGGCCAGCGCCGGCGCGGCCTTCCAGCAGGCGATCTGGGTGGGATAGTTCCAGGCGCCGATGCCGACGCAGACCCCCAGCGGCTCGCGCCTTGTATAGACCCAGTCCTCGCCCAGCGGAATATGCTGGCCGGTCAGCGTGCCCGCCAGGCCGCCGAAATAGTCCAGCGCATCGGCGCCCGAGGCGGCATCGGCCACCGAGGTCTCCTGATAGGGCTTGCCGGTGTCATAGGTCTCCAGCACCGACAGGTCGTGATTGCGGGCGCGGAGGAGGTCGGCGGCGCGGCGCAGGATGCGGCCGCGCGCGCTGCCGCTGAGCGTCGCCCAGCGCGTCTGCGCCGCATGCGCCGAGGCGATGGCGCGCTCGACGATCTCCGGCGTCGCGGCGTGCACCCGGCCGATCACCTCGCCGGTGGCCGGATAGATCACCTCGATCTCGGTGCCGGCGGCGTCCTCGACATAGGCGCCGTCGATAAAATGGCTGGCGGTGGGCTGGGTGGGATAGGTCATGGCCGTTTTCGCCTCCGGCGCGAGCAGGTTTCAGGAGCAGAAGATCATTCGCCGCGCGGAAACCGCTGGCGGTCCTCCAGCACGTTCAGATCCATGTGGTTGCGCATGTAACGTTCCGAGGCATCGCGCAGCGGCTGGTGATCCCAGGGGTAATAGCCGCCCTGGCGCAGCGCCGCATAGACCACCTGGCGGCGGGCCTGGCTGGCGCGCACCTCGGCGTCGAAACGGTCGAGATCCCAGCGGGCCTCGGACTTGGCCCTGAGCGCCTGCAGGGTGCCGGCATGGGCCGGCTCGCCGGCCAGGTTGGTCAGCTCCTGCGGGTCGGCCTCGAGGTCGAACAACTGGTCGGGATCCAGCGCGCAGCGATTGTATTTCCACCGGCCATAGCGCAGCGATACCAGCGGCGCATAAGAGCCTTCGGCGGCATATTCCATCGCCACCGGGCTGGTCCGCGCGGCTCCGTTGGCCAGGTCCGAGATATCCTCGCCATCGGTCCAGGGCGCGATCTCGGCCATGTCGATCCCGGCCAGGCGGCCCAATGTCGGGGTCAGGTCGATGGTCGACACCGGCGTTTCCACCAATCCCGGCTGCATCCCCGGCGCCGCGATCATCAGCGGCACCCGCGCCGCGCCTTCGTAAAACGACATCTTGAACCACAGCCCGCGCTCGCCCAGCATGTCGCCGTGATCCGAGGCAAACACCACGATGGCCTCCTGCCGGGTGTCTTCGAGCACCTGCAGCAATTCCCCGATCTTGTCGTCGAGATAGGAGATATTGGCGAAATAGGCGCGGCGCGAGCGGGCGACATCGGCGTCGGTGATGTCGAACTTGCGCCAGTCATTGGCGTCGAACAGCCGCTGCGCATGCGGATCCTGTTCGGCATAGGGGATCGGCGCCACCTGCGGCGCAAGATGGGCGCAGTCGGCGTAGAGATCCCAGTATTTGCGACGGGCGACATAGGGGTCGTGCGGATGGGTGAAACTGACGGTCAGGCACCAGGGCCGGGGATCGGCCGCCCGCGCCAGGTCGTACAGTTTCATCCGGGCGAAATGCGCCACCTCGTCGTCATATTCCATCTGGTTGGTGATCTCGGCCACCCCCGCCCCGGTGACCGAGCCCAGGTTGTGATACCACCAGTCGATGCGCGTCCCCGGCTTGCGGTAATCCGGGGTCCAGCCGAAATCGGCCGGGTAGATATCGGTGGTCAGCCGCCGTTCAAAGCCGTGCAGCTGATCGGGGCCGACAAAATGCATCTTGCCCGACAGGCAGGTGAAATAGCCGGCGCGGCGCAGGTGATGGGCATAGGTGGGAATGTCGCTGCGGAACTCGGCGGCATTGTCATAGACGCCGGTGCGCGACGGCAGCTGGCCGGACATGAAGCTTGCCCGCCCCGGCGCACAGAGCGGCGAGGCGGTATAGGCATTGGCAAAACGGGTCGACCGTTCGGCCAGCGCTTTCAGGTGGGGCGCATGCAGCCAGGCGGCCGGGCCGTCGGGGAACAGCGTGCCGTTCAGCTGGTCGACCATCAGGATCAGGATGTTGGGCCGGCTCATGAGCCACCGCGGGTCAGCAGCGCCAGCATCTCCAGCGCGTTGTCGGTGGCCCGTTCCGGGGTGTCCGGGTGGTGCAGCGCGGCGCGGATATAAAGCCCGTCGATCAGCGCCGCCAGCGTTGCCGCCGCCGCTTCGGGATGCCGGATCTGGCCGCGCAGCGCATGGGCCAGGTTCGACCGGATGCGGTGCTGATAGATCCGCCACAGCCGCAGCGCCTGCGGGTTGGTCTGCGCCAGCACATAAAAGGTCATCCAGGCGCTGATCACGTCGGGGGTGAAACAGGAGGGCGCGAAAGAAGCGCGGATGATTGCCGCGGCGCGCTGGCCTTCGGGCGCGGCGGCCAGCCGCTGGCGCACCTCGGCGCCGAAATCGGTCAGGATGCGGCGCATCGCGGCCAGAAAGATCTCGGTCTTGCCGCCGAAATAGTGATGCGCCAGCGCACTGGACATGCCGGCGCGCCGCGCGATCTGGCTGACCGTCACGTCCAGCGATCCCGCCGCGCCGATTTCGGCGATCGTGGCCTTGACCAGCGCCTCGCGCCGGATCGGTTCCATTCCCAGTTTCGGCATCCCGCCTCCGCCCTGTGATGCCGGACAAGGCTAGGATCAGGTTATTGACCCGTCAATCAACAAAAACTCCGGACACGGGAAATCCGCGCCGCTGACACGGAATCGGTTGGAATCCGGCGTCAGAACCGGGTGGCGGTGTCCGGCGGCGTCATCGCGCGGCGGTTCAGCTGCGCCTCGCGCCAGGTGATGAAGGTGACCGCGCCGAGAATCACCCCGCCGCCGACCACCACCCACAGGTCCAGCGCTTCGCCAAAGACCAGCACCCCCAGCAGCGTCGCCCAGATCAGCTGCAAAAACGTCACCGGCTGAGTCACCGCAACCGGGGCCGCGGCAAAGGCCAGCGTCATGGTGTAATGCCCGGCGGTGGCAAACAGCGCGACGCAGCACAACACGGCGATCTCCTGCCAGGTCGGCGGCACCCAGACCGCCCAGGCCAGCGGCGCCAGCGCCAGCGTGACCAGCAACGTCAGCATCGCGTTCACCATCAGCGGCCCGGCCTTGTCGACCGTGACCTTGGCTAGCAGGTAAGACCCGCCAAAAACCAGGGCCGCCGCCAACATCGCCCAATGTCCGGGTCCGATCTCGCGCAATCCGGGGCGCAGCACGATCACCGCGCCCACCACCGCCGCCACCACCGCGGCAATTCGGCGAAAGGCCAGCTTTTCCCCCAGAAACAGCGCCGCGCCCAGGGTGACATAGACCGGGGCGAGGTAGTTGATCGCCGTCAGGTCGGCGATCGGGATACGCGGCATCGCAAAAAACCACAGGATGACCCCAAGACTGTGCATTACGCCCCGCGCCCCGAACTGAATCCACAATCTGCGATCAACCGGCACGTGGCGCAGACGCCAGAACAGCGGCGTCAGCAGCAGGAAACCGATGAAATAGCGCAGGAAGGCCGATTGCGTCGCCGGCATCCGCGCGCCCAGATATTTGACCAGCGCGGTGACCATGACAAAGCACAGGCCGGTGACCAGCATCCAAAAGATTGCGACAAGGGGGCGCTGCGGGGTGGTCTGGCTCATGCCGCCGTTGAATACCCAATCCGTCGCCTTGGCAACCCTTCACATGACAAGCAGTTTGCAGGCCAGCGCCGCCATGACCAGCCCGACGGCGGTGTCGAACACCCGCCAGGCCTGCGGCCGGGCGAACAGAGGCGCCAGCAGCCGCGCGCCATAGCCGAGCGAAAAGAAGAACACGAAACTGGCCAACATCGCCCCCAGGCCGAACCAGAACGGGCTGGCCGATTGCGACGCCACCGAGCCGACCAGCACCACGGTGTCGAGATAGACATGCGGGTTCAGCCAGGTAAAGGCCAGGGTGATGCCCAGC
Source organism: Pseudooceanicola lipolyticus (assembly GCF_002786325.1). Taxonomy (GTDB): domain Bacteria; phylum Pseudomonadota; class Alphaproteobacteria; order Rhodobacterales; family Rhodobacteraceae; genus Pseudooceanicola_C; species Pseudooceanicola_C lipolyticus. Next base: position 12,688 of record NZ_PGTB01000073.1, on the reverse strand, counting down.
GCCGGACCCAGCGCCAGCGCGCCCTGCCCCTGCGCCGTCAGCCCACCGCTACCGTGCCAGGCCGCGCGCAAGGCCATCACCGCATAGGCGGCCAGGAAGGCGGCACCGGCCAGCCGCATCAACGGCCCGATCCAAGGCGCGGCCTGCACCAGCACGCCGAAGCCCGCCACCCCGACCGCGATCAAGGCGGCGTCGGACAGCGCGCAGGTCAGGCAGATGGCAAAGACATGCTCGCGCCGCAGCCCCTGCCGCAGCACAAAGGCATTCTGCGCCCCGATCGCCAGGATCAGGCCAAAGCCAAGCGCGAAACCATTGAAAAAGACGACAACCATAAGACCTTCCGGGATGTTGCGCCGGTTGACTAACCCTGCGAACCGATGCAATCCAGTTAAATAATCTTGCGTCAGATAAGTTTGGCTAATGCAGTTCGATCCCGATCATCTGAGCGCCCTTGCCGCCATCCTTCGGCGGGGCAGCTTCGAGGCCGCGGCGTCCGAGCTTGGCGTGACCCCATCCGCCATCTCCCAGCGGATCCGGACCTTCGAGGACCGGATCGGCGCGGCGCTGATCAACCGGGGCAGCCCCTGCAGCGCCACGCCGATCGGTGCCCGGATCGCCCGCCATGCCGAGGATATCGGCCTGTTGGAGGCACGGCTGGCGCGCGAGCTGGGCTTCGACACCACCGCCAATCGCCCGGTCGCCGTGCGCATCGCGGTAAATGCCGACAGCCTGGCCACCTGGTTCGTCCCGGCTTTGGCGGCGGTGCCCGAGATTCTGTTCGACCTGGTGATCGACGATCAGGACCACAGTGCCGAGTGGCTGCAATGCGGCGAGGTCAGCGCGGCGGTCACCTCGGCGACCAGACCGGTCACCGGCTGCGATACCACCGCACTGGGCAGCCTGCGCTATATCGCCACCGCCAGCCCCGGCTTCATGGCCAAGTGGTTCCCGCATGGCGTCACTGCGCAGGCCCTCGCGCAGGCCCCCTGCCTGACCTTCAATCAAAAGGACACACTACAGCGCAGATGGGCCGAGGCGCGAACCGGCAGACGCATCGCCCCACCCTGCCACTATTTGCCGTCGACCCACGCCTTTATCGACGCCGCCTGTGCGGGGCTGGGATGGGGCATGAACCCCGAGATGCTGGTGCGCAGGCATATTCAGACGGGCGGGCTGGTGCCGCTGGCGCCGGCCGCGCCCCTGGACGTGCCGCTGGCCTGGCAGGTCAGCCGGATCATCGCGCCGGCGCTCGACCCGTTGACGCAAGCGGTCAAAGCGGCGGCCGCGCGCGGGCTTGGTCTGGCATGAACTTGCGCCCGTGCCGCCGGCGGGCTAGCCATCTGCCGCAGGAGGACCGGACATGTTTGCCAAAGACGCGCTCAGCTATAGTGCCATTCCCCTGCCCGACCGGCAGGACCTGACCGATGACCAGATGTGCGCCGCCGCGCAGGCATTTTACGACAAGATGCGCATGCGGCACTCGGTGCGCGACTATTCCGACCGCCCGGTGCCGCGCGCGGTGATCGAAAACTGCCTGCGCACCGCCGGCTCGGCGCCCTCGGGCGCCAATCACCAGCCCTGGCATTTTGCCGCCATCGCCGAGCCGGCGATGAAAGCGCGGATCCGGGCCGAAGCGGAGGAAGAGGAACGCCGCTTTTACGCCGGTGGCGCGGGCGACGAATGGATCAAGGCGCTGGAGCCGATCGGCACCACCGCCGACAAGCCGCACCTGACCATCGCGCCCTGGCTGATCGTGGTCTTCGCCCAGCGCTGGGGCGAATTCGATGATGGCACCCGGTTCAAGAACTATTACGTGCCCGAAAGCGTCAACATCGCCACCGGCTTTCTGCTGGCGGCGCTGCACCATGCCGGGCTGGCGACGCTGACGCACACTCCCAATCCGATGAAATTCCTCGCCCCGGCGCTGGGCCGGCCGGCCTCGGAAAAACCGACGATGATCATCGCCGTCGGCCACCCTTCTGCGGATGCGACCGTGCCGCAGGTGGCCAAGATCAAGAAGCCGCTGAACGAGATCTCGAGCTTTTTTGAATAAGACCAACCGGGGCTGAACGGCAACGTGGCGGCCCCGGCGCGGCAATGCAAAACGGCCGAGGGGGCAACCCCCTCGGCCGGTCGGCGCAGTTATTTTCCTGCCGCCTAAGGAGCAAGCGGCGGCAGAAGCGTGGAGAGAGTTACTGCGCCGGCAGCAGCACGGTGTCGATCACGTGGATCACGCCGTTGGACTGGTCGACATTGGCGATGGTGACGGTGGCGGTGCGGCCGCGCTCGTCTTCCAGCATGATTGTGTCGCCGTCATAGGTTGCCTGCAGGGTGCAGCCGCCCACGGTGGGCACCGGATGGCTGCCGCCATCATCGTCGATCATCGTCTTGATCGCATCGGCCATCGCCTCGGCGGCGACCACGTGGCAGGTCAGCACCTTGGTCAGCGCGTCCTTGTTCTCGGGCTGCAGCAGCGATTCAACCGTGCCTTTCTGCAGCATGTCAAATGCGGCATTGGTCGGTGCAAACACGGTGAAGGGCCCTTCGCCCGACAGCGTCTCGACCAGACCGGCCGCCTTGACCGCTGCCACCAGCGTGGTGTGGTCGGCCGAATTCACCGCGTTTTCGACAATATTCTTGTCGGCATACATCGCCGCGCCACCCACCATCGGGTTTTCCGCCGCCTGCAGCGCGGGGGCGGACAGACCGGCGATCAGGGCTGCGGCGGTCAGTGTCTTATACGTGAACATATTGAACTCCTCGAAACTGTCTGGTCAAAGCCCCAGCTCCTCACCGGGGTCACTCGCAAATACGGTGGCTCGTCGGAAAGAGTTTCAAAATTGCGCAAAAAAAAATTCGCGTCGGTTTTGGGCGGCAGCTTATCGCGCCGGACGCGGCCCTCTGCCCCTTGCCCTTGGCGGGGATATGGTGCACCACGTTGCAGTCCGGCAATCCGGCCGGGGCAGAGTGACAAGGACGACGGGCATGGCCGACGGCGGAATCGATATGAACGCGAAACCCAGCGAAGAGCTGTCGGTGCAGGAGATCTTCGGCATCGACACCCCGATGCTGGTCAAGGGCTTTGCCGAGCGGACCGACCGCGTGCCCGAGATCGACCCGACCTACAAGTTCGATCCCGATACCACGCTCGCCATCCTGGCCGGCTTCAATCACAATCGCCGGGTGATGATCCAGGGCTATCACGGCACCGGCAAATCCACCCATATCGAACAGGTCGCCGCGCGGCTGAACTGGCCCTGCGTGCGCGTCAACCTGGACAGCCATATCAGCCGGATCGACCTGATCGGCAAGGACGCGATCAAGCTGCGCGACGGCAAGCAGGTGACCGAGTTTCACGAGGGCATCCTGCCCTGGGCCCTGCGCAACCCGGTTGCCATCGTCTTCGACGAATACGATGCCGGCCGCGCCGACGTGATGTTCGTGATCCAGCGGGTGCTGGAACATGACGGCAAGCTGACGCTGCTGGACCAGAACGAGATCATCACTCCGAACCGCTATTTCCGCCTGTTCGCCACCTCGAACACCGTGGGTCTGGGCGACACCACCGGGCTGTATCACGGGGTGCAGCAGATCAACCAGGCACAGATGGATCGCTGGTCGCTGGTGGCGACGCTGAACTATCTCAGCCACGATGCCGAAGTTGCCATCGTTCTCAGCAAGGCGCCGCATTACAACAATGAAAAGGGCCGCAAGCGGGTCAGCCAGATGGTCACCCTGGCCGATCTGACCCGCACCGCCTTCATGAATGGCGACCTGTCCACGGTGATGAGCCCGCGGACGGTGATCACCTGGGCGCAGAATGCCGAGATCTTCCGCAATGTCGGCTATGCCTTCCGGCTGTCCTTCCTGAACAAATGCGACGAGCTGGAACGCCAGACCGTGGCCGAGTTCTATCAGCGCTGCTTTGACGAGGAACTGCCCGAAAGCGCCGCCAGCGTCAGCCTGGGCTAACCAGCCTCCCATTCCTGCCAACGGGCCGTTCCCCTGCCGGGGTGCGGCCCGTTTTGCTGTGACCCGCCGCTCCTTTCCCGCGTCCTGAATTGCGGCAGGCGGTGCTGTCGCTTCCCTCGCATCGTCACCTCGCCGCCCCGGTTTGGCCGGAAAGCCGCGCAATCCTGCGGGGTGCAGAGGCAATATTAAGGATCGTCGCTTAGCATCTGGCAACCGGTCTTCACGGCATGATGGTGACAGTCATGAACGTCACGAAACCCGTCCTGGCAGCCCTGGTGGCTGCATCTCTCCCGGTCGCTGGTGCGGCTGCCCCGGCCACGAATGGCGCCGCGCTGGACCCGCTGGTCAGAACCTTCGCCACCTGCACCGGTCGCCTCTCGGCCCTGATGGAACATCAGTGGCTGATGGGGCTGGACGGCTCGGAATACACCCAGAAGCGCCGCAACCAGATGGCAACCCTGCTGGAGGCGGTGATGCGCCCCGGAACCGGCCCCCAGGTGCTGGCGCTGCGGATCGAGGCAAAATTCGCCCTGGCGCAGCTGTTCAGCCGGATGACCTTTGGCCGCGACGCGCAGGATGTCGCCTGGGCCGCCAACCGGGTGGAGGTTGAACTTGCCGCCTGCGACGGGCTGCTGCTGGGATGACCCGCCCGGCGCCCCGCCCGGCGCCAAACACCGCCCTGGGCAAGGTTTGCGCCACCTTCTGCGCCGCCGCAGGCACAGAATCTCGGGCCGCCTCCCGGAGCCGCGCGGGCGCGCCCAAGATTTGGGCGGCGGCACCAGATATCGCCGCTTACCCGCAGACGACAGCATAAACTTGTTGCAAAAAATTCATATTGACTATGCAATGCCAATCATAATGATATCACTTGTATATACAATTAGACCTGTTCACAGTCCAAGGTAGACGTCCAACATGCCAAAGACAGCACTCGGTTTAACGTTCCTTCTCGCCCTCGCCCCGCTCGCGGCACCGGCCGCGCCGGCGATCCCGTCGCAGTCGCGCGAACGAGTGGAAATCTTTGCCACCTGTTCGGGCCGGCTGGCGGCGCTGGTCACCCGGCAGAAGGCCCTGGGCGAGGCCGCCGCCGCAAAAAATGACCGCCTGCGCGCCGAATTCGACCTGCTGGTTGACGCCATCCTGCCCGATGCCCTGGCCGATGGGGTCGCGCAGCAACAACCGGACCGCTGGCGCATCGGCGGCTGGAGCGAGATCGCGCTGTTGCTGGCCGCCGCCGAACATGGCGTTGACCCGCGCCGCGCCGACACCGCGCGGCTGACGCTGACCTCGCGCATCGAAACCTGCACCGACCTGCTGCTCTGACCCACTGGCGCGGAATTTCCGTCCGCGCGCTATGGTCAACCCTGCCAATCGGGCTTAGTCTGCGCTCTCGACACGCGACGACCAGAAAGCCCGTGCATGGCGCAGAAATCCGACAACCCGGCCGACCCGTTCAAAAAGGCGCTGGCCGAGGCCACCAAGGTGATGGCCGATGACCCCGAACTGACGGTCAGCTATTCCGTCGATCCCTCGGGCCTGACCGGCGAGGCGATGCGCCTGCCCCAGGTCAGCCGCCGCATGACCCGCGACGAGGTGCTGCTGGCACGCGGCACCGCCGACGCGCTGGCGATGCATCGCAAATACCATAACGAGGCGACCCATGCCCGCTATTCGCCGCCGGGCGACATGGCGCGCGACCTGTACGAGGCGATGGAAACCGCCCGCTGCGAGGCGATGGGCGCCCGCGACATGCCCGGCACCGCCGGCAATATCGACGCCAAGATCGGCCATGACGCCACCCGTCGCGGCTATGACCAGATCCGCCAACCCGCCGATGCGCCACTGGCCGCGGCGGCGGGCTATCTGGTGCGCAACCTGGCCACCGGACGCGCGCTGCCCAAAGGCGCGCAGAACGTGATGGACCTGTGGCGCCCGTTTATCGAGGAACAGGCCGGCGGTACGCTGGAAAACATCGAAGCGCTGCTGGACGACCAGACCGCCTTTGCCAAGCTGGCCCGCCAGGTGATCCGCGACCTGGGCTATGGCGACCAGCTGGGCGACGACCCCGACAGCGAGGACGAAAACCAGGACGACCAGGCCCAGGAGGATTCCGACGACCAGGAACAGCCCGATTCCGCAGGTCAGGATGACAGCGAGGATCAGGACGCCGACGCCGACCCGGAACGCGCCCAGGACGATCAGCAGGACCAGGCCGAGGCCCAGGTCAGCATGGATGACCTGGCCGACGAGGAGATGGGCGAAGATGCCGAGATGCCCGAGGGCGAGGCGCCGCTGGAACCGCCGCCGCCGCCGCCGGTCTCCGAGGCCGACCCGGATTACCGGGTGTTCATGTCCGATCACGACGAGGAAATCGCCGCCGAGGACCTGGCCGAACCGGCCGAGCTGGAACGGCTGCGCGCCTATCTCGACCAGCAGCTCGACCCGCTGAAAGGCGCGGTCAGCCGGCTCGCCAACAAGCTGCAGCGCCGGTTGCAGGCGCAACAGAACCGCAGCTGGGAATTCGACCGCGAGGAAGGCATCCTCGATGCCGGGCGGCTGGCCCGCGTGGTCGCCAACCCGACCACGCCGCTGTCCTTCAAGGTCGAAAAGGATACCGAATTCCGCGACACCGTGGTGACCTTGCTGCTGGACAATTCCGGCTCGATGCGCGGCCGGCCGATCAGCATCGCGGCAATCTGCGCCGATGTGCTGGCGCGCACGCTGGAACGCTGCTCGGTCAAGGTCGAAATCCTCGGCTTTACCACCCGCGCCTGGAAGGGCGGTCAATCGCGCGAGGCCTGGCTGGCCGAGGGCCGCCCGCAGCAGCCCGGCCGCCTGAACGACCTGCGCCACATCGTCTACAAACGCGCCGACGCCCCCTGGCGCCGCGCCCGGCCCAACCTGGGGCTGATGATGAAGGAAGGTCTGCTGAAGGAAAACATCGACGGCGAGGCGCTGGAATGGGCGCATCGGCGGATGGCCGGCCGGCGCGAGGCGCGCAAGATCCTGATGGTGATCAGCGACGGCGCCCCGGTGGACGATTCGACCCTGTCGGTGAACCCGGCGAATTACCTGGAGAAACACCTGCGCGACGTGATCGCCATGGTCGAGAAACGCAAGATTGTCGAACTGCTGGCCATTGGCATCGGCCATGACGTCACCCGCTATTACGACCGCGCGGTGACGATCACCGATGTCGAACAGCTGGCCGGCGCGATGACCGAACAGCTGGCCGCGCTGTTCGACAGCGACCCGCGCGCGCGGGCGCGGGTGATGGGGATCAAGCGGGCAGGCTGAGGACCAACCCCGGCCCGGAACAAGGCGCGCAGCGCCGCCGGGCCAGCGGCGGCCGGACCCGACGGGCTGCCGCCGGCCCGGCTCACCCGATGCGATTGAACTGGCCTCACCCCCCCTGCAAATTCATGGGGTTGCACTTGCCCCCGGTTCGCGGTTCCTTCGTCGCCGCAGAAACAGGCGGAGTCCCGGCATGTTCCAGACCTTCGAAGTGACCGCGCGGCCCGAACAGGGCCCGCCCCGGCTGGCCGCGCTGCGCGCGGAGTTGGAGAACGAGGGACTCGACGGCTTCCTGGTGCCGCGCGCCGATGCGCATCAGGGCGAATATGTCGCCGCGCGCGACGCGCGGCTGGCCTGGCTCACCGGCTTTACCGGCTCGGCCGGGTTCTGCGCCGCACTGCGCGAGGTGGCCGGGGTATTTGTCGACGGCCGCTATCGCACCCAGGTGAAACAGCAGGTGGCCGAGGCCTTTACCCCCGTGCCCTGGCCCGACATCCAGCTGGCCGGCTGGCTGAAAGACACGCTGCCACAGGGCGGGCGCATCGGATTCGACCCCTGGCTGCACACGGTGGCCGAGGTCGAGCGCTGGGGCAAGGCGCTGAAGGACAGCGGCCTCGAGATGGTGCGCAGCGCTAACCTGGTCGACCGTATCTGGACCGACCAGCCGCCGCCGCCGATGCAGCCGGTCAAGGCGCATCCGATCGAATTTGCCGGCGAAACCGCCGACAGCAAGATCTCCCGCCTGGCCGCGGATCTTCGCGCCGCCGGCCATGACGCCGCGGCGATCACCCTGCCGGATTCGATCATGTGGCTGCTGAACATCCGCGGCTCGGATGTCGAACGCAACCCGCTGGCGCATGGCTTTGCGGTGCTGCATGGCGACGGCCGGGTCGATCTGTATATGGCGGCGCAAAAGCTGGGCGATCTCGACCTGGGCCAGGCGGTCACGGTGCATCCGCCCGAGACCTTCCTTGACGGGCTGCGCGCGCTGCAAGGCCGGGTGCGGCTGGACAAGGCCAGCGCACCGCAGGCGGTGGCCGACGCGCTGGAGGGCAAATGGGTGGCCGGTGACGAACCCTGCGCCCTGCCCAAGGCGCGCAAGAACGCCGCCGAGATCGAAGGCTCGGCCCAGGCGCATCTGCGCGACGGCGCCGCGATGGTCGAATTGCTGGCCTGGCTCGACGCGCAGCCGGCAGACAGCCTGACCGAGATCGCGGTGGTGACGCAGCTGGAGCAGTGCCGCAGGCGCGACAACGCGCTGCAGGATATCAGTTTCGACACCATCGCCGGCACCGGACCCAATGGCGCGATCATGCATTACCGCGTGACCGAGGAAACCGACCGGCGGCTGGAACACGGCCAGCTGCTGGTGCTCGACAGCGGCGGGCAATACCTGGACGGCACCACCGACATCACCCGCACCATCGCCATCGGCACGCCGGGCGCGGAGGAATGCGCCGCCTTCACCCGCGTGTTGCAGGGCATGATCGCGATGTCGCGGCTGCGCTGGCCCAAGGGGCTGTCCGGGCGCGATATCGAAGCCATCGGGCGGATGCCGCTCTGGCTGGCGGGGCAGGATTTCAACCACGGCCTGGGCCATGGCGTCGGCGCCTATCTCAGCGTGCATGAAGGCCCGCAGCGGCTGTCACGGGTCAGCGAGGTGCCGCTGGAACCGGGCATGATCCTGTCCAACGAACCCGGCTATTACCGCGAGGGCGCCTTTGGCATCCGCATCGAGAACCTGCTGGTGGCGCAATCGTCCCCTACCCTGCCCGGCGGCGATGCCGAGCGCGAGTTCCTGAACTGGCGCACCCTGACCTTCGTGCCGATCGACCGCCGGCTGATCGTCGTCGAGATGCTGACCGCGGCCGAACGGGCCTGGATCGACAGCTATCATGCCGAGGTGGTGGAAAAGATCGGCCCGAGACTGGGCAAAACCGCGCGGATGTGGTTGGATGCCGCGGCTGCACCGCTGTGATACCCGGCTGTTACATAGCCCGGGCAGGACAGCGGTGACAGACGGGGCATCAGGGCATCAAGGGGATGGAAATGGCTGAGCACATCACGATACGCAGGGCTTCGGGCAAATGGTCGGTCCGCGCCGGCGGCGCGGTACTGGGTGAAAGCTCGAATGTCCTGGAACTGTCCGAAGGCGACTACCCCCCGGTGATCTATTTCCCGCGCGAGGACATCGCCATGGCCTTCCTCGACCGCACCGAGAAATCCACCCATTGCCCGCATAAGGGCGATGCCAGCTATTATTCGATCGTGACCCGCTCGACGACGCTGGAAAACGCCGCCTGGAGCTATGAAGCGCCCTATGAGGCCGTGGCCCGGATCAAGGACCACCTGGCCTTCTATACCGGCGAAAACGTCACCGTCGAAGAGATCTGAGGCCGGAAGCGCCCGCTCAGGAATGTTCCTCGGCCGCGGTCGCGGCCAGCGCCCGGTTGTAGGCCTTCAGCGCATCGATGTGGAACAGCGCGCCGACAATCTCCTTGTCCGGCCCGTTGACCACCACCACCGGCAGATAGGCCACGTCGGCGCGATCGAAAATCGGCATCGCCGCCTCCAGCGTCGCGGCGGCGTCGACATACAGCCCGTCCTCGACCATGCGCGCGCAGATCTCGGCATCCGCCGCCCGGCGGTCGCCCATCGGGCGCATCACCGACCCGGCCCGGAACATCGCCAGCAGATAGGCCTGCGGCCCGGCCGCCAGGTGGATGCCGCGCCGCTCCAGCTGGGTCAGGAAGAACGAACGGTCGACCAGGCGCGAGGCCAGCGCCGTCGAGGCCGAAACCGACACCATCACTGCCAGGCCGATCTGCCAATCGCCGGTCAGCTCGAACACGATCATCGTGGTCGAAATCGGCGCGCCCAGCACCGCCGCGGCCACCGCCCCCATGCCGGCAAAGGCATAAAGCGTGTGGGTGCCCGAAACATCGGGCAGGATGCCGGTGGCAACCAGCCCGAACACCAGCCCGGTCAGCGCCCCCACCATCAGCGAGGGCGAAAACACCCCGCCGCCCATCCTGCCGCCAAAGGTGATCGCCACCGCCACCGTCTTCAGCGCCGCGAATACGATGGCCTCATACAGCAGCAGATCGCCCGACAGCGCCCGCGCGGTGGTTTCATAGCCAACACCGATGATATGCGGGAACCCGATCGCCAGAACCCCCAGCATCGCCCCCGAAATCGCCGGCCGCAGCCAGCGCGGCAGCCGCAGCCGCGCCTGCACGTCATTGCCGACATCCTCGGCAAAGAAAATCGCCAGCATCAGCGCCGCGGCAACCAGGCCACAGATCAGCCCAAGCAGCAGGAAGGCCGGCAGTTCGACATAGAATTTCAGCGCGCCGGGCGTGTTCAGCGCAAATTCGGCGACATCGCCCAGTTCCAGCCGGTTGATCACCGTCCCGGCCACCGCGGCGATGGCGATGGGCGCAAAGGCATGCACCGCGAAATGGCGCAGCACCACCTCCAGCGCGAACAGCGCCCCGGCAATCGGCGCGTTGAAACTGGCCGATACCGCGGCGGCCACGGCACAGCCCAGCAGGTCGCGGCCGGTGACGCCATCGGCATGGATGCGGCGGCACACCCAGGTCGACACCACCCCGGCCATATGCACCACCGGCCCTTCGCGCCCGGTCGACCCGCCCGAGCTGAGCGTGATCAGCGAGGCCGCCATCGAGGCCAGCCCCGCCCGCGTCTCGACCCGGCCATCCTGCAGCGCCGCGCCCTCGATCACATCCGCAACGCCGCGCACCCGGCCGTCCCTGGTGAACCGGTTCAGGATCAGCCCCACCGCCAGCCCGCCCAGCACCGGCAACAGCAGGATCCAGTACCAGGGCAGCGACTCGGCAAAGCTGTGCAGATACTGCACGTCATCGGTGCCATAGAGCGCCGCCTGCAGCGCCTCGATCCCCAGCCGGAAAAACAGCGCCGCAAAGCCGGCGACGATGCCGATCAGCAGCGCGATGAACCAGAACTGCACCTGGCTGGGCCCGCGCCGCCGCAGCACCCGCCAGCCCTCGCGGCACGACAGGCGGGCCTTGTCGAAATGCTGGGCCAGAACAGAGGGGCGCGGATCGGTCATGGCGGTCCTTGGCTGCGGTGGTTCCTGTTTAGGTCAGGAACCGGGGGCGTTAAAGCCCCCGCGCCGCGGCCCGCGCCCGGCGTGGCGGCAAGGTCAATGCACAGTTGATGTGCTGCATCCTCTCCACAGGGCAGAGGCGTGATAGATCGAGGTTTCTGCGCCGGCTGTGGATAAGGTTCACAGGCCCGCTGATTAGCCGTCCAGCAGCGCGCGGGCGGCGGCGCGGGCCTCGCTGGTGATGGTGTCGCCGGCCAGCATGCGGGCGATCTCGTCCACCCGGTCGGCAGCGGCCACCGGCACCACGGTGGACAGGGTCGAAGCCTGCGCCACCTGTTTCTGCACCCGCCAGTGATAGGCGCCGCGCGCGGCAACCTGCGGCGAATGGGTCACCACCAGCACCTGGCCATTCTCGGCCAGCCGCGCCAGCCTGCGGCCCACCGCATCGGCAGTGGCGCCGCCAACGCCGCGGTCGATCTCGTCAAAGATCATCGTCACCCCCGACTGCTCGCCGGTCAGGCAGACCTTCAGCGCCAGCAGGAAGCGGCTGAGTTCGCCGCCCGAGGCAATCTTGTTCAGCGGCCCGGCCGGGGCGCCGGGATTGGTGGCGACGGTGAAGGCCACCGCATCCTGTCCCTCCGGTCCCGGCTCGGCCGCGCTGAGCGCGGTTTCGAACACCGCGCGCTCCATCTTCAGCGGTGCCAGTTCTTCCATCACCGCAACATCCAGCCGTCCCGCCGCCGCGCGGCGCGCTGTCGACAGTTCCCCGGCCGCGCTGTCATAGGCGGCCCGTGCCTGCTCCAGCGCCGCCTCCTGCGCGGCCAGGTCGGCATCGCCGGCATCCAGCGCCGCCAGCCGGGCGCGCAGGGTGCTGCAGAAATCCGGGACGGTCTGCAGCGCCCGCACCAGTTCCAGGCCCAGCTTTTCCGAGATCGCGGTGGGAAAGCGCAGGTCGCCATCCAGGTTCTCGGCCAGGGTGACAAAGCTGCCGATCTTCGAGCGTTTCGAGCGCGACACCGAGTCGAACAGGCCCTGCAGCGCGGTTTTATAGGTCGGGTAGAGCCCCTCGCGATAGGCCTGCACCACGATGCGGGCGCGTTCGTAATGGCTGAGCCCGGCGCGGATCTCGTTTTCCTCGACCATCGCCACATAGGCCGCCTGCATGCTGTCCGGCGTCACGATGCGGGCGCGGATGGTGGCAAAGCGCGGATCGCCGTCGCGCGCGTAGAGCTGACGCAGCGCGGTCAGCCGCCGCCAGCCCGAGATCAGCCCGTGGCTGTGCCCGCCGGCGGGGCGGGGCAGGGCGACCACCTCGATCGGGGTCTGCTGGCC
>NZ_PGTB01000072.1 GCF_002786325.1 Pseudooceanicola lipolyticus | reverse complement strand
GAACGGGCGGCGGCCGACCTGCTGAAACAGGCGATCGAAGCCGGCGCGGCGCCTGTGCCGCAGGGCCATATCGCGCTGGTCGGGGCCGGGCCGGGGGCGCGCGACCTGCTGACCATGCGCGCGGTGCAGCGGCTGCAGCAGGCCGACATCATCTTCTACGACCGGCTGGTCGATCCCGAGGTGCTGGAATTGGCCCGCCGCGACGCCGACCGCGTCTATGTCGGCAAGGATGTCGGCGCCTGCGCCTGGCCGCAGCACAAGATCGACCGCCTGATCGTGGCCGAGGCGGCCAAGGGGCGGCGGGTGGTGCGGCTGAAATCCGGCGATCCGTCGATCTTCGGCCGTGCCTGCGAGGAACTGGCCGCCGCCGAGGCCGCCGGGATCGAGGTCGAGATCGTGCCCGGCATCACCGCCGCCTCGGCCGCCGCCGCCAGCCTGAAACGGCCGCTGACCGAACGCGGCGAAACCGACACGCTGGTCATCACCACCGGCACCTGCCGCCCCGGCGATGCCAGCCCCGACCGGGCGCGCCTGGCCCATCCCGGCACTGCCGTCACCTTCTACATGGCGGTGGACAAGGCTGCCGAGGTCAGCCGCGACCTGATCGCGGCGGGTGCGCCGGGCGCCTGTCCCGTCGACATCATCGCTGCGGTCAGCACGGCGCGCGAACGCCACGCCGCCACCACGCTGGACCGGCTGGCCGAGACCATTCGCGACGAAGGGCTGAAAAGCCCGGCCATCCTGTTCGTGCGCTATCCCAAATCGCTGGCCGCCGCGCGGGCGGCCTCGGCCGCCGCGTAGCGCGATTACATATGCGTCTGGGCGAATTGCCGTTCGGGCGTGTCCAGATGCGGCACCGCGTTGAACAGCACCGGCGACAGCTGTTTGCCGATCGGGAACAGCCGGTGCATCGAGGTGTTCATGATCGCCAGGGCCATCCGCGCCATCGCCGGCGTGTCCAGCCCCAGCACCTGGCGCATCACCATCGCGATCAGCCCGCCCGAGGTGACCACCAGCGCCGGGCCGTCGCCCTGGGCGATCTCGGCCAGCGCTTCGGTCACGCGGCTTTCGAAGGCGGCAAAACTTTCGGGCGGGTCGGTGAGTTCATCGTTCTGCCAGGCGTTGAAGACCTGCGGCATATGTTCGACAAAAGCTTCGCGCCCCTGTGGCACGGCGATGCCGTGCTGCTCTTCCAACAGCCGGGCCAGGTTGAAATATTCCAGCTCGTTCAACCGCGGGTCTTGCACCACCTCGCCGCCCATCGCCATCGACTCGGCGGTCTGGATGTGGCGGGTCAGGGTGCCGCAATACAGGCGGGTGTGCTGGCTTGCCGTGGTCCGCAGGTAATCGCCCAGCCAGGCCGCCTGCTGGTGCCCCAGCTCGCTCAGCCGGTCATAGCTCAGTTCGTCGCGGGCCTGGGTATTGGCCTGGCCGTGGCGGACAAGGGTGATATGGGACATGGGCACCTGTGCTCTGGTTCGGCGCCCTTCTAGGCCGCACCGGCGCCGGTGGAAAGGGCAGGCGCCACCGGCGGCGGCATTTTTCCGGCGTCAGGGGCGCCAATGGCTTCGGCGGCGACATCGCGCCGCCGATGTCCTATGGTCGCGGCAGACCCAAGGCAGGAGGCGCATCGATGATCCCCGTCAATCCGGACCGCTTTCTTCAGGATCTGCACACCCTGCGCGGCTTCGGCGCCGCCGGGCTGGGCAAGGGGGTGGTGCGCCCGGCCTTTTCCGAGGCCGATATCGCCGCGCGCAAATGGCTGGCCGCGCGCTTTGCCGAGGCCGGACTGACGCCGCATTTCGACCCGGTCGGCAACCTGTTCGGGCTGGCAGAGGGGCCATCGCTGTTGATGGGGTCACATTCCGACAGCCAGCCCGAAGGCGGCTGGCTGGACGGTGCGCTGGGGGTGATCGCGGCGCTGGAAGTGGCGCGCGCCGCGCGCGACAGCGGCGGGCCGCCGGTCTCGGTGGTGAGTTTCCAGGACGAAGAGGGCCGCTTTGGTGTCACCACCGGCAGCGCCATCTGGTCCGGCACCCTGCCGCTGGCCGAGGCCGACGCGCTGGTCGATCACGCCGGCATCGGCTTTGCCGCCGAACGGGCGAAACTGGCCGACCTGGCCGGGGATTTTGTCGATCCCGGCCGCTTTACCGGGTTTCTTGAGCTGCATATCGAACAGGGCCCGACGCTGGACAGCACCGGCGGGCAGATCGGCGTGGTCACCGATATCGTCGGCATCCGCGACATGCGCATCACCTTCGACGGTCAGCAGAACCATGCCGGCACCACGCCGATGCATCTGCGCCGCGACGCCTTCCAGGCGCTGGCCGCCTTCACCGCCGAGATCAACGCGCATTTTTCCGGCGTGGTGACACCGGCAACGGTCTGGACCATCGGGCATGTGGCCTTGCATCCCAATGCCTCGTCGATCGTGGCGGGGCGGGCGGTATTCTCGATGCAGTGGCGCGACGGCTCTGCCGAACGGCTGGATCGGATGGAAGAGATCATCCGCACGGTGGCCTCCGAAGTGGCTGATGCGCGTGACCTGTCGCTGTCCTTCGGGCCGATGCTGGGGCTGCAGCCGGTGGCGATGGACCGGCGCCTGTTCGCCGCGCTGGAGGAAGGCGCCAGGCAGGTGGCGCCGGGCCGCTGGCAGATCCTGCCCTCGGGCGCGCTGCATGACAGCACCAACCTGTCGAACCTGATGCCGGTGGCGATGCTGTTCGTGCCCTCGATCGGCGGCATCAGCCACGCCTTTGCCGAGGACACCGCCGAGGATGATCTGGTGGCAGGGCTGCGGGTGCTGGCCCACGCGGTGCCGCGCCTGTCGGGCTAGGCTCAGCTCCAGCTGACATCGCCCAGAAAGATGTAACCGGCGCCGTAGATCGTCTTGATCAGGCGCGGGTTCTTTGGATCCTCGCGCAGCTTGGTGCGCAGCCGCGAGATGCGCACATCCATCGCCCGGTCGAAACTTTCGCCTGCCGCCCCGCCCAGCGCCTCCTGCATCTGGGCGCGGCTGACCAGGCGCTTGGGGCTTTCCAGGAAGATGCGCAGCACCTCGCCCTCGGCATGGGAAAACGGCGTTTCGCGCCCGGCCTCGTCTTCCAGCGCGTAGCGGTCGAAATGCGCGGTCCAGCCGGCAAACCGCGCGGTGTTGCCGGCGGGCAGGGCCGGGCGGCCCGAGCGGATGCGCGCGCGGATGCGGGCGATCACCTCGGCCGGGTCGAAGGGCTTGGTGATATAGTCATCGGCGCCCAGTTCCAGCCCGGTCACCCGGTCCTGCACCTGCGCCCGGCCCGAGATGATGATCACCGCCGCGCCGCGTTCCAGCGCCAGCCGGTGCACCAGCGCCAGCCCGTCGGTATCGGGCAGCGACAGGTCGACGAGGCAGACATCCGGTGTGACATGGTTCAGCGCCGCCTCGAATTCGCGGGCGCGGGCAAAGGACTGGGTGCGGAACCCGGCCTCTTGCAGCACTTCGGTCAGGATGCTGCGGATCTCGGCCTCGTCATCGAGGATGGTAACCAGCGGCGCGGTCACTATTCGGCTGCCTCGGTGTGGTGCTGGGGAACCACGCCCTCGGCCTCGGCCTCGCGCCGCAGCCAGTGCCGGAAGGCCGCGATCTGCGGCTGCTCGGCCTTGGCCTGCGGGGTGGCGATGGCATAGATCGCCATCGGCCGGGTGGTGATGTCGAACAGCCGCTCAAGCCGGCCCGAGGCCAGCGTGCCCCGGACCACCGCGTCATAGGCCAGGGATACGCCCTGCTGCTGCTCGACCATCGTGGTGGACAGCTCGCAATTGGGATAGGTCGGCCCTGGCGGCAGGGTCGCGCCACCAAGGCCGGCGGCGGCAAACCATTCCGGCCAGGCATCGTCGGTCTCGTCGTAAAACAGCGTCAGCCGCAGCAGGTCCTCCGGCCGCCTGACCTGCAGCCGCTCGCGCAGCGCCGGCGCGATCACCGGATAGCGCGCCGAGGCCATCAACGGCTCGACCAGCAGGCCCGGCGTGGGCCGGTCGCTCCATTGAATGACCACATCGGCATCATTGCTGGCAAAGTCGAGCGAGGGCGCACCGTTGGAGACCCGCAGCCGGATGTCCTGCGCAAATTCCAGCCGCGGCAGGCGCGGCACCAGCCAGCGCGCGGCAAAACCCGGCGTCGACAAAACCCTCAGCACGCCCCGGTTTTCGCGGACCGCATCGGTTTCGTCCTGCATGCTGTCCAGCAGATGGGTCAGCTTCCCGGCATAGGCCGCGCCGGTCAGGGTCAGCGCGATGCGATTGCCGGACCGTTCGAACAGCTGGGTGTCGAGAAAGCCCTCCAGCGCCTTGATCTGGTGGCTGAGCGCCGAGGCGGTCAGGCACAGCTCTTCCGCCGCGGCCTTGACCGACAAGTGCCGTGCGGTGGCCTCAAAGGCCCGAACGGCGGCGAATGGCGGAAGACTGCGTCCCATCTGTCTGCCTGAACTGAGCTCATGCGAGCCTGAAAAGTGATCGTTCGGTGCCGGAATTTTTCCATCGTAGCATGGGGATGTCAAAACTCAAACCAGCATCCGGAGGGCGCCATGCCCCGACGCCAGCTTGCCGTGGCCCTTGCCACGGCCCTCGCCATCCTGTGCCCAACCCTCCTGCCCGGCCAGCCCGCCACTGCCACTCAACCGGTGGCCGAATGGCGCGACGCCGACAATATGCACGGGCTGGTGAACGCGCTGGACGACTGGCTGGACCGGCACAGCGACTGGCCCCGCCGCGCCGCCGCGCCGCATATTCGCCTGGTCAGCCCATGGGAGGCCCAGGCGCGCCAGGGCGCCTCGGGCAGTTTGCAACGGGGGCGGCTGCGCGGGCTGTATGACCCGGACAGGGCGGAAATCCTGCTGGTGCGGCCGTGGAACCCGCGGAATTCCGATGATGTCAGCGTGCTGCTGCACGAACTGGTCCACCATCGCCAGCAGCCGCATCACTGGTATTGTCCGGCGGCGCAGGAATTGTCGGCCTATCGGCTGCAGGACGCCTGGCTCGGCACCTTTGGCCAGCGCGCGGCGGTGAACTGGGTGGCCGTGGTGCTGGATGCCGGCTGTACCCCGCGCGACATTCACCCCGACTGAGCGCGCCGCAAACAGGAAATACGACCGGTCACCGGTGGGTTACTCTGCCGCCTCGGCCTGCAACAGCGCCGCCAATTCGGTGGCGCCAAAGGGTTTGCGCAGCACCGGCACGCGGGCCAGTGCCGCGCGGTGCAGAGCGTGGTCGGGCGGCAGCGAGGTCATCAGGATGCAGGGCAACCCGGTGCCGCGCACCCGTTCCAGCAGGTCCAGCCCGGTGGCGCCGCCCTGCAGCTGGATATCGCTTAGCACCAGGGCGATATCGGGCAGGTCGGCGGCGATGGCGGCGGCCTCGTCGGCCGAGGTCGCTTCGATCACCGAATAGCCCAGCCCGATCAGCATGTCGCGGAACATGGGCCGCAGATCCTCGCTGTCCTCGACCAACAGCGCCAGACCGCCCGCCACCTCGGGTGCGGCGCGGTAAGGCAGCCGCAGGGTGACGCTAGCTCCCTCGGCGGTATTGGCCCGCCGCAGGTCGCCACCGGCCAGCTTGACCATGTCATAGACCATCGACAGGCCCAGCCCCGAGCCTTCGCCGCCCTTGGTGGTGAAAAACGGCTCGACCGCCTTGGTCAGCGCATCGGGCGAGAAACCGGGGCCGGTGTCGGACACCGTGAGTTCGATCCAGGTCTGCCCAACCAGATGGGCGCTGACGATGATCTGCCCCGACGTGCCGCAGGCATCGCGGGCGTTCAGGATCAGATTCACCAGCGCGTCCTGCAACATGCCCGGATCCAGCATCAGCGGCTGGTCGGGCGTGTTGTCCAGCACCGACAACCCCACCGCCCGCGGCAGGCTGGGCGTGGCGAGCAGCTTGAGCTCGTGCAGCACCGCGTGCATGTCGGTGGGCTGCGGCCGCGGCGTGCGCTGGCCGGTCATGTCGGCGATGCGGTTCAGCAGCCGCCCGCCGCGCCGTGCGGCGGTGCGGGTCGCGGCGATCAGCTCCGAGGCGGCGGGGCCCAGCCCCATCTTGTCCAGCTTGCCCTGCATCCCGAGGATGATGGTCAGCAGGTTGGACAGGTCATGCGCCAGCCCGCTGGTCAGCTGCGCGGCGGTGGCGCGGCGGCGGCTCTGTTGCAGGGCGGTGCGGGCCTGGGTTTCCTCGGTGATGTCCATCGACAGGATATAGACCCCGCCGGCGCCGTCCGGGGTGAGTGCCGCGCGGATCCGGCGCGAGGCGTGATCCTCGGTAAATTCGAAAACCGCGCTGTCACCGGCATAGGCCGCGGCCAGGTAGGGTTCGATGGTGGGATAATTGCCGGGGCCCAGCACCTCGGCCATCTGCCGCCCGACAATATCCGAAGGGCGGCCCGGCATCACCGAATTCAGCCGCCGGTTGGAATAGGTGTAATAGCCGTCGCCGTCGACATGGGCGATATGGGCCGGCATCATCTCGGCGGTCAGCCGGGTGCGGCTTTCGATCTCGGTCAACTGGCGCTTGGTCTCTTCCAGCGCGGTGATCGTCGCCGCCAGCTCGCGGTTGGTGGCCGACAATTCCTCGGTATGGGCCAGGATCTGGCCGCTCAGCTCTTCCGAGCGGGCGCGCAGCAGCCGCTCGACCCGCTTGGTGCGCGAGATGTCGGTATAGACGGTGATCCAGCCGCCCTGCGGCAGCGGCGAGCCCTCCACCGAGATCATTCGCCCGTTCGACCGGGTGCGTTCCATGTAATGCGGTTCGAAGTCGCGGGCCTGGTCGACCCGGGTTTTGACAAAATTCTCCAAGTCGTCGACCGGCCCGTATTCACCGGTCACCGCCAGGTGGCGAATGGTATCCTCGAAGGAAGCGCCGGGGGTGGTCAGGTGCTTGGGCAGGTTGAACATGCGGCGGAACGGTTCGTTGCAGATCGCCAGCCTGAGGTCGCTGTCATAGATGCTCAGCGCCTGGCCGATCAGGTTCAGCCCGGCGGTCATCAGCGCCTGTTTCTGGCGGTCGGTCATGTCCAAGGGCGTGGTCCTCCCCTGCCATGGCTAGCATCCCGGCGCCCGCGGGCAAAGCGAAACGCCACCGCCGCCGCCGTTGTTACAATTCGTTGGAATTAGGAAAACATCAGGAAAAAGTTGACGCCGAGTGTACTGGCAGTTCTGTTGGAGGACAGAGCCGCCAAAGCGGCCGTGTGTCGGCAAAGCCGTCAGGGGAGGAGTACAACTTGTCGCAGACGCAGCCCGAGTCCCGGGCCTTTGCTTCCGTTCCGGCGTTGCTGCGCCGCAATGCTGCCAGCTTCGCGGAATCGCCGGCCTATCGCGAAAAGGAATTCGGCATCTGGCAATGCTGGAGCTGGTCCGACACCGAACAGCAGATCGAGGCGCTGGCGCTGGGCCTGCTGAACCTGGGGGTCAACCAAGGCGATTTCATCGCCATCATCGGCCGCAACCGGCCGTCGCTCTACTGGTCGATGGTCGCCGCGCAGATGGTCGGCGCGGTGCCGGTGCCGGTCTACCAGGATTCGGTCGCCGAAGAGATGGCCTATGTGCTGGATCATTGCGGCGCCCGCTTTGCGGTGGTGGGCGATCAGGAACAGGTCGACAAGATCATCGAGATCAAGGACCGGCTGACCCAGTTCGAACACCTGATCTATCTCGACCCGCGCGGCCTGCGCAAATACGACCACACCCACCTGCACCAGTTTTCCCATGTCCAGGACCAGGGCCGCGCCGCCCGCGACGAGCTGATGGGCGAATTGAAGGCCCGCGAGGCCAAGCTGGATTATGACAGCCCCTGCGTGATGCTCTACACCTCGGGCACCACCGGCAAGCCCAAGGGCGTGGTGCTGTCCAACCGCAACGTGATCGAAAGCGCCAAGTCCTCCAGCGATTTCGATACGCTGACCCGCGGCGAAGAGATCCTGGCCTATCTGCCGATGGCCTGGGTCGGCGATTTCGTCTTCTCGATCGGCCAGGCCTATTGGGCCGGGTTCTGCGTGAACTGCCCGGAATCCGAAGCGACGATGATGACCGACCTGCGCGAGATCGGGCCGACCTATTTCTTCGCGCCGCCGCGCGTCTTCGAAACGCTGCTGACCACGGTGATGATCCGGATGGAAGATGCCGGCCGGCTGAAAAAGCGCATGTTCGACCATTTCATGGCCCATGCCCGCAATGTCGGCGGCAAGATCCTGGACGGCAAGCCGGTGGGGCTGGGCGACCGGGTCAAATACGCGCTGGGCAACCTGCTGGTCTACGGGCCGCTGAAAAACACCATGGGCTTCTCGCGCATCCGCGTCGGCTATACCGCCGGCGAGGCGATCGGCCCCGAGATCTTCGATTTCTACCGGTCGCTGGGCATCAACCTGAAACAGCTTTACGGCCAGACCGAGGCGACGGTGTTCATCACCGCCCAACCCGATGGCGAGGTGCGCTCGGATACGGTGGGCGTGCCCAGCCCGGGGGTCGAGCTGAAGATCGGCGATAGCGGCGAGGTGTTCTACCGCTCGCCCGGCGTTTTCGTGGAATATTACAAGAATCCCGAAAGCACCGCGGGCACCAAGGATGCCGAAGGCTGGGTCGCCACCGGCGATGCCGGCTTTATCGAGGAGGAAACCGGCCACCTGCGCATCATCGACCGCGCCAAGGACGTGGGCAAGATGGCCGACGGCGCCATGTTCGCGCCCAAATATGTCGAGAACAAACTGAAATTCTTCCCCAATATCCTGGAGGCGGTGGTCTTCGGCAATGGCCGCAGCGAATGCACCGCCTTTATCAACATCGACCTGAACGCGGTGGGCAACTGGGCCGAACGCAACAATATCGCCTATTCCTCCTACCAGGAACTGGCCGGTCATCCCCGGGTGCTGGAAACCGTCCAGGACCATGTCGAGGAGGTCAACCGCTCGGTCGCCGAGGATCCGATGCTGGCGGGCTGCCAGGTGCATCGCTTCGTGGTGCTGCACAAGGAACTGGACGCCGATGATGGCGAACTGACCCGCACCCGCAAGGTGCGCCGCCGGATCATCGAGGACAAATACGCCGATATCATCGAGGCGCTGTATGACGGCTCGGACCGCGTCAGCACCCGCACCGAAGTGACCTATGAGGATGGCCGCAAGGGTGCGATCAGCGCCACGCTGGAGATCCGCAAGGCGGCGGTGGTGCCGGTCAGCGCCAAGCCGATGGCGGCGGAATGACCGGTGGCGGCGCAGGTGGCGGGGCCGGTTTTGTGAGTATGTGCATGAAGAGGAAGGGCAGGGCGGCGTGCTGGATGTAAGCGAAGGCTATACCACCGCGGATGGCCGCAAGATCGGCGGCGTGGTGATGGAGATGAAGAACATCACCCTGCGCTTTGGCGGCGTGGTGGCGATCGAGGACATCTCCTTCGACATCCGCGAGGGCGAGATCCGCGCCATCATCGGCCCCAACGGTGCCGGCAAATCCTCGATGCTGAACGTGATCTCGGGATTTTACGTGCCGCAGGAGGGCGAGGTCTGGTTCCGCGGCAAGAAACGGCCGCCGATGAAACCCTACGAGGTGGCGCGCCAGGGCATCGCCCGCACTTTCCAGAACATCGCCCTGTTCGAGGGCATGTCGGTGCTGGACAACGTGATGACCGGGCGGCTGACCCATATGAAATCCGGCCTGCTGTCGCAGGCGATCTGGAAGGGCCGGGCCGAGGCCGAAGAGGTCGCCAACCGCGAGATGGCCGAGCGGATCATCGATTTCCTCGAGATCCAGTCGATCCGCAAGACACCGGTGGCGCGGCTGCCCTACGGGCTGAAAAAGCGGGTGGAACTGGCCCGTGCGCTGGCGGCCGAACCCAAGCTGCTGCTGCTGGACGAACCGATGGCCGGCATGAACGTGGAGGAGAAGGAGGACATGAGCCGCTTCATCCTCGACGTGAATGATGAATTCGGCACCACCATCGCGCTGATCGAACATGACATGGGCGTGGTGATGGACCTGTCGGACCGGGTGGTGGTGATGGATTACGGCAAAAAGATCGGCGACGGCCCGCCCGACGAGGTGCGCCGCAACCAGGAGGTGATCGATGCCTATCTGGGGGTGGCGCATGACTGAGCGGGACACAGCGACATTCGGGGGGACATATGCCTGACCAGCTTCTCTTTGCCATCGAGGTGACGATCAACGGGCTGATGGCCGGGGTGCTTTACGCGCTGGTGGCGCTGGGCTTCGTGCTGATCTTCAAGGCCTCGGGCATCTTCAACTATGCCCAGGGGGTGATGGCGCTGTTCGCGGCGGCGACGCTGGTGGGGATCATGGACGGCCAGGTGCCGTTTTCGCATCTGATCAACGCCATCTTCGGCACCGACCTGCATCATTTCGGCTGGCATCTGAACGCGGTGGTGGCGATCCTGCTGACCACCGGGGTGATGATCCTGCTGGCCTGGCTGGTGCAGCGGCTGGTGATGCGCCACCTGGTCAACCAGGAACCGATCATCCTGTTCATGGCGACGATCGGGCTGGCCTATTTCCTCGAAGGTCTTTCGGACCTGATGTGGGGTTCCGAGATCAAGACGCTGGATGTCGGCATCCCGCAGGGCATCAACGAAACCATCGACCAGATCACCTTCGAGGCGTTTGGCTACGGCTTTTTCATCGACAACCTGGACATCATCGCCACGGTGATCGCGGCGCTGCTGGTGCTGGCGCTGATGGCGTTCAGCCAATACACCCGCGAGGGCCGGGCGCTGCGGGCGGTGGCCGACGACCACCAGGCGGCGCTGTCGGTGGGCATTTCGCTGAATTTCATCTGGGTGCTGGTCTGGTCGCTGGCGGGCTTCGTGGCGCTGGTGGCCGGCATCATGTGGGGCGCCAAGTCGGGGGTGCAGTTCTCGCTCAGCCTGATCGCGCTCAAGGCGCTGCCGGTGCTGATGCTGGGCGGCTTCACCTCGATCCCCGGCGCCATTGTCGGCGGGCTGATCATCGGGGTCGGCGAGAAACTGTTCGAATTCCTGCTGGGCCCGATGCTGGGCGGCGCCACCGAAAACTGGTTCGCCTATGTGCTGGCGCTGCTGTTCCTGGTGTTCCGGCCGCAGGGCCTGTTCGGCGAACGTATCATCGAAAGGGTGTGACCATGGCGACAGGCGCAACTGAAATGGGGGCAGGGCGATGATTTACCGCGAGGCCGGCGATTTCCACACCAGCTATACCGGGGACGGGCAGACCTTCCCGATCCGCTTCGACCGCTACCGGTACTATGCGGTGCTGGCGGTGGCCTTCCTGGTGGTGCCGTTCCTGATCAACGATTACTGGGCCAACGCGCTCCTGCTGCCCTTCCTGATCTATGCCATCGCCGCCATCGGGCTGAACATCCTGACCGGCTATTGCGGCCAGGTCAGCCTGGGCACCGGCGGGTTCATGGCGGTGGGCGCCTATGCCTGTTACAAGCTGATGACCGCCTTTCCCGAGGTGAACATCTTCTTCCACGTCATCCTGGCCGGCGGCATCACCGCCGGGGTCGGGGTGCTGTTCGGCCTGCCCAGCCTGCGCATCAAAGGTTTTTACCTGGCGGTGGCGACGCTGGCGGCGCAGTTCTTCCTGGTCTGGCTGTTCAACCGGGTGCCGTGGTTCTACAACTATTCCGCCTCGGGCCAGATCAGCGCGCCCGAGCGCACGGTGTTCGGCATCGAGGTGACCGGCCCCAATACCGAGGCCTGGGCGACCTATCTGTTCTGCCTGGTGTTCTGCGTGGTCAGCGCCATCATCGCCCGCAACCTGACGCGCGGCAGGCTGGGCCGCAGTTGGATGGCGATCCGCGACATGGACATCGCCGCCGAGATCATCGGGGTGAACCCGCTGCGCGCCAAGCTCAGCGCCTTTGCCATCTCGTCGTTTTTCGTCGGCGTCTCGGGGGCGCTGTTCTTCGCGGTCTACCTGGGCGCGGTCGAGGTGGGCGAGGTGTTCGGCATCCAGAAATCGTTCCTGGTGCTGTTCATGGTGATCATCGGCGGGCTGGGCTCGATCTTCGGCTCGTTTGCCGGGGCGGCCTTCCTGGTGCTGCTGCCGGTGGCGCTCAAGGTGCTGGGGGTCGACATGATGGGCTGGCCCACCGACATCGTTGCGCATTTCCAGCTGCTGATCGTGGGCGGTCTGATCGTGACCTTCCTGATCCTGGAACCGCACGGGTTGGCGCAGCTGTGGCGCGTCGCCAAGGAGAAACTCAGACTGTGGCCCTTCCCGCATTGAGGTGGGGCGCGGAACCCGGCGGGGCCTGCCCCGCCATCATCCATCGGACAAGAACAACAGGGAGGATCTGACCCGATGACACTGAAACTCGCAACGCTGGCGCTGGGCGCCGTGCTGGCCGCCGGGCCGGCGCTGGCGGATCTGGTGATGCCCAGCCTCAGCTATCGCACCGGCCCCTATGCGGCGAACGGGATCCCGTTTGCCGATGGCTATGCCGATTACTTCACCCTGCTGAACGAACGCGATGGCGGCATCGGCGGCGAGATGGTGCGGCTGATCGAATGCGAAACCGGCTATAACACCGAAAAAGGCGTCGAATGTTATGAATCGACCAAGGGCGAAGGCGCGCTGGTCTATCAGCCGTTGTCGACCGGTATCACCTATCAGCTGATCCCCAAAGGCACCGCCGACGGCATCCCGATCCATTCCATGGGCTATGGCCGCACCTCGGCGGCCAATGGCAAGGTGTTCGAATGGGTGTTCAACTATCCCGCCACCTATTGGGACGGCGCCTCGATCGCGGTCAAACATATCCAGAGCCTGGAGGGCGAGGATCTGAGCGGCAAGAAGATCGCGCTGGTCTATCACAACTCGGCCTATGGCAAGGAACCGATCCGCACGCTGGAGGAGCTGTCGAAGAAACACGGCTATGAACTGTCGCTGCTGCCGGTCGATCATCCGGGCCAGGAACAGAAAAGCCAGTGGCTGCAGATCCGCCGCGAAAAGCCCGACTATGTGATGATGTGGGGCTGGGGCGTGATGAACCAGGTGGCGATCCAGGAGGCCGCGAATATCCGCTTTCCGATGGATCATTTCATCGGCATCTGGTGGTCCGGCTCGGAGAATGACGTGATCCCGGTGGGCGAGGGTGCCAATGGCTACAAGGCGCTGGCGCTGGCCAATCCCGGCGATCACTACCCGATCTACGAGGATCTGAAGAAACATGTCTACGATACCGGCAAGGCGGCTGGTGCCGGGGACCAGGCCGGCACCGTGCTGTATAACCGGGGCATGTATGCGGCGCTGCTGGCCGCCGAGGCGGTGAAGGCGGCGCAGGAGATACACGGCACCGCCGATATCACGCCGGCGATGATGCGCGACGGCATGGAGGCGCTGGAAATCACCGAGGCGACGATGACGTCGCTGGGCCTGCCCGATTTCGGACCGGAATTCGCGGTTGATTGTGGCAATCACGGCGGCTCGGGCCTGGGCAAGGTGCAGCAGTGGAACGCCGCGGAAGGCACCTGGGACGTGATCACCGACTGGATCGCCTCGGACCGCGAAATTATCGATCCGCTGATCGCCGAGGATTCGGCGGCCTATGCGGCGGAAAACAATATCGCGGAACGCTGCAACTGATCCCAACCGCAGGTCCGTGCCCAAGCGGACCTGCGGCGGCGCGGTGGTGACGCCGCGCCGCCACTTCCACCCCGGCCCGAAGCCGGACCAGAGATATAAGAACGGATTGCCATGCTGGACACCGCCGCACATCAGGAGACCACCACCGAAACCCTGCTGGAGGTCAGCAATATCGAGGTGATCTACAACCATGTGATCCTCGTTCTGAAAGGCGTCAGCCTGAAAGTGCCCAAGGGCGGCATCACCGCGCTGCTGGGCGGCAACGGCGCCGGCAAGACCACCACGCTCAAGGCCATTTCCAACCTGCTGCGCTCGGAACGCGGCGAGGTGACCAAGGGTTCGATCCGCTATCGCGGCGAGGCGGTGCACGCCGCCGATCCGGCCGAACTGGTGCGGCGCGGCGTGATCCAGGTGATGGAAGGCCGCCATTGTTTCGAACATCTGACGGTCGAGGAAAACCTGCTGACCGGATTTTACACCCGCAAGGCCGGCAAGGGCGAAATGGAGGCCGATCTCGACAAGGTCTATTCCTATTTCCCCCGGCTCAAGGAGCGGCGCAAAAGCCAGGCGGGCTATACCTCGGGCGGCGAGCAGCAGATGTGCGCCATCGGCCGGGCGATGATGGCCAAGCCGGAAACCATCCTGCTGGACGAACCCTCGATGGGACTGGCGCCGCAGCTGGTCGAGGAAATCTTCGGCATCGTGAAGAACCTGAACGAACAGGAGGGCGTGTCCTTCCTGCTGGCGGAACAGAACACCAATGTTGCCCTGCGCTTTGCCCATTACGGCTATATCCTCGAATCCGGCCGCGTGGTGATGGACGGCCCGGCCAAGAACCTGCGCGAAAACCCGGATGTGAAGGAATTCTACCTCGGCATGTCGGACGAGGGGCGCAAGTCGTTCCGCGACGTGCGCTCGTACCGCCGGCGCAAGCGGTGGCTGTCATGACCCGGTCGGGCGCCAGCCGGTGGCCCGGACGGTCGGTGAAACAGAGCGAATTACAGGAAGGGGGCGATCGTGGACCGGTATTATGATGCTCTGGAAACCCGCAGCGCCGATCAGCGCGCCGCCGATCTGGCGCAGGCCCTGCCTCGGCAGATCGCCCGCGCCCAGGCGCTGCCGGGCTATGCCGAGACCCTGAAACATGTCGACCCGCAGGCGATCACCTCGGTGGCTGACCTTGCAAGCCTGCCGGTGCTGCGCAAATCCAGCCTGGGCAAGGCGCAGGCGGCGCAGCCGCCATTCGGCGGCTATTCGGTGAAACCGGCGGCGCAATTCGCCCATATCTTCCAATCGCCGGGCCCGATCTACGAACCCGGCGGCATCGACCGCGACTGGTGGCGCATCGGCCGGGTGCTGCACGCCGCCGGGATCGGGCCGGGTGACATCGTGCAGAACTGTTTCGGCTATCACCTGACCCCGGCCGGGATGATCTTTGAAAGCGGCGCGCGCGCCGTCGGCGCCGCGGTGCTGCCCGCCGGCACCGGCCAGACCGAATTGCAGGTCACCGCCGCGCGCGATATCGGCAGCACCGTCTATGCCGGCACGCCGGATTACCTGAAGGTGATCCTGGACAAGGCCGACGAGATGGGCGTGCAACTGGCGATCACCAAGGCGGCGGTCGGGGGCGGGGCGCTGTTCCCGTCGCTGCGCCAGGATTACAAGGATCGCGGCATTCTCTGCCTGCAATCCTATGCCACCGCCGACCTGGGCAACATCGCTTATGAAAGCCCGGCGATGGAGGGGATGATCGCCGATGAGCATGTGGTGATCGAAATCGTCACCCCCGGCACCGGCGACCCGGTCGCCCCCGGCGAGGTGGGCGAGGTGGTGGTGACCACGCTGAACCCCGATTACCCGCTGATCCGCTTTGCCACAGGCGATCTCAGCGCGGTGATGGACGGCATCAGCCCCTGCGGGCGGACAAATATGCGCATCAAGGGCTGGATGGGGCGCGCCGACCAGACCGCCAAGATCAAGGGCATGTTCATCCGCCCCGAACAGGTGGCGGCGCTGGTGGCCAAACATGCCGAGATCGTCAAGGCCCGCGTCATCGCCCGCCGCGAGGGCGACATGGACACCATGACCGTCCAGGTCGAGGCGCCGGGCAACGATGGCTCGGCCTATGCCCGCACCGTTGCCGACGTGCTGAAGCTGAAAGGCGTGATCGAGGTGGTGGCGCCCGGCTCGCTGCCGAAAGACGGGCTGGTGATCGAGGATCAGCGCAAATACGACTGAGGCATGGCGCTGCCTCAGGGCCGGAAATCGGCGCCGTACAGGTTTGTCGGGATGCCTTGGCCGGTGGCCACCATGGCGCCCAGCCGCCCCAGCTCGTCGGCACATTTTGCCCCGACCCCGTTGCCGCCGGTCAGCGCGACGATGCGGTCGGTCTGCGGATAGATCAGAGGTTTGCCCGTCGGCGTAAAGGCGGTGACACAGCTGTCATGGCTGATCGCCCGGTATCTGAGATCCGGCATCAGGGTCTGCAGCGCCTCGGCCAGTTGCGCGCTGACCTCGGGGCTGCCGCCGCTGCGGAACCATTCCTTGATCTCGGCGGTGCCGTGCAATTCCACGTCCACCGGATCGCCGCCCAGCTTGATCCGGATGGTGCCGTCAGGATAGGCCACCGGCGGCAGGACATAGATATGTAGTCCCGGTGCTGGCGCGTCGTAGATCAGCGATGGCATCGCGGCCAGCCGCGCCGCCTCTTCGGCGTCGATCTCGAAAAAGCTGATGGTGCGGGCATAGACGGTGAGCGGGATCGGCTGCGGCAACAGCGCCTGCGACTTCGAAAAGCCGCCGCAGGCAATCACCACCCGGTCGGCCCGCAATACGGTGCCATCGGCGCAGTGCACCGCGGCATGACCGGCCTGTTCCTCGACCCGTGCCACTTCGGCCCGGTGGTGTTTCGCCCCCTGTGCCTCGGCCAGGGCGATCTGGGCACGGATATGGGCACGCGGGTTCAGCCACCCGGCTTGGCTTGCCTCGAACAGCGCCTCGATACCGTCGGGAAAGGCGAAAAACGGGAAACGTCCGCTCAGCGCCTCCCCCGCCAGGGACTCGAACCCGACCGCCTGCGCGGTTCCCACCGCGCGCACATCGTGCAGAAACTCCGCCGCCGCGCCGCTCTGCGGACCCGCGATCAGCGATCCTGCCTCTTCGAAAAAGCGGATGCCGCTGCGCTGCTCCAACGCGCGATAGCGCTCGATCGCGGCGGCGGCGATCTTGGCCCATCCGGCATCGGCGTCCAGCTTGCGGGTGATCCGTGCCTGATCGTAATGGCTGGCAAACACGCCGTCATGGCTGGATTTGTCCGTGGGTTCCCCGGGACCGACCAGCGCGACATCGACACCCATTTCGGCCAGGTGGCGGGCCGCCGCGCTGCCCATCAGCCCGGCGCCAACCACGATCACCTCGAACTGGTCTGCCATGTGCCGCTCTCTCCCTCGGTTGGTGCCACGCGTTATGGGTCGCGGCGCGCCGGGGCGCAACGGGCCGCGCGCGCAGCGGGCAGAAAATGGGCAAAGCGCAGGGTGCAGAACGGCAAAAGCGGCCAGATCCATCGACATCTGCTGCTTGCCGTTGAACGGTGCGGCATCACGGTCCGGGACGTCACATGAAATTGCCGCATCATCATCGCTATGGCTATTCCGACATCGCCAGCCGCGCCGACTTCAACTGGCCGGGTGGCCGGCGGCTGGCGGTGTATCTGGGGCTGAACGCCGAGGTTTTCGCCTATGGCAGCGGTCTGGGGGCCGAGCTGGCGCCGGGCGGCCCGCAGCCCGACGTGCTGAACTATGCCTGGCGCGACTATGGCAACCGGGTCGGGCTGCCGCGCCTGCGCGAAATGTTCGACCGTCTCGGACTGCCCTGCACGGTGCTGGCCAACAGCGCGGTCTATACCGAATGCCCCGGCCTGATCGAAAGCTTTCGCGCGCGCGGAGACGAGATTGCCGGCCACGGCCGCAGCAATGCCGAGCGCCAGGGCATATTGACCGAGGCCGAGGAAACGGCGCTGATTGCCGAGGCAACCGCCACGCTGGCCGAACAGGAGGGCAGGGCGCCGGCCGGCTGGCTTGGCCCGTGGATTTCACAAAGTGCGGTCACCCCCGATCTGCTGCACGAGGCGGGATACAGCTATGTGCTGGACTGGTGCCATGATGACCAACCGGTCTGGATGACCACGCGAACCGGGCGGATCCTGTCGGTGCCCTATCCGCAGGAACTGAACGACATACCGCAGATCGTCGCCCGCAAACGCGAAGCGCGCGAGTTTGCCGAGATGATCCGCGACGCCTTCGACCTGATGTTGGCGGAAAGCGCCCGGCGGCCCTTGGTCATGGGCATCGCGCTGCATGGTTATCTGATGGGGCAGGCGCATCGCGCCGGCCCGTTGGAAGAAGCGCTGCGCTATATGCAGGAGCGCGGGGGCGACCGGGTCTGGTTCACCACCGCCGGCGCCATCGCCGAAGCCTTTGCCGACCGGCCCTGAAACGAGGCGTCTACAGTCCGGAAAGGGGTTCGAACCCGCCAAAGATCATCCGCATACCGTCAAACGGCATCGGGTTTTGATCCGGCGCGCAGCGCGGATCCTTCATCATCTGCTCCATCCCGGCATCGCGGGTGGGCTTGTCCGGCCAGATCACCCAGCCAAAGCAGACGGTTTCGTCTTTCTCGGCCTTCACCGCCATCGGGAACGAGGTCACCTTGCCCTCGGGCACGTCATCACCCCAGCAATCGACAACCTGCTGCGCCCCGCAGTCTTTCATCACCTGGCCCATCAGCTTGCAGAAGGCGATATAGTCTTGTTTCTTCGCCGTCGGCACCGCCGCGACAAACCCGTCGATATAACTCATGCGTTGTCCTCCTTGCCCTCATACGCCGCCTCCAGCGCGGCGACATCCAGCTTCACCATCTTTAGCATCGCGGCATAAACCCGCTGTGACGCGGCCGCATCGGCATCGAACATCAGCTCGCTCAGCCGCCGGGGCACGATCTGCCAGGACAGGCCATAGCGGTCGGTGATCCAGCCGCATTGCACCTCGGTGCCGCCGTGATCCAGGATCGCCTGCCACAGCCGGTCGGTCTCGGCCTGGTCTTCGGTGCGCACCACGATCGAGGCGGCCGAGCTGTGCGGCATCTCTTGCCCGCCGTTCAACGCCGAATAGGGCACGCCATCCAGGCTGAAATGCACCAGCACCGGCGGCGCGCCGGGGCCGGGGCGGTCGACGCTTTCGATACTGCTGTTGGGAATGATCGAGGTATAGAACTGTGCCGCCTCTTCGGCCTCGGTCTTGTACCACAGGCAGGTGCGAATCCGGCTCATCGGCTTTGCTCCTTCAGGGGGCGGCTGGGTGCCAGGGTCGCGCCCGCCAGATTGACCATGATCTGCATCTTCCGATTCCCTCTCCCATCTGGCCTGAGTCCTATTTGACATTTATGTTGATATCAACCTATATTTGACCATGCGACAAGACCTGCCGATCACCATCACTCACGAAGTGCGCGACCGCTGCCTGTGCCTGCATTTGCAGCGGGCCGCGCGCGCCATCGGCCGGCGGTTTGACGAGGCGCTGCGCGAGTCCGGGCTCAGCCACGGGCAGTTCTCGCTGCTGATGGCGCTGAACCGCCCCGACCCGCCGGCGCTGGGCGCGGTGGCGCAGCTGCTGGCGATGGACCGCACCACGCTGACCGCCAACCTGAAACCGCTGGAACGGCGCGGGCTGGTGCAGGTCGAACCCGACACGCAAGACCGGCGCAGCCGCCGGCTGCGCCTGACGGAGGCG
>NZ_PGTB01000071.1 GCF_002786325.1 Pseudooceanicola lipolyticus | reverse complement strand
CTGCGACGGCGGGGTCGGGTGGGCCTGGGCGATCAGCGCGCCCTGCACCAGGCCGGGCAGGCGGGGACCGAAGCGGGCCATCACCAGCGCGGTGCGGGCCAGATCCTTGGCCAGGGCGCGCGGGCCGATCGACTGCTTGATATAGTCCTCGACCACCGGCCGCGCGACCTCCCAGATATTGATATGCGGGTTCAACGAGCGCGCCACGCCTTCGACCACCACCATGGTGCGCTGCAGCAGGATCAGTTCGGTCCGGGTTTCCATGCCGAAACGTTCGGTCACTTCGAACAGATAGGCCAGCAGCCGGCCCATCGAGATATGCGAGGCATCCATGCCGAAAATCGGCTCGCCCACCGCGCGCAGGGCGCGGGCGAATTCATCGACATCGCGATCGGCGGGGACATAGCCCGCCTCGAAATGCACTTCAGCGACTCGCCGATAGTCGCGGCGGATGAAACCGAAGAGAATCTCGGCATATACCCGGCGGGTGTATTCGTCGATATGGCCCATGATGCCGAAATCATAGGCGATGATATCGCCGTTGCGCGCGACCTTGAGGTTGCCCTGGTGCATGTCGGAATGGAAATAGCCATCGCGCAGGGCATGCATCAGGAACAGCCGCAGCACCCGTTCGCCCAGCTCGGCCCGGTCATGGCCGGCGGCGTCCAGCGCGGCATTGTCGCCCAGCGCCACGCCGTCGGCCCAGCCCAGCGTCATCACCCGGCGGGCCGACAGGTTCCACTTGATCGGCGGCAGCTGGAAACCGTCATCACCGTTGGTATTGGCGGCAAATTCCGAGGCGGCGGCGCTTTCCAGGCGCAGGTCCAGTTCGCCCCGCACCACCCCGTCGAAATGGGTGATCACATCCATCGGCCGCAGCCGTCGCGCGCCGGGCGCAAACAGTTCGACCATGCGGGCGGCAAAATAGAAGGCGTCGATATCGCGGCGGAAGGCACGTTCGATGCCCGGGCGCAGCACCTTGACCGCCACAAGCTCGCCGCTGGCCTTGACCCGCGCCTGATGCACCTGGGCGATCGAGGCCGCGGCGATGGCGTCGCCGAATTCGTCGAACAGTTCGGCAACCGGCTGGCCCAGTTCCTTTTCCACTTCGGCGCGGGCCAGCGCGGTGGGAAAGGGCGGCAGCTTGTCCTGCAACACGCGCAGCTGTTCGGCCAGGTCATTGCCCACCAGGTCGGGGCGGGTCGAGAGGATCTGGCCGAACTTGATATAGGCCGGGCCCAGCGCGGTCAGCGCCCGGGTGGCGGGGGGCATCGCCGGGTCGCCGCGATAGCCCAGCCACATGAAGGGCCGGCCCAGGGTGCGCGCCACGGCGCGCAGCAGCGGTGGCGCGTCATAGGCATCGAGGATCACCTTCATCGCGCCGGTGCGCTCCAGCGTGGCGCCCGTGCGCACCAGGCGAATGATATTGTGCGGTCCGCGCATGCGTCAGATTTTCCAGCCCGAATGCAGCGCGGCGATGCCCAGGCTGAGATTGCGGTATTTCGCCTGCTCGAATCCGGCGGCGCGGATCATCGCGAGGAAGCTGTCCTGATCGGGAAAGCGCCGGATCGATTCGACGAGGTATTGATAGCTGTCGCGGTCCCCGGCGACGAGATGGCCCATGCGGGGGATCACGTTGAAACTGTAGAGATCATAAAGCTTTTGCAGGCCGTCATTGGGCAGCTGGCTGAATTCCAGAACCATCAGCCGCCCGCCGGGCTTCAGCACGCGAAATGCCTCGGTCAGAGCCTGTTGCGGGCGGGTGACGTTCCGGATGCCGAAGCTGATCGTGTAGACGTCAAAGCTGTTGTCGGGGAAGGGCAACGCCATGGCGTCGCCAACGATCCAGTCGAGGCTGTCGGCCAGATCCTCGGCCTCGGCCCGCTTGCGGCCCTCAACCAGCATCGGCTCGGTCAGGTCCAGCACCGTGGCATGGCCATGGCCGGCGCGCTTGAGAAAGCGGAACGAGATGTCGCCGGTGCCGCCGGCCACGTCGAGCAGGGCCTGACCGGGGCGCGGCGCCAGCCAATCCATCATCGCGTCTTTCCACAGGCGGTGGATGCCGACGCTCATCAGGTCGTTCATCACGTCGTATTTCGACGCCACCGAGTTGAACACGCCCTGCACCCGCCCGGCTTTTTCCGCCTCGGGGATGGTCTCGCGCCCGAAATGGGTGGTGTTGTCTGTTTTATCTGTCATCAAGTCTTGCCGCCTGTCGCATTTCGCTCTTGTTATAGGGCGCTTGCGGGCGGCACAATGCGGCCCCTTGGTACAGAAGGTCGCTGATGCCGGAACTCCCCGAAGTCGAAACCGTCCGCACCGGTCTTGCTCCCGTGATGGAGGGGCAGGTGATCGCGCGGGCCGATGTAAACCGGCCCGACCTGCGCTGGCCCTTCCCCGAAGGCATGGCCGCGCGGCTGACGGGCCAGCGGGTAGAGCGGCTGCGGCGGCGGTCGAAATACATCCTGGCCGATCTCGCCTCGGGAGAGACGCTGCTGATTCATTTGGGCATGTCCGGGCGCATGGTGGTGTCGGGCGATCCGCTGGGCCGGTTCGTGCATGATCATCCGTTGCCGGAAAAACATGACCACGTGGTGTTTCACATGGCGAATGGCGCGCGCGTGACCTTCAACGATGCGCGGCGGTTCGGCGCGATGGACCTGATGCCGACCGCGACGGCCGAGGCGCACAAGCTGCTGGCGGTGCTGGGCCCCGAGCCGCTGGGCAACGATTTTCACGAAGATCACCTTGTTAGAGCCTTTTCCGGCAAGAACAGCCCGGTCAAGGCGGCGCTGCTGGATCAGGGAATCGTTGCCGGGTTGGGCAATATCTATGTCTGCGAGGCATTGTTCCGCGCCGGAATCTCGCCGCGTCGCAAGGCGGGCCAGATCGCCGCGCCCCGGGTTGCCGCGCTGGTCCCCATCATCCGGCGGGTGCTGGAAGACGCGATTGCCGCCGGCGGATCCAGCTTGCGGGACTACCGGCAGGCCGATGGCGAGCTGGGATATTTCCAGCATTCCTTCGATGTCTACGGTCGCGAGGGCGCGCCCTGCCGCCGCCCGGGCTGTGACGGAACCATTCGCCGAATCGTCCAGTCCGGGCGCTCCTCCTTCTATTGCGCGCAATGCCAAAGATAGCTTGAACCGGCGTTTCGTCGTGTTAAGGCTTCGGAACCAAACGGAACAACGGAAAGCACGCAGTCATGGCCTTTGAGACGATTACCGTCGAAACTGATGACCACGTTTGCCTTATTCGCCTGAACCGCCCCGATGCGCTGAACGCCCTGAACACCCAGCTGCTGGGTGAGCTGTGCGATGCGCTGGAAGAGGCAGATCGCAATGACAAGGCGCGCTGTATCGTGATCACCGGCTCGGAAAAGGCCTTTGCCGCCGGTGCCGATATCAAGGAGATGTCCGAGAAATCCTTTGTCGACGTGTTCAACGAGAACCTGTTTGCAAATGCCTCGGACCGGATCATGCGCATCCGCAAGCCGATCATCGCCGCGGTCTCTGGCTATGCGCTGGGCGGCGGCTGCGAACTGGCAATGGCCTGCGATTTCATCATCGCCGCCGACACCGCCAAGTTCGGCCAGCCCGAGATCAACCTGGGTGTCATTGCCGGCATGGGCGGCACCCAGCGGCTGACCCGCTTTGTCGGCAAGTCGAAATCGATGGACATGAACCTGACCGGGCGTTTCATGCCGGCCGAAGAGGCCGAGCGCGCCGGGTTGGTCAGCCGCGTGGTTCCGGCCAAGAAGCTGATGGAAGAGGCGATGGCAGCTGCCCAAAAAATCGCCGAAAAATCGCTGCCGACCATTCTGGCCGCCAAGGAGGCGGTGAACCGGTCATACGAGACCACGCTGTCCGAAGGCATCCTGTTCGAACGGCGGGTGTTCCATTCGATGTTCGCCACCGAGGACCAGAAAGAAGGCATGGCCGCCTTCCTGGAAAAGCGGCAGCCGCAATTCCGCGACAAGTAACCGGGCGGGGCCACCGGGCCCCATCGGAATTTTCGCCTTCCCTTTTCGGGCGATCTGGCCTATAGGCCGCCGTCATATGCGCGTGATGCCCGCTTTGGCAGGAGATGGCCGGTACAGAACCCGGTGAGACCCGTCCCGGGTGGCGTTGCGCTTTGAACCGTTAACCGACCCGGAAAAAGGGAACCGACACATGGCCAATACGCCGCAATCCAAAAAACGGGCGCGTCAGAACGAAAAGCGTTTTGCAATCAACAAGGCACGCCGTTCGCGCATCCGCACTTTCCTGCGCAAAGTCGAGGAAGCAATCGCTTCGGGCGACAAGGAAGCCGCCGCCGCAGCGCTGCGCGCAGCCCAGCCGGAGCTGATGCGCGGGGTGACAAAAGGGGTGTTGCACAAAAACACCGTCGCCCGCAAAATGTCGCGCCTGTCGGCCCGCGTGAAGGCACTGGCCTGATCCACCATAGGTAGTTTGTGAAAACTAAATGACATGAAGGCGTTGCCATTGGCGGCGCCTTTTTTTGATGCCTGAGGGCACCTGCTTGTTTCTGCAATCGCGAGAGATTCTTTTGGCGATTAAGGCAGAGTCAACAACAGAGTTTCGTTGCCGCTGCGCGCTCGAACTTGCTACCAGTATATATGCGATTCACTCGCTTGGGGGGACAGGCTGCCACCGGTAAATCCTGACGGGCATCAGGATGGGAATACCGGGGGTGAATGTCGGCGGATTGGCAAAAACCAAGCCCTTCGACGTGCTATGTACGTGGCTGCTCGCCGTGACATGGCCCTGTCATACAGTTTTGTGTTCGACGTCGGCCGGCGTCGCTGAACGCTCGTATCGGGCGAACAGTGATGTCGTTTCCGCTGTCGGATGAGGCCACGTCTGCTGTGGTTTCACGTTATCCGGTCCGGATGGCGCATGGCTGCCTTACGCGTGTGGGTCCAACCGGATTGGGGTCCGGTCAATGATAGCGACAGGCTGAAAAGCCGGCGTTGAGAAAGCGTGAGGCATTCGATGACACAAGAGATGTGGGGACTTCTGAGACAGCGGCTGCTGAAAACCGTCGGTCAGAACAATTATACGACCTGGATTGAACCGTTAGAGTTTTCCAAGCTGCAGGATGGCGTCGCGGTCTTTCATGTTCCTACGAATTTCATCGGCAACTATGTCGGGCAGAACTTTTCCGACCTGATCCTGTACGAACTGAATTCTTCCGGAGAGACCGTGCAGCGCCTGCTGTTCCAGGTCCCGGCCAACGCGCAGTCGCGGCCCAGCCGTTCGGTGCCGGCCCAGGCGAAAACCTCGGCGATCAAGGCGGTCACCGAACCGGGCCAGGACGAGGTGGAATCTCCGCTGCATGCGGCACCGCTGGATCCGCGGTTTACCTTCGACACATTCGTGGTCGGCAAACCCAACGAACTGGCCCATGCGGCGGCGCGCCGGGTCAGCGAGGGCGGGCCTGTCACCTTCAATCCGCTGGTGCTGTATGGCGGGGTGGGGCTGGGTAAAACCCACCTGATGCATGCCATTGCCTGGGAGCTGCGTGCGCGCAACCCTGAGTTGAACGTGCTGTACCTGTCGGCCGAGCAGTTCATGTACCGTTTCGTGCAGGCGCTGCGCGAACGCAAGATGATGGATTTCAAGCTGCTGTTCCGGTCGGTCGATGTGCTGATGGTGGATGACGTGCAGTTCATCGCCGGCAAGGACAGCACCCAGGAAGAGTTCTTTCACACCTTCAACGCGCTGGTCGACCAGAACAAGCAGATCATCATCTCGGCCGACCGCGCCCCGGGCGAGATCAAGGATCTGGAAGAGCGGGTGCAATCCCGTCTGCAATGCGGCCTGGTGGTGGATCTGCACCCGACCGATTACGAGCTGCGCCTGGGCATCCTGCAATCCAAGATGCAGCAATACCGCAAGACCTATCCCGGTCTGACCATCGTCGATGGCGTGCTGGAATTCCTTGCCCACCGGATCTCAACCAATGTCCGCGTGCTGGAAGGCGCGCTGACCCGGCTGTTTGCCTTTGCCTCGCTGGTCGGGCGCGAGATCGACATGGATCTGACCCAGGACTGCCTGGCCGATGTGCTGCGCGCCTCGGAGCGCAAGATCACCGTCGAGGAGATTCAGCGCAAGGTGTCGGAATATTACAACATCCGCCTCAGCGACCTGATCGGCCCGAAACGGCTGCGCTCTTATGCGCGGCCGCGCCAGGTGGCGATGTATCTGTGCAAGCAGCTGACCAGCCGGTCGCTGCCCGAGATCGGCCGCCGTTTCGGGGGCCGGGATCACACCACGGTGATGCATGGGGTGCGCCGGATCGAAGAGCTGAAGGTCTCGGACGGGCAGATCGCCGAGGATGTCGAGATGCTGCGCCGTCAGCTCGAGGCCTGATCCGGGGGCCAAAAGCTGTCGACAGCTTTTGCAAATTCCGTCGACGGAATTTTCACCGCAGGCGGCGGCCGCTGTGCAAACCGCCTGCATCCGTGCGCCCTGATCGATAGAAATGATCCCTGCATGCCGCAGCTGCAGCCCGGCGATGGGCCGGGGCCTTGACGGCATGGCCATTCCGACGGAGAAAACTAAAAAAGCCTTGTTCCGCCGGGACAAACGTATAGTTTGCCGGTCCCGGCCCTTTGCAGAGGATCGAAGGACATGAAGATCAGCATCGAACGCGGCGCGCTGCTCAAGGCCGTGGCACAGGCGCAGTCTGTTGTCGAGCGCCGCAACACCATTCCGATCCTGGCCAATGTCCTGATCGAGGCCGAAGGCGATGCGGTGCAGTTTCGCGCCACCGATCTGGATATCGAGGTGGTCGACAAGGCGCCGGCACAGGTGACCCGCGCGGGCGCGACCACGGTGTCGGCCACCACCCTGCACGAGATCGTGCGCAAGCTGCCCGATGGCGCGTTGGTGACGCTGACCGCCGACAGCGCGGCGGGGCGGCTGACGGTCGAGGCCGGGCGCTCGAATTTTTCGCTGGCGACCCTGCCGAAGGAAGATTTCCCGGTCATGGCGACCTCGGAATATGACACCAACTTCTCGGCGCCCGCCACCGTGCTGCGCCGGCTGTTCGACAAGTCCAAATTTGCCATTTCGACCGAAGAGACCCGCTATTACCTGAACGGGGTCTACATGCATGTCGCCGATGGCGATGGCGGCAAGGTGCTGCGCTGCGTGGCCACCGATGGGCACCGGCTGGCCCGGATCGACGCCGAACTGCCCGACGCGGCCGAGGGCATGCCCGGCGTGATCGTGCCGCGCAAGACGGTGGGCGAGCTGCGCAAGCTGCTGGATGACGACGACATGGCGATCGCGGTGTCGGTGAGCGAGACCAAAGTGCGCTTTGCCACGCCGGACATCACTCTGACCTCGAAGGTGATCGACGGCACCTTCCCGGATTATTCCCGCGTCATCCCCTCGGGCAACACCCGGCGGCTGGAGGTCGATGCCGCCGAGTTTGCCCAGGCGGTGGATCGGGTGGCGACAGTGTCGTCGGAACGGTCGCGCGCGGTCAAGCTGCAGCTCGACGAGGACCGGCTGGTATTGTCGGTGAACGCCCCGGACAGCGGCGCCGCCGAGGAAGAGCTGGCGGTGGCCTATGGCGATGACAAGCTGGAAATCGGCTTTAACGCCAAGTACCTGCTGGAAATTGCCAGCCAGGTGGACCGCGAGAATGCGGTGTTCATGTTCAACTCGGCCGGCGATCCGACGCTGATGCGCGAGGGCAATGACCAGAGCGCGGTTTATGTCGTGATGCCGATGCGGGTGTGAGACGGCAAATTTCTTCGAAGAAATTTGAGAAAACTCTTCGAAGAGTTTTCCACCGGGACCCGCCATGTCACCCCTGGCCCTGACCGCGCTGACCCTGTCGCATTTCCGCTCACACAAGGTGGCGCGCCTGTCTTTGGATGCCCGGCCGGTGGCGATCTGGGGTCCGAACGGCGCGGGCAAGACCAATATCCTGGAAGCCGTGTCGCTGTTCTCGCCGGGCCGCGGGCTGCGCCGCGCCAGCGCCGAGGAGATGACCCGCCGCCCCGAGGCGCTGGGCTGGAAGCTCTCCGGCGTGCTGTCCGCCCAGGACCAGATGCACGAGATCGAGATCTGGTCGGAAAACGGCGCCGCGCGCCAGGTCAGGATCGATGGCAAGGCCGCCAGTCAGCTGGCGCTGGGCCGCATCGCGCGGGTGCTGTGGCTGATCCCGTCGATGGACCGGCTGTGGATCGAGGGCGCCGAGGGGCGGCGGCGCTTTCTCGACCGCATGGTGCTGAGCTTCGATCCCGGCCATGCCGAGGCCTCGCTGGCCTATGACAAGGCGATGCGCGAACGCAACCGGCTGCTGAAGGACCAGGTGCGCGATGCCCATTGGTACGCGGCGCTGGAGATGCAGATGGCCCAGCATGGCCACCGGATCGACCAGGCGCGGCAGGCGGCGCTGGCGCGGGTGGCGGTGGCGCAGGCCGGGGCGGAAACCGCCTTTCCCGCTGCCGAACTGGACTTGCAGCAGACCGAGGGCGCGTTGCCGGGCAGCGAGGCGGATCTGCGCGAGGCGCTGGCCGAAAGCCGCTTTCGCGACATGGCGGCGGGGCGCACGCTGGTCGGGCCGCACCGCACCGATCTGTACGGGGTCTACGCGGCCAAGGGCGTGCCCGCCAAGGACTGTTCCACCGGCGAGCAGAAGGCGCTGCTGGTCTCGCTGATCCTGGCCAATGCCCGCGCCCTGGCCGGCGAGATCGGCGCGCCGCCGATCCTGCTGCTGGACGAGGTCTCGGCCCATCTGGACGCCGCGCGCCGCGCCGCGCTGTATCACGAGATCTGCGCACTGGGCGCGCAGGCCTGGATGACCGGCACCGGTCCGGAGCTGTTCGCGGAACTGGGCGAGCGGGCGCAATACCTGGAAGTGACCGATACCGACGGCACCTCGGCGGTGACGGCGCGATGACCATGGCCGACCTGGCGCTTTATGCCGGGGCGATGGTGGCGCTGACGCTGACCCCCGGCCCGGTCTGGCTGGCGCTGATCGCGCGCGCGCTGGCGGGCGGGTTCGCCTCCGCCTGGCCCTTGGCGCTGGGCGTGACGATCGGCGATGCGGTTTGGCCGCTGACGGCGATCCTGGGGGTCAGCTGGCTGGTGCAGGAAGTCGCGGGGCTGATGGGCCTGATGCGCCTTGCCGCCGCGGCCATCTTCCTGTTTCTGGGGCTGTCGCTGTTTCGCAGTGCCGGCGCGCGGATCGCCGAGGACCGGCGCCTGACCCGACCCGGCCGGCTGGCCGGATTTTCCGCCGGGGCGGCGGTGGCACTGGGCAATCCCAAGTCGATCCTGTTCTATGTCGGGGTGCTGCCCGGCTTTTTCGATCTGCCGGTTCTGGGCCGGGCAGACATCGCCGCCATCGTCGCGGTGTCGATGGCGGTTCCGCTGCTCGGCAACCTGGTCCTGGCGCTGTGCGTGGTGCGGATCCGGCGGCTGATGCGCAGCGAGACGGCAGTGAAAAGACTGAACCAGGCATCGGCTGCATTGCTGATTCTGGTGGGGCTCGCGATCCTGGCCGCCTAGCACAAAATCTGGGGCGGATGCGTGACATCCCCCCCCAGAAACAGTATAAAACCGCAAAAGAACAAAGGAAATGCCGCATGGCGGAAAACGCGCAGGCACCGGAAGAATACGGCGCCGATTCCATCAAGGTTCTCAAAGGGTTAGAGGCGGTCCGCAAGCGGCCCGGCATGTATATCGGTGACACCGATGACGGCTCGGGCCTGCACCATATGGTCTACGAGGTTGTCGACAATGGCATCGACGAGGCGCTGGCCGGCCACGCCGATGCGGTGACCGTCAAGATCCACGCGGATTCCAGCGTATCGGTCACCGACAACGGCCGTGGGATTCCGGTGGGCATCCACGAGGAAGAGGGCGTTTCGGCGGCCGAGGTCATCATGACCCAGCTGCATGCCGGCGGCAAATTCGACCAGAACTCGTACAAGGTTTCCGGCGGCCTGCACGGGGTTGGCGTGTCGGTGGTGAACGCGCTGTCGGTTTGGCTGGAACTGCGGATCTGGCGCGATGGCAAGGAACATGTCGCCCGCTTTGAACATGGCGAAACCGTCGAGCATCTGAAGGTGGTTGGCGATGCCCAGGGCCAGACCGGGACCCAGGTGCGGTTTCTCGCCTCGACCGACACGTTTTCCAACCTCGACTATTCCTTCGAGGTGCTGGAACGGCGGCTGCGCGAACTGGCCTTCCTGAATTCCGGCGTGCGGATCATCCTGATCGACGAACGCCCGGCCGAGGCGCTGCACACCGAGCTGTATTACGAAGGCGGCGTG
Source organism: Pseudooceanicola lipolyticus (assembly GCF_002786325.1). Taxonomy (GTDB): domain Bacteria; phylum Pseudomonadota; class Alphaproteobacteria; order Rhodobacterales; family Rhodobacteraceae; genus Pseudooceanicola_C; species Pseudooceanicola_C lipolyticus. The sequence continues at coordinate 9,137 of NZ_PGTB01000071.1, read as the reverse complement.
CGCGAATTCGTCAAATATCTCGACCGGCACAAAAGTTCGGTCATGCCCGAGCCGATCTTTATCACCGGCGAGCGCGACGAGATCGGCATCGAAGTGGCGATGTGGTGGAACGACAGCTATCACGAGACGGTGCTGCCCTTTACCAACAACATCCCGCAGCGCGACGGCGGCACCCACCTGGCGGGCTTCCGTGGCGCGCTGACGCGGACCATCCAGAAATACGCGGCCGAAAGCGGCATCGCCAAGCGCGAGAAGGTGAATTTTACCGGTGACGACGCCCGCGAGGGGCTGACCTGCGTGCTGTCGGTGAAGGTGCCCGACCCCAAGTTCAGCTCGCAGACCAAGGACAAGCTGGTCAGTTCCGAGGTGCGCCCGGCGGTCGAGAACCTGGTGAACGAGAAGCTGGCGGAATGGTTCGAGGAGAACCCGAGCGAGGCGCGCGTGATCGTCGGCAAGATCGTCGAGGCGGCGCTGGCCCGCGAGGCCGCCCGCAAGGCGCGCGAACTGACCCGGCGCAAGACCGCGATGGATGTCAATTTCCTGGCCGGCAAGCTGAAGGACTGTTCCGAGAAAGATCCGGCGCAGACCGAACTGTTCCTGGTCGAGGGCGACAGCGCCGGCGGTTCGGCCCAGACCGGGCGCGACCGGCGCACCCAGGCGGTGCTGCCGCTGCGCGGCAAGATCCTGAACGTGGAGCGCGCGCGGTTCGACCGGATGCTGTCCAGCCAGGAGATCGGCAACCTGGTGATGGCGCTGGGCACCGGCATCGGTCGCGACGAGTTCGACATTTCCAAGCTGCGTTACCACAAGATCGTCATCATGACCGATGCCGATGTCGACGGCGCGCATATCCGCACCCTGCTGCTGACCTTTTTCTACCGGCAGATGCCCGAGCTGATCGAGGGCGGCTATCTCTATATTGCGCAGCCACCGCTGTACAAGGTCGCCCGCGGCAAGTCCGAGGTCTATCTCAAGGACCAGGCGGCGCTGGATGATTACCTGATCCAGCAGGGGGTCGAGGGCGCGGTGCTGCGGCTGGGCTCGGGCGAAGAGATCGTCGGTGCCGACCTGGCCCGCGTGGTCGACGAGGCACGCCAGCTCAAGCGCGTGCTCGATGCCTTCCCCACCCATTACCCGCGCCACATCCTGGAACAGGCGGCAATTGCCGGTGCCTTCGTGCATGGTGCGGTCGATGCCGACCTGCAGGGCGTGGCCGACCAGGTGGCGCAGCGGCTGGACCAGATCGCGCTGGAATACGAACGTGGCTGGCAGGGCCGGATCACCCAGGATCACGGCATCCGCCTGGCCCGCATCCTGCGCGGGGTCGAAGAGGTGCGCACCCTGGACGGCCCGATGCTGCGCTCGGGCGAGGCCCGGCGCACCGGCAGCTTTACCAAGGGCTTGCAGGACGTCTATGGCGTTGCCGCCGCGCTGGAGCGCAAGGACCGCCATCAGGTGATCTATGGGCCGCTGACGCTGTTGCAGGCGATCCTGGACGAGGGCGTGAAGGGCCTGACGCTGCAGCGCTACAAGGGCCTGGGCGAAATGAACCCCGACCAGCTGTGGGAAACCACGCTGGACCCGGATGCACGCACGCTGCTGAGGGTTCGGGTCGAGGATATGGCCGAGGCCGACGACCTGTTCACCAAGCTGATGGGCGACGTGGTGGAACCCCGCCGCGAATTCATCCAGCAGAACGCGCTGAGCGTGGAGAACCTGGATTTCTGATTCCACGTCTGCCGCAGAATCCTGCTGCGGCAGACCCCGAACCTAGACGATCCGCCGCATCAGCGGTGTGGTGTCGGGGATCTGACCGGCGGGTGGGGGCAGGATGCCGTCATCGGCCAGCTGCCCGGGATCGGGCAGGTCGCGCAGGCTGGCCAGGTCGAAGGCCACCAGGAAGGCGTCGGTGGTGACAAAGGTATAGGGCGCGCCGGGGCGCGGGCTGCGCGGGCCGGTGGTGATCATTCCCTGGGCGTGAAGCCGCCCGATCAGCTCGCGGTTGATCTCGCGACCGAAGATATCCTTCAGCCCGGCGCGGGTGATCGGCTGGTGCCAGGCGATGGCGGCCAGCACGGCAATGTCGAACTGGTTCAGATCCAGTTCCTGCGGGCCGATATCGGCGGCGGCGCGGATCACCGCGGCATAGGCCGGCCGGGTGCGCAGCATCCAGCCCCCGGCCACCGTCGCCACCTCGTAGGGGCGTTCGGCCAGGTCGGCGTTGAGATCGTCGATCAGCAGCTCCACCGCCACGCCCTGCCCGACGATGCGCGCCAGATCGGCGCGGGGCACCGGGCGGGAGCTGGCAAACAGCACCGCCTCGACCCGGCGCATCCACTCGCGCCAGCGCAGCTCGGGCGGAAGCTCGGCCAGGTCTCGGTCCAGCGCGGTGTCAGAGCGATCGGTCATGTTACACCCCGTACAGGCGGAAGCTGGGGCGGCCGGTCAATTCGCGGGCGACGTCCAGTTCGACCAGGCGGTCGCAGAACCGGCGCGCGGCACGGTCCGACATGGCGATTCCGGGCGCGGTCAGCGCAATCGCGGGCGACAGGGCATCACTTGCCAGAAACAGGGCCACGGCGGCATCCGAACCCTTCGCCCTCAGCTTGGGCGCAACGTGGCGCAGCCGGTTGGCCCGCCGGGTCAGATCAGCAGCCTCGTGCAGCAGCTGTGGCACCGTGCCGGCCACGGCGCGGTGGCAGGCCAGGCGCAGGGCGTCGCCATCCAGGCGCAGATCGCGCGGTTGCAGCCCGATCGCCAGCAGCGGCAGGATCCGGCGCCAGCCCAACGCGCGGGACAGGACGGCATCCGCCAGGATCAGCGCGGTGATTTCTGCGCGCGGGAATTCGGCCAGCACGGTTTCCAGCATCTGGCTGGCCTGCGCCAGCGGCGTGGTCCTTGTGCCGGTTGTGGCCCATTCGGGCAGGCGTGCGGCGATCTCTTCGGGCAGGGCGTTGCGCAGATCCAGCCCGGTGGTCCGCCGCGCCGCTGCACGCCGCCATTGCACAAACACCGCACCGGCCGGACCGGGCAGGTCTCCGGGGCGCAGCAGGTGAACCTCGTCCCGCAGGGCGGCGGCCCGTTCGCTGCGGCCGGTCAGGGCGACGCAGATTTCGGCCGCGCGCAGGCACAGCCGGTCGCGCAGCAGGTCCAGCGGAAGATCATCATGGCCAAGCGCCGCACCCAGCGTGGCCAGCGCCGCGCCCGAGGCAAAAGCCGCCTCTTCCAGCGTCTCGCAACGTGGTTTCCGGGCCCAGGCGGGCAGCTTGGGCGTGATCTGAGGGTCTTGCGGCATGGACACGGCAGCGTGTTTCATTCTACGCAGTCTAGTGGGTGTCAGCGGTTTGCGCCACAATATAATGTTGAAAGCGCCGCCGCTCGGCAGAGTTTTGTTCAACCTTTGTTCTTGTCTAGCTTGTCCCGTCGCGCGGCGCTTGGCAAGAGGGAACCCACCCGTCGGGCGCCGACGGCGCGTTGCCGCGCACCGGGCCGGTTTTCTACGATGACTGCTGGCCGGGATTGCCGCCTAGAAGAGGAAGTTGGCCGCATCTTGCAGATCGGCCAGGGTGACATCTTCGACCGTCACCTGGACCTGCTCAAAGCTCAGCACCACCTTTGCCCGCGCCGGCGCGAAGGTGATCTCGTCAAGACTGTCGGCGCCTTTGATCTTGATCGTGTCGGTGCCGATCTGGAAATCGGTGATGGTGTCGGCCCCTGCGGAGGATTTGAACACAAAGCGGTCGACGCCACCGCCGCCGGTCAGCACGTCATTTCCCTTGCCGCCCTCCAGGATGTCGCGGCCGCCATTGCCCTTCAGCACGTCGCCGCCATTGCCGCCGGACAGACGGTCATTTCCGCCACCGCCGATCAGCCGGTCATTGCCGCCCTGGCCATACAGCCAGTCCTGCCCGCCCGCCGCCTTGATCGTGTCCTGCCCGCGACCGCCGTAGAGGGCATCGTCGCCGCCCCGACCCAATAGGGTATCTTTGCCGCCCGCGCCGAGGATCACATTGCCCGATGCATTTCCAACCAGCCGGTTGGCGCCGGCACTGCCGGCCAGGCCGCCCACGCTGGCCACGGCGAAAACAAGGTCCGTCTGGCTGTCGAACGCGCCGAGCGCGTCGTTGATATCGACGATCGCATCGGTAAACTTGCTGAAGTCGCGTGCGATGAAATCTTCCAGCAGGGCGATGGTGAAATCGACGGTTTCCGAGGCAAAACCCTGTCGGGTCAGGTCTGCCTCGACCGCCGGAAGATCCGCTTCCCGTTCTTCCCAGTTGTAGGAAAAGAACACGCGCTGCGTCGCGACCAGCAGTTTTTCAAATGTGCCGGTGCTCAGGCCGCTGATCTTGGGCCAGCCATGCAGGTCTGCGATTGTGGAGGAGTCGGTAAAGCTGATGAGTTCCTGCATCAATGCCGACCAGGTGATCAGATCGGTGATCTCCGAGAGCGGGCTGCTGGTGTCCAGAAGATCCGCCAGGTCGTCGGTAAGGTCGTCGAGAAGAGAATCAAAATCGGTCATAAGTCCCACTTGCGGCGCCGGTGGCCCGGCGCGGCCTAAATGAACAGAAAGAAAAATTTAGTAACGTCAGCACATGTCTAGCAAGGCCGCGCCCATGGCTGTCAAGTTTTGCGGGGGTGACGCCCGGGCGATCCGGGTGGGTTCATGCAAAATGCCCAGCGCGCGGTGGCGTGCTGGGCATTTTGAACGTTACGAGGTCTTCTGACGCGGCTTAGAACAGGTCGAAGCGGCGCGACAGGCTCACGAAAATCGCGCTGGATTCGGCTTGCCCCACGGTTTCCTCGTCGCGGATGCGATAGCTGAACCCGGTATCGAGGTTCCAGTCTTCGGTCAGTTCGTACTGATACCCCAGTTCCAGGTTGGTGCGTTCGACCTTGGTGCTGTTGGTGGTGCGATCGACCAGATAATAGGAGAGATTGGCGAACAGGTTGGACTCGGCCGTCAGCTGCTGAACATAGGTCGCCGCCACGGTCGAGGTGAACCGGTCTTCGTCATCGCCATCGGCGATCACCCGGCGGCTGATATTGACCGCAATGCGGCTGACCGGCATCTGATATTGCCAGCCCAGCCCGCCGATCGGCTTGGCCGAGTTGCCGTAAACGCTGCTGGCGCCCAGGCTGAACCGGAACCGGCCGTTGGCCAGCTGGTATCCGCGCCCGCCCAGAATGGTGCTGATCTCGCCGTTCTCGGTGCGCCGGAACGACATGTTGCCAAAGGCAGTGCCGTTCGGCATCACCTTGTTATAGGTCACGCTGCCGGTTGCACCCTTGGCCGAACCGTTCTGGTTGACGTTGGTGGTATCGGCGTTGGTATAGCCCACCCGCACCGACAGGTCGGATTGATTGGCGAATTCGTGGTCCAACCCCACATCCACCCCACGGGACAGCCGCGCCGGGGTAGCGGTGTTGTCGTCAAACCGGCGGAAGCGCAGCCCCAGGACCGCGGCAGTGGTCGGTGTGAAGTGAAAGAAGGTATCGGCGCCGATCTGGGCGCGGTCGAATTCATCCAGCGTCGCCACCGTCTCGTTCTCATAGCGCACGCCGCTGGCATTCGCAGTCAGGCGAAAGCCGATGGGCGCGCCGATGCCGGTGGTCAGGGCGAGGTAGGAGTTATAGGCTTGGCGCTGGCCGCTGCCGCGCAGACCGGACAGGTCGCTGGGCGGGTCGATCACCTCGTCATCATCGCTGAAATCCCACAGCGGCCGGGGCTGCGAGATGTCGCTTTCGTTGTAATCCAGGGAGAAGGTAAAGCGCGAGCTATAGCCTTCTCGGGTATAAGCGATGCTGGCCTGCGGATCGACAAAGCCGGTCTCGGTGCTGCGTCCGGAGGGCAGGCTGCCATAGCGCAGCCCCCCGCCCAACAGGAAGGAAAACTGCTGAATTCGCGTCGCGCTTTCCAGCTGCAGCGCGAAGTTGGTGGTCGACAGCGTGGTTGTGCCCTCTTCAGGGTTGGTCGCGCTGCCGGGTATCCCCAGCGCCAGGTTGTCACCGGCGGAAAAACTTTGCTGTACGCCCAGGCTGAGATGCAATCCGCCCTGGCCGTCATCCTGCGCGCGCGTCGGACCGGTCACGTAGGCCATAAGGCCCGCAATCGCGGTTCCGGTAATCACCCATTTTTTTGTCACTGCTCGTGCCCCCGGACCTCCGTCCTGTTTTTATTCAAAGAGCTTGCGCGGCGGAACAACGATCACATCGCCGGTCGCCAGCGTGGTGCCGCCGATGCTGCTCTCCCCGTTAAGGACGTCTTTGTAGTTGAAACGATAAACGCTCTGATTGCCTTCCTTATCGGTGCGGCGCAGCTGGATACGCTTGAGCGCGGCAAAGCGCGAGAAGCCGCCAACCTGGGCAATCGCCTGCAACAGGGTGGTGCCCGGCTCGACCTCGATCATGCCCGGGTTGTTCACTTCGCCCAGGAAATAGACCGGCACCGCCAAGGATGTCAGCGGCAGCCCGCTGGGCACCGCCTGGCCGAGTTCGGTCAGCGACACGAACACCGTCGGCTGGACGGAAAAGTTGCTGGCCAGGCGGCGGGTGATATCGGCGCGCACGTCATCGATGCTGCGCCCGCCCACCAGGACAGTGCCGGCCAGGGGAACCGAGATTCGGCCATCGGGCAGAACCAGCGATTGGCGGTTCAGCGAGGCGTCTTCCAGCACCTCGATGCGCAGAATGTCGCCGGGTTTGATCAGATAGTTATCCTGAGCCCAGGCGCAAACGGCCATCACTTGGGCGATGGCGAAGACGGCGAGAACTCTGAAAATCTTGGGCATGGCGGAATCTCAATCGGAACGGTTGTGTATTTCCGGCAGGTTAAACATAAGCTAGATCATTCTAAAGGATATATTGTACTTCCATCGTGATGCCCGTCCGGTGTCGTGCTGCCAAAGCAACAGAGCCACGCGCGTCATTCTCCGTACCGGCACCGTCTTTCTAGCTGGCAGGGCGTCCAAACTCGAAGCCTGAACTCGCGCTATTGGCGAAATTCGGCCGATCCGCATTTCCCACATGTCATCGCCTTATTGCTGCCCGATTTCGGCACAACCTTGGCCTTGGGTGGCATGGGAAAAAACAGGTACGGGACGAAGGCGGGCGCGTGGTCGTAGGAATAATACTCATAGGAATAGTGGCCGGAAGCATCTCGGCCGTGGTGACGCTGATCACGGGGGCGGGATTTCTGGCCGCGCTGCTCGCCTATTCCGGGGTCGGCGCCGGCGCGGTTCTGGGCCTGGGCCTGATCACCTATTGCCTGTCGCTGCTGCGCGATCTGTCCGCCGGAACGCCCTGCGGCGAGGCTATCGGCCGCGCCCAACAGCCGCTGCCGGTCCGGCGCTGAGCACGGGCCCGGGGGCCGGGCGGGTATCGTTTGCGCCTTGGCACCAAACCGGGCTTGTCTTGATCACTGTTGAGGAGTGCGGCTGACGCGGGTGCGAATCGCCGCGGCAGGGTCAGTCCAGGCGCAGGCGGCGACTCTGCGACAGCGGCACGCGCGGCTTGGCCCAGCGCAGCAGAACGCCCAAGCCAAAGGCCAGGGCCAGGCCAAGCAGACCGAACAGGGCGTGATACAACAGCGCGGCCAACAGGCCTTTTCCCGCCAGCAGCGCCAGAATGCTGGCGGCGCCGCCAATGGTCACTCCTAGTATCACGGTCGTCACAAGCATATAGTCTTCCCCAAAATGCAGTTCACCCTCCCGAAGACGCGTTGCAGACGCCGCCGGACATTCCCCATACTGTCCACAGGCGGGCGGGAGCCCTCCTGACTGAAGCGTGAATTCCAATCGACCCGCCCTGCCAAATTGGTACGGGAAAGATTGGCTCCGGTAAATCAACAATAGGCAATTTTGCCTATGACTGTTTTATCCTTGGGGACAATGGTGGTGGGAATTCGGCTAGTTTACTGAAAAACCGGGAAGAATATCCTGTGACTTCAACCGTGGGAAATCCGCCGATCCACGTAGAACCACATCGGGTTCAACATAATTTCATGGTTTTGTGCGGTCCGGCGATTCGCCTTCCGGCGAATCTGGCGCGGCTCAGATCGCGCCACCCGCGGCCTGCCGCAGCATCCAGGCCATCCGGGTCAGCCGCTGCCGCGCCAATGTGCCCAGGGCGGCGAGCTTCTCGCCGCGCGCCAACCGGGCATCGCGCAAAATGCGCGGCGCATGCGCGGCAATACTCGGCAGCATGGCCAGGGCGCGCAGGGCCCATTTCAGCCGCGCCCGCGCGCCGTTGCCATTGACGCCGAAACTTTCGCGGGTGATCCGGCGCCATTTCCGCTCCAGCGCCGGCCAGTCCGACCGCGACGGGTGCGACACCTGCAGGTCCGGCGCGTGCACGATCCGGTAGCCGGCGGCGCGGGCACGGTGGCACCAATCCAGATCCTCGGACAGCCCGTCGCGAAACCCGCCAACCGCCTCGAAAATATCGCGCCGCGTCAGCAGGTTGGCGGTGACCGAAAAGCCTTCTTTCTCGATATAGCCGCGATTGTCGAAGGCAAAGACGGTTTCAAACGCCTCCGCGCCGCTGCGCGGTGGCGGGGTTTCGTCAAAGACGGTGACAGTGCCGCCCACCAGGTCGGCCCGTGCCGCCGCGTCCAGCGCCGTGTCCAGCCAGTTGGCCGCGGGGACACAATCGCTGTCGAGAAAGAACAGCAGCGGCGCGGTGGTTTCGGCAACACCACGGTTGCGCGCATTGGCGGCGCCCTTCTGCGGCTCGATCACCAGGCGCAGCGCGGCGGGCAATTCTGGCCGGGTGGGCGAGTTGTTGTCGACCACCACCACCTCGACCTCGGGGCGCAGCTGCGGAACCAGCGCCGCAAGGCAGCGCTGCAGGCGGGCTGCATCCTCGAAATGCGGAATGATGATCGCGGCGCGAAATTGCGACATGGCACCCGGGTCTGTTTAGCCATCTGGTTTCTGCCGCAGCAGTACCCGGCGCCGCAGCGATGCGGAAGGGCCAAGAATTGCATGCGACGGCGGATGTTGCATTTGCATAAAGCGCCAGGGCCGCCCGTTTGGGGCGGCCCTGGTGTTTGGTTTGGCCTGGTTCTGGTTCAGGTGAAGAAGAAGTCGTCGACGGAGAGGTCGGCCATGCGGGTGTTGAGCAGGGTGATGGTGCCG
>NZ_PGTB01000442.1 GCF_002786325.1 Pseudooceanicola lipolyticus | reverse complement strand
CCGCGCGCGTCGCCCGCGGTTCGCCCTCCGGCCAGGTGGCACGGGCGGCAGCGCCCTGAGCCAGCGCCTCGAGCGTGGCGCCGGGATCGGCGACAAAGCTCAGCCCCGCCTGATGCATGTAATGGTCGTTCTGAACCGGGGCGATGTCGATCACCTTCTGCCGCGCCGGATCCCAGGCCTCGCGCCAGCCCGGGCGCATCTCGATCGGGTCATAGCCGATGCAGAGGATCAAATCGGCCTGCTGCACCAGGGGCAGCAAGTGCCCGTCGGCCAGCGGCGACAGCCCGGCGCCGCCCAGGCACAGCGGATGATCCTCGGCGATCACACCCTTGGCCTTGTAGGTGGTGATGAAGGGAATGGCGAAATGTTCCAGGAAGGCGCGCAACACGCAACCGCTGTCGCCGCTCAGCATATCCAGCCCGACAATCGCCAGCGGGCGTGTCGCGCCGGCCAGCCAGCCCTTGGCGCGGGCCAGGTCGGCGCCCTGCGGCGCGACCGGGCTGG
>NZ_PGTB01000441.1 GCF_002786325.1 Pseudooceanicola lipolyticus | reverse complement strand
GGCGCTGCACATGGCCGACCGGATCGGCAACCTCGCCCCCGGCATGGAGGCCGACCTGGTGGTGCTCGACCTCGCCTCGACCGCCGATATCGCCCAGCGCAGCGCCCGCGCCACCGACCTGTGGGAGGAACTCTTCCCCACCATCATGATGGGTGATGACCGCGCGGTGCACGCCACCTGGATCAACGGGCGGGAAACGCACCGCCGGTGAGTCGGGGCCGGGTCAAGGGCGCGCGCAGCGCGGGGCCGCAGGCCCGCCCCCTTGGGGCGGGCGCGACTCGCCTCAAACTGGACCTGGCGCGTTCAGGGCAGACCTGCCCCTGAACCGCTTCTCGGCAAAACGCCCCAACCGCGCCACTTGCCGCCGCCCCGGCAAGGGCGTCGCCTCCCCCCCTTGCAGAGCGGAAATGCGCGGCAGCGCGCCTTTGGATCGGCCCCCGCCGCTCAGCACCCCGGCCGGGCGATCACCAGCACCCAGAAATTGCCCTCCGCCCGGGCCAGGCC
>NZ_PGTB01000440.1 GCF_002786325.1 Pseudooceanicola lipolyticus | reverse complement strand
GGCGCGGCCAGGCTCTGCGCCGGCAGCGCGGCGGCGTTGCGGGCGATCAGCGCCCTTGTGTCGGTGCCATAGGTGGCGTCGAACTGTTGTAGGGTCGCATCGAGCCGCGCGGCAAGGGCGGGCAGGTCGATCGGGCCAGTGGCGGGCGCCGCCGGTTGTGCCGGGGCGGAGGTGGCGGCAATCGGCAGCCCCGGTTGAGCCGGTGAGGTGACCTGTACCTGCGCCTGACCGGCGGCGTCTGGCTGCGGTGCAGGCCGGTACCAGATCGCCTCGGCCTGTTGCGATGTGGAAGCGGCGCCGGGGGCGGCTTGCGGCGGTTCGGACGGGGAAAGGATCGCGGCGGCTGGGGCTTGAGTCGCTGTCGGCGCGACCTGGGCCGGCGCGGCGGTGGGTGCGGATACCTCGGGGCGATTTGCCGGGAGGTCCAGCGGTTCGGCTGGGGTTTGTGCCGGGGCGGTGTTGACCGGGGAGGCTGTTGCGGGGGCCGCAGCGGCGCTGTCCTGCGG
>NZ_PGTB01000070.1 GCF_002786325.1 Pseudooceanicola lipolyticus | reverse complement strand
CTATCAGGCGCAGGCGCCCGGATTTGCCGAGCTGTCCGACAGCTACAGCGCGCGGGTGGTGGATACGCCGGCCGCGCCCGAGGCACCCGCCGAGGTCCCGCCCGAGGCGCATCCGCTGGGCGCCGCGCGCGGGCAGCTGCACGAGAATTACATCATCGCCCAGACCGAAACTGGCATGGTGATCGTCGATCAGCACGCCGCGCATGAACGGCTGGTCTATGAAAAGCTGAAACGCCAGATGGCGGAAAACGGCGTCACCGCGCAGGCGCTGCTGATCCCCGAGATTGTCGAACTGTCCGAGTCCGATTGCACCCGGCTGATGGAGGTGGCGAACGACCTCTCGCGCCTGGGCCTGACCGTCGAACCCTTTGGCGGCGGCGCGGTGGCGGTGCGCGAAACCCCGGCGATCCTGGGCGAGGTGAATGCCGCCGCGATGATCCGCGATATTCTGGATGAGCTGGATGACATGGGATCGTCGCAGATGGTGCAGGCGCGGATCGAGGCGATCCTCAGCCGTGTCGCCTGCCACGGTTCGGTCCGTTCGGGCCGCCGGATGCGGGCGGAAGAGATGAACGCGCTGCTGCGCGAGATGGAGGCGACGCCGCATTCCGGCCAGTGCAACCATGGCCGGCCCACCTATGTCGAGCTGAAGCTCAGAGATATCGAACGGTTGTTCGGGCGGACATGATCGAGTTTCAAGGATATACCGTCGCGCTGGACGACCCGCTGGTGATTGCCGCGCTGGCCGGGGCCGGGGCGGTGCTGCTGATCCTGATCCTGCTGGTGCTGGCGATCCGCGCTGCCGGGCGCTCGGCACGGATGGCCGCGCCCCTGGCGCAGCAGCTTGCCACCCTGGGCGGCCATGTACAGCAGCTGGGCTATGGCCAGGAACAGCTGCGTGGCGGGTTGCAGATGGTCTCGGATACCCAGGCCAATGCCCAGGCACAGGTGATTCAGACGGTGGAATCGCGCCTGGCCTCGGTGCAGCAGCAGATGAACGACCGGCTGGCCGAGAACGCGATGAAATCGGCGCGCGCGCTGTCCGAGATGCAGGAGCGGATGCGCGAAACCCTGCATGGCTCGTCCAAGCAGACCACCACCTCGCTGACCCAGTTGCAAGAGCGGCTGGCCACCATCGACAAGGCGCAGGAAAACATCACCCGGCTGTCGGGCGATGTGCTGAGCCTGCAGGACATTCTGAGCAACAAGCAGACGCGCGGCGCCTTCGGAGAGATCCAGCTGCATGACATCGTGTCCAAGGCGCTGCCGGCCGACAGCTATGCGCTGCAGGCGACGCTGTCGAACGGCAAGCGGGTGGATTGCCTGATTCACCTGCCGAACCCGCCGGGACCGATTGCCATCGACGCCAAGTTCCCGCTGGAAGCGTACGAGGCTCTGCGCCGCGCCGGGACCGAGCGCGAGGCTGCCGAGGCTGCCAAGGCGCTGCGGGTGGCGATCCGCAAACATATTTCGGATATCGCCGAGCGGTACCTGATCGAGGGCGAAACCGCCGATGGCGCGCTGATGTTCCTGCCTTCCGAGGCGGTCTATGCCGAGCTGCATGCCAATTTCCCGGAACTGGTGCGCGAGGGCTTTGCCAAGCGGGTCTGGATTGTCTCGCCCACCACCTGCATGGCGACGCTGAACACCATGCGGGCGATCCTGAAGGACGCACGGATGCGCGAACAGGCCGGCGCCATCCGCGGCACGCTGAAGCTGTTGCATCGCGACGTGGAACTGGTGGTGGAACGGGTCGGCAAGCTGAACACGCATTTCGCCCAGGCGCGCAAGGATGTCGAGGATATCAACACCGCCGCCGAACGCGCCGGCAAACGGGCGACACGGCTGGACAATTTCGACTTCGAGGAGTTGGCCCCCGACGCGCCCGGCAATATCGTGCCGCTGGGCAAGCACGAGCAGGGATCCTGACCTCAACTCCGCTCTGAAACTCCCCATGATCAGCGTGCGTCGGGCAGATCGAGCCGAGCCGGGGTAGCGGGGCTCGTCACCACATGTCTCCGGCGATTGAGCGCTGTGTCATCCGCCGCGCGCCCGGGCTGGTTTGCGCTGGATCAAGGACACCCCATATGATGGGGGCAAGGATGTCCGGAACGCGCGTGAACGAAAGGAAGCCGCTATGGAGATTTCTGCACGACAGGTGGCCCAGGTTGCCCTGATGGGGCACGAACTGGACCGGGCCGAGCCCGAGCTGCGCGCCTTTATCGACCGGATGAGCGAGGACGCGCAGGCCGAGTTGGTGGCGATCATGTGGATCGGCCGCGGCAGCTTCGACCCCGAAGACCTGCAAGAGGCCATCGATACCGCGCGCGCCGAGGCCACGACACCCTGTGCCGATTACCTGATCGGCACCCCGCACCTGTCAGATCATCTGGAAAACGGGCTGGAGGCGCTGGGGTTTCCGGTTGCGGATGTCGAGGACCAGCTGCTGTAGGCCGGTCAGATCAGCGGCACCAGCGGGATGCCGTGACAGGCCGAAAGCGCCGCGAGGGCGAAGAGGGCAAGAGCGATGCGCATGGGAGGTCCTTTTCTCTGCTCGTTTTGCCCAAAGGGTCGGTGAACAGGCCGCTCCGATCAAGGCTAGCCTCGCCGTTTTCAGCCAACTGCGCCCGTTTTGCCATGATCGAACGGGCCTGATCGCGCGGATTACGGCTCCAGCGCCGCAACCCCCGTTGCCCCACGCGCCCGTCACCCCGGAGCTGATCCGGGGTGTCTACGCCCTCAAGAGATCCCGGCGCTTGTTCGGTAACGCCTCGCGCCCCTAGGCCTGCAGCGGCTTTACCCCGACCTCGCCCTCGGCCTGGGCCTTGATCGCCAGCGCGGCGGCGTGGCTGCCGGCGGCAGTGGTGAAATAGGGGATTTTGTCATACAGGGCGACCGAGCGGATCGACTTGGAATCCTCCACCGCCTGCGCGCCCTCGGTCGAGTTCATCACCAGGTCGACGCCGCCATCCTTCATCATGTCGACGATATCCGGCCGGCCTTCATAGACCTTGTTGACCGTGGTGCAGGGCACCCCATTCGCTTCCAGCCAGGCGGCGGTGCCGCGGGTGGCGACCAGCGAAAAGTCCTGGGCGGTGAGGATCTGCGCGGCCTCCAGCATTTCCGGCGTCTTGTCGTCATCCTTGATCGACAGGAAGGCACAGCCCGAGGCCGGCAGCTTCATGCCGGCGCCCATCTGTGCCTTGAGGAAGGCGCGGGGGAAATCGCGGTCCCAGCCCATCACCTCGCCGGTCGAGCGCATCTCGGGGCCGAGGATGGTGTCGACACCGGGGAAACGGGCAAAGGGCAGCACCGCCTCCTTGACCGAGAACCAGGGCATGTCCGGATCGGCCAGAGTCAGCGGATCGGCCAGCGGCAGCACGGTGTCATAATCGACATCGGCATAGGGCGCGCGCATCGGGAAATTGGACAGCGGCTCGCCGGCCATCACCCGCGCGGCGATCGAGGCGATGGCGCTGTCGGTGGCCTTGGCCACGAAGGGCACGGTGCGCGAGGCGCGGGGGTTGACCTCGATCAGGTAGATCTCGCCGTCCTTGACCGCGAATTGCACGTTCATCAGTCCGACCACGTTCAGCGCATGGGCCAGCGCCTCGGTCTGTTGCTTGACCTCGGCGATGATCTCTTTCGGCAGCGAATAGGGCGGCAGCGAACAGGCGCTGTCGCCGGAATGTACCCCGGCCTCTTCGATATGCTGCATGATGCCGGCAACATGCACCTGCTTGCCGTCGCACAGCGCGTCGACATCCAGTTCGACCGCGCCGGCCAGATAGCTGTCCAGCAGCACCGGGCTGTCGCCCGACACCACCACCGCCTCGTTGATGTAGCGTTCCAGCCCGGCCATGTCGCGGACGATCTCCATCGCCCGGCCGCCCAGCACGTAGGAGGGGCGGATCACCAGCGGAAAGCCGATCTCGCCGGCGATCTCCAGCGCCTCGGCGTCGGAATGGGCGATGCCGTTATGCGGCTGTTTCAGCCCCAGCTTCTGCACCAGTTGCTGGAACCGCTCGCGGTCTTCGGCCAGGTCGATGGCATCGGGCGTGGTGCCCAGGATCGGAATGCCCTCGTCGAACAGCGCATTGGCGAGCTTCAGCGGAGTCTGACCGCCGAATTGCACGATCACGCCATGCAGCGTGCCGTTGTCGCGTTCGACCCGCAAAATCTCCATGACATGTTCGAAGGTGAGCGGTTCGAAATACAGCCGGTCCGAGGTGTCGTAATCGGTCGACACCGTCTCGGGGTTGCAGTTGACCATGATGGTCTCATAGCCGGCATCGGTCAGCGCGAAACAGGCATGACAGCAGCAATAGTCGAATTCGATGCCCTGGCCGATCCGGTTGGGACCGCCGCCCAGGATCACCACCTTTTTGCGGTCGCTGGGCCGCGCCTCGCATTCCACCTCGCCCATCATCGGCTCTTCATAGGTCGAATACATATAAGGCGTCTGCGCCTCGAACTCGGCGGCGCAGGTGTCGATTCGCTTGAACACGGCGACCACGCCGGCATTGACGCGGGCGCGGCGCACCTCGGCTTCGGGCAGGCCGGTCAGCTTGGCCAGCCGGGCATCGGTAAAGCCCATCATTTTCAGTTGGCGCAGCCCCTCGGCCTCGGCGGGCAACCCGTTCTGCTCCACCTCCTGCTCGGTCTCGATGATCTCGCGGATGCGGGCCAGGAACCAGGGGTCGTATTTGGTGATCGCCTGTATCCGGTCATCTTCGATCCCTTCGCGCATCGCCTGGGCGATCACCCGCAGCCGGTCCGGGGTCTGGTCGGCCAGCGCCTTGACGATCGCCGCCTCGCCCGAGACCGGGTCATCGGCACCGGGGATGGCGATTTCGTCAAACCCGGTCAGGCCGGTTTCCATCGAGGCCAGCGCCTTTTGCAGGCTTTCGTGGATGGTGCGGCCGATGGCCATCGCCTCACCCACCGATTTCATCGCGGTGGTCAGGCGCGGTTCCGAGCCGGGGAATTTCTCGAAGGCGAAGCGCGGGATCTTGGTGACGACATAATCGATGGTCGGCTCGAAGCTGGCCGGCGTCACCTTGGTGATGTCATTGTCCAGCTCGTCCAGCGTATAGCCCACCGCCAGCTTGGCGGCGATCTTGGCAATCGGGAAGCCGGTGGCCTTCGACGCCAGCGCCGAAGAGCGCGACACCCGCGGGTTCATCTCGATCACCACCATGCGGCCGTCTTCGGGGTTGATCGCCCATTGCACGTTCGACCCGCCGGTTTCGACGCCGATCTCGCGCAGCACGGCGATCGAGCCGTTGCGCATGATCTGGTATTCCTTGTCGGTCAGCGTCAGGGCAGGGGCCACGGTGATCGAATCGCCGGTATGCACCCCCATCGGGTCGACGTTTTCGATCGAGCAGACGATGATCGCGTTGTCGGCGGTGTCGCGCACCACCTCCATCTCGAATTCCTTCCAGCCCAGCAGGCTTTCATCGACCAGGATCTGACCGACCGGCGAGGCGTCCATGCCCGAGCGGCAATAGTGGATGTAATCGTCGCGGTTATAGGCGACCCCGCCACCGGTGCCGCCCAGGGTAAAGGCGGGGCGGATGATGGCGGGCAGGCCGATATCCTCCAGCGCCTCCAGCGCGATCTGCACGCCGGCATCCAGGTCAAAGCCCTTCGGCCCCTTGGGCGCGGTGACGATGGTGGCGCGCGGGTTTTCCAGCCCCAGCCGGTCCATCGCGTCGCGGAACAGCTTGCGGTCCTCGGCCATCTCGATGGCCTCGCGCTTGGCGCCGATCATCTCGACGCCGTGTTCGGCCAGCACGCCCATCTCTTCCAGCTTCAGCGCGGTGTTCAGCCCGGTCTGGCCGCCCATCGTGGGCAGCAGCGCGTCGGGTTTTTCCTTGGCGATGATCTTGGCGACAACCTCGGGGGTGATCGGCTCGATATAGGTGGCATCGGCCAGCCCCGGGTCGGTCATGATCGTCGCCGGGTTCGAATTGACCAGGATGACCCGATAACCTTCCTCGCGCAGCGCCTTGCAGGCCTGGGCGCCGGAATAGTCGAATTCGCAGGCCTGCCCGATGATGATGGGCCCCGCACCGATGATCATGATCGACTGGATGTCGGTTCTCTTCGGCATGTCTTGGCCCCCATTGTCAACGAGTCGGGGCGCCCGCGCAGCAGGCGGCGCCCAAATTGACCCGCGTTATAGGCATGGAGGTGACGGGTGCAAGCGCCAATCCGCGCCGGCAGCGGCGCAGGGCTATTCCGCCGCCTGACGCCGGTGCGACGTCGAGGGCGCGCCGCGATAGAGATAGTCGCGGGTCAGCGGCACCGCCGTCGGTTTATGCGCCAGCTGGAACTGGAACACGCCTTGCTGTTCCTCCTCGAAGGTCATGTAGCAGGCAATCAGATAATAGCGCCACATTCGGATGAACCGTTCGTCATGGGTCTTGCGCACTTCGTCCAGGTTGGCGTCGAACCGTTTCAGCCAGTGCCGCAGCGTATAGGCGTAATGCAGGCGCAGCACCTCGGTGTCGCAATTCCACAAGCCCGATTTCTCGATCGGTAGTGCCAGTTCCGACAACGATGGCACATAGCCGCCGGGGAAGATGTATTTCACCAGCCATTCCGACTGGGCCGCCGGCGGGCAGGTCAGACCAATGGTATGGATCAGGGCGACACCATCCTCGGTCAGCAGATCCGCGACCTTGCTGAAATACTCCTCGTAATGCGGCAGGCCGACATGCTCCAGCATCCCGACCGACACGATACGGTCAAAGGGTTCGTTCAGCAGGCGGTAATCCTGCAGCCGCAGGTCGACCAGTTCTTCCAGCCCGGCCTCTTTCACCCGTTCGCGGGCCAGGGCCAGCTGGTTTTCCGACAGCGTCACGCCGACCACCCGCGCGCCGTAATCGCGGGCCAGGGTGATCGCCATGCCGCCCCAGCCACAGCCGATATCCAGCACCCGCATCCCCGGTTCGATCATCAGCTTGGCGGCGATATGCGCCTTCTTGGCCGCCTGCGCCTCTTCCAGCGACACCGAAGGGTCGGTGAAATAGGCGCAGCTGTATTGCATGTCCTCGTCCAGGAACAATTTGTAGAGATCGTTGGACAGGTCATAGTGATGCGCCACGTTCGACCGGGCCAGGTCGGGCGTATTGCGCTGTATCCAATGCCCCAGCCGGAATCGCATCTGGTTGAAGACCCGCACCCAGATCGGGAACACGGTTTCGTAGCGGTTGCGCAGGACCAGCCGCATCAGGCCTTCCAGGTCATCATTCTCGACGACGATCCGCTGATCCATATAGGCTTCGCCCAAGGTCAGGTCGGGGCGGGTGCACAGGCCGCGGATGATCGCGGCGTCGCGGATGGTGATGGCGGCGGCGAGATCGCCCCCCGGGCCATAAGATTTGGTCTGCCCGTCTGGATAGGTGACGCGCAATTCGCCCGACCGGATCAGGCGGGACACCATCTTTTCGAATACCGATTCCCACATCGGATTCACCCCCGCTTCCTGTCTTTTGTCACGAATATGTAACGCAAACAGAGGACTACGCCAGAAAAAACATAATGCCCCTCGCCCGACCGTGGCCGGTAAACCGCGGTCGGCCCCTTGACTTCCCGGGGTGGGCGCGCTGTATCGGCGCGACTTGCCAAGCGCCGCCCAAAGGATCGACCCGATGCACGCCTATCGCAGCCACACCTGCGCCGCCCTGACCGCCGCCCATACCGGCGAGACCGTCCGCCTGTCGGGCTGGGTTCACCGGGTGCGCGATCACGGCGGAATCCTGTTCATCGACCTGCGCGATCACTACGGGGTGACCCAGGTGTTGTGCGATCCGGATTCGCCGGTGTTCAAGGCGGTCGAGAAGGTCCGCTCGGAATGGTGCATCCGCATCGATGGCGAGGTCAAGGCCCGCGATCCCGAACTGGTGAACCCGAAACTGCCCACCGGCGAGATCGAAGTGTTCATCCGCGACATGGAAGTGCTGGGCGCGGTGAATGGCGACCTGCCGCTGATGGTGTTCGGCGAGCAGGAATATCCCGAAGAGACACGCCTGCGCTATCGCTATCTGGACCTGCGGCGCGAGGCGATGCAGCGCAACATGACTCTGCGCTCGGACGTGGTGTCGTCGATGCGCCGCCGCATGTGGGATCAGGGCTTCCGCGAATATCAGACCCCGATCATCACCGCCTCCAGCCCCGAGGGCGCGCGCGACTTCCTGGTGCCGTCGCGCCTGCATCCGGGCAAGTTCTACGCGCTGCCGCAGGCGCCGCAGCAGTTCAAGCAGCTGATCATGGTGTCCGGGTTCGACAAGTATTTCCAGATCGCGCCCTGTTTCCGCGACGAGGATCCGCGCGCCGATCGCAGCCCGACCGATTTCTACCAGCTTGACATGGAAATGTCCTTTGTCACCCAGCAGGACGTGTTCGATACGGTCGGCCCGGTGCTGCAGGGCGTGTTCGAGGAATATGGCGAGGGCCAGAAGGTCGACGCCTATGCCGACTGGCCGCAGATCTCCTATCGCGACGCCGCGCTGTGGTACGGCACCGACAAGCCCGACCTGCGCAACCCGATCAAGATGCAGGTGGTCAGCGAACATTTCGCCGGATCGGGGTTTGCCATCTTTGCCAAACTGCTGGAACAGGACGGCACCGAGATCCGCGCCATCCCGGCGCCGGGCGGCGGGTCGCGCAAGTTCTGCGACCGGATGAACGCCTTTGCCCAGAAAGAGGGCCTGCCGGGCATGGGCTATATCTTCTGGCGCGACCAGGGCGAGGGCATGGAAGCCGCCGGTCCGCTGGCCAAGAATATCGGCCCCGAACGCACCGAGGCGATCCGCCAGCAGTTGGAACTCGGGGTCGGCGATGCCGCCTTCTTCCTCGGCGGCAAGCCCGAGAGCTTTGAGCGCGTCGCCGGCAAGGCGCGCGACGTGATCGGGGACGAGCTGAATCTGACCGAGAAAGACCGCTTTGCCTTTGCCTGGATCGTCGATTTCCCGATCTACGAAAAGGACGAGGAAACCGGCGCCATCGATTTCGAACATAACCCATTCTCGATGCCCCAGGGCGGCATGGCGGCACTGGAAGGCGACCCGCTGCAGGTGCTGGGCTATCAATACGACCTGTCCTGCAATGGCTATGAAATCCTCTCGGGCGCGATCCGCAACCACAAGCCCGAGATCATGTTCAAGGCCTTCGAAATCGCCGGCTATGGCGAGGATGAAGTGCGCAAACGCTTTGGCGGCATGGTCAACGCCTTCCAATATGGCGCGCCGCCGCATGGCGGCTGCGCGGCCGGGATCGACCGCATCGTGATGCTGCTGGCCGATACCGCCAATATTCGCGAGGTCATCATGTTCCCGATGAACCAGCGCGCCGAAGACCTGATGATGAACGCCCCCTCGGACCCGACCAGCGACCAGCTGATGGAACTGGGCCTGCGGGTGATTCCGCAGGAATAAGAGCGCTGCACGGGGTTCCCGCCCGCGGCGCTTGTCGCCCCGTGCACCGGCGTCTTAGATGTCGGACATGACACCCGGCAATTCCAGCGAAGGCATGATCGAACGGCTGCGCGCCGCCGGGTTCGACGTGCTGACCCGCAACCACGCCGAGGCCATCCTCGCGCATGACTTTCCCGGCGAGCTTGCCACCCTGGTCGCGCAGCTGACCGGCTTTCGCATCTCGATCAGCGAACTGGTCGGCGGCGGCGGCGGCGAATCAGGACAGACCCAGCGGCTGCGCAACGCCCTGCACGATGCGCAGTGGCGCAAACATCAGTTCAGCGTGCAAACCATCGTCGACGGCACCCCGCGCGATTCGATCAGCCACGAGGTCGATCATGTCCGATTTGCGCCGGGTGGCACGCTGGCGCTGGAAATCGAATGGAACAACAAGGACCCCTTCTTCGACCGCGACCTGGAGAATTTTCAGCGCCTGCATGCGCTGTCCGCGATCTCGGTCGGCATCATCGTCACCCGTGGCGCCACCATGCAGCAGGCGTTTTTGCCGCGTGTCACCGGCTGGATGAAGGCGCAGGGGCTGGGTGCGGAAGAGGATCTGGAGCGGCTCAACATCACCGAGCGCACCCGCGCCCAGCGTGATGCAGTGGCCCGGCAGGTGGCGCGCGGCGTGCCCTTTGCCGAGGCCTTCGCCAAGACCTTTGTCGCCAGCAAATTCGGTCAGGCCACCACCCATTGGGCCAAGCTGGAAGACCGCGTCGCGCGTGGCGTGGGCAATCCCTGTCCGTTGCTGCTGATCGGGCTGCCGGATGCGATTCTGACCGATGCCACCCCGGCCGAACATGTGCCGCCCGACCTGTTCGGCGATTCAGGCTGAGCGCTGGCCTAGACCGCCCGGATGCTGACATCCTGCGCGCTGAACTCCACCGCGCAGCTGTCATCGGTGGCGCCGGGCGCGCCCAGCAGGATGCGCCCTGACCCGTTCAGCATGGTGCTGCGGCGATGCACCGTCAGTTCGCTGCCATCCGGGGTCTGCAACACGCTGCCCGCGCTGCTGTGATCGGTATATTCCAGTTGCCCCTGACGAATCGCCAGCGCGCCGTGGCGGCGCGATACCCAGGCGTGGTTCAGCACCACGTCGCAGTCCTGCGACCGGCCGATGCTGAGCGTTTCACCCTCGCGGATGCGCCAGACCCGGCCCAGGCAGGTCAGTTCCACCATCTCGATCCGCGCCGGCTGTTCCGCCGCCTTGCGGTTGAACACCACGGTGGTCGCCGCCAGTTCGGGGACCGAGGCGGCATAGACCCGCGTCGGCGCCTCTTTGCCCTTGAGATGCAGGTCGCCGATTGTCTGCAGCAGCTCTTTGTGCTGCGACGACAGGTCGTCATAGCAATTTGCACCGACCAGCACCTCGCCCGGCTTGGCCAGCGAGGCCAGCCGCGCCGCGGTGTTCACCGCGCCGCCATACAGCCCGGCCTCCTGGTGCAGCACCTCGCCGAAATAGATGCCGGCATGGACCGACATGCCGTAATGCCATTCCTCGTTCACCATCGCCCAGGCGGCGTCGAAGGCATGATCGGGATGGGAGAAATAGCTGATCGTGTCATCGCCCTTGGACTTCACGCAATGGCCGCCCGAATCGGCGATGATCTCGCGCATTCGGCCCAGGACGGGGCCGATATATTGCAGCGCCGTCTCGTTGGTCACGCGCTCATACAGCTGCGTGCTGCCGGTGATGTCCGATATCAAAACACAGGCAAGCGGCATGGTCCCAGGTCATCCAATGTCGCGCGGCCCGCATGAAAAGACCCGGACCATCGGTCCGGGCCACCGGGCCCCGCCGGCATGATAGCCGCGAAGACCCATGAAAGGAAAAGGAAATGTGCCATTTGCGGGTCCGGCCCTGCCACCAGGGCCGCCGAACCCGCCGTTGGCATTATTCCCAGCCGACTTCGTTGAACAGCTTCTGGGCGACCGGCACGTTCTTTGCCACATCCGAAAGCAGAACCGCGTCGGCCTTGAATTCGCCCAGCTGGTCGACCGCTTCGGTCGTGGCGACCGACTCGACCACCGGGTATTCGTTATTGCCGGCGGCAAAATATTCCTGGGCACTGTCCGAGGCGAGATATTCCAGGAACTTCACCGCGTTGTCCTTGTTCGGCGCATGCGCGGCGACGCCACCGCCGGACAGGTTCATATGGGCGCCGGTGGTGTCCTGATTCGGAAACACCCAGCCGAACATCTCCAGGTGATCGCTCAGCCCGTCGACACTGCCGGCCAGGGCGCGGGCGAAGTAATAGGTGTTGGAGACCGCAATATCGCATTCGCCCGAGGCGACGCCGCGCAGCTGGTCGGTGTCGCCGCCCTGCGGATCGCGCGCCATGTTGTCCTTGACCCCCTGGGCCCAGGCGCGGGCGGCGTCTTCGCCCTCGTGGGTGATGATCGCGGCCAGCAGGGTCTGGTTGTAGGTGTTGGTGGACGACCGGATGCAGATCAGGCCCTGGTATTTCGGATCGGCCAGGTCGGCATAGGTTTGCGGCGGGTCCGACAGCTCGGTCTTGTCGTAAAAGATGATGCGGCCGCGCTGCGAGAAGCCGAACCACTGATTGTCGGTGTCCTGGGCGCTGGCGGGAACGCGCGATTCCAGCACCTCGCTGTCGATCGCCTGAAACAGCCCTTCGTTTTTCGCCCGCTCCAGCCGCGAGGTATCAACCGTCAGCAGCACGTCGGCGGGCGAATTCGCGCCCTCTGCCCGCATCCGCTCGATCAGCTCGTCGGCATTGCCCTCGATGCGGTTGATCCGGATGCCGGTGGCCTCTTCGAAATCGCTGTAAAGCCGTTCGTCGGTGTCGTAATGGCGCGAGGAATAGAGGTTCAGCTCTCCCTCGGCAGCGGCCGCGCCGCCCAGCATCGTGGTGCAGGCCGCAAGGGCGAGTCGGTGAAGGGTCGGTGTCATCAAAAGGTGCTCCTCGTTGTGCCAGATTATTTCTGACGGTTTAGCTCGGATATAGGATTCGGCTTCGCGGGCCAAGCCTCATTGCGATCCTGCGGGCAAAACCAGAGCCGGGGCACAAAATGAAAAAGGCCGCCCTTGCGGGGCGGCCCTGATCGTGTCGCGGGTTGCGGTCTCAGCCCTGGCGGGCTTTGAACCGGCGCTGCGTCTTGTTGATTACATAGACGCGGCCCTTGCGGCGCACCACCCGGCAATCGCGGTGCCGGTTCTTGAGCGAGCGCAGCGAGTTTCTGACCTTCATCGGCCTCTCCTGTTCTGCGGCGCCGGGTTATGCGCCTTCGCGTTGCGGACACCCCGGCACAGGTCCGGGGCAGTGAATTCGGGGCGGGCGGTTCCAGACATCTAGTGACTCGGTCGCGAGTCAAGGACAGCCGGTTCGCTCGACGAAGGGCGAATTACGGGAAACCGTCCACGAGGGCAAGGGGGGTTTCGTCAGAACATCGAAGTTTCTTGGCGTTAGGGCCGTGCCGACGCGCCCGGCGGGTGCGAACCCTGGTGTTTGGGCCGCGTTCCCGGGGCGCAGCCGGCACATCGCTGGCGCATCCTATCCGGCCAGACGCCGGGTGCAGACCAGGTCGAACACTTCAAGCTGAGCCTCGGCGATACGCAGGCCCAGCAGATCCTCGACAATTGCAGCCGCCAGGTCGCCTGCATCGGGTGCTACTGCGCCAAGCGGGAGATCGATGATCGAATGGGTCGCGTTCACCATGTACGCGATCGATGGTGCAACCGTCTTGGTCCGCTTCTTTTCCACATCTTCGTGGCTGAAGGTCACGGTTTCCGAGGTGCCTCCCGCCTGCAGGGCGGCGGCGACGGGCGGCAGCAGGTTCAGCGGCGGCAGCCCCAGCACCGAAAGGTCAAGATCGATCAGGCTGGCGGTTGCGGGCCGGAAGACGGCGGCCCTGTAATCCGGGTTCGAACTGCAATGTTCGCCATCTTCGTGCAACGTGGCGGTGGCATTGGCCACGCCCAGATTCAGCGACAGGTCAAGAAGGCCGGCAACCTGCGCACCCTCGATCGACAGCCTGATCTGTGACGTTCGCGCGACGGCATCCTCGTCACCGGGCCGGGCACCAATGACGATCTGCCTGGGTTCGGAAATCTGCAGCTTGACCGGTACATTCGCCAGAATGCCCAGGTCGGCGGTCAGTTCGAGGTCGACAATGCGTGTTCCCAAAACTTCAGCAGACCCGAACACGATATCTGCCGCGTTGAGTTCCAGAGGCGGCACCGGAGAGCCGACCTCGGCCTTGGACAGATCCTCGCTTAGGTAGATGAAATCGCCCAGCCGCACCGGCTGGTTGGACAGCGGCCCGGTGAGAACGGTAAAACCTTCGGGCACCAGCGCCTCGGTCAGCACGTCGCTCATGGTAAACTCGGCATCCAGGATCTCGGCATAGGTGCGCCCCGGCGACACAAGGGCGCCGCGCAGCGCAAGGCGGTCCAGCAATTCGAATGTGTGGATGCGCACCCCATGACCCGAACACAATGCGTCGGCCTGCAAACCCAGCATCGGTGCGACCAGCCCATTCAGCAGATCCAGCGAAGCCAGGCAGTTCGACAGGCCGAAGCTGACGCGCGGCACCGCGACCGCGATCGCCTTGCGCCGAATCGTGGCATTGGGGCCGCCCACCATCTTGCTGAGGATCGGCATTGCCGCCGGCGCCGCCGCGATCACCTTGACCGCCGAAACGTTTTCCAGCGTGCTCTGGTCGGCACTGGCGACAAAGTCATGAGTTTCAGACAGAATGCCCACCTGGATCTCGTCGCGCAGCGGGCTGCGCATGTCGAAGAACACTTCGCTCATCAAGGTTTCCGTCGCCGAAGCATGGACCGTGCCGACCGTATGCAGGTTGCGAATTCCGGATAGGGCGGCCATGTCGGCCTGCGACTGGATGAATTTTCGTTGCGCGTTCAGCACCGAAAAATCGATGGCGACGCCGGCGATCATCAGCAGACCGGGCAGCAGGATCATGAAGCCGACCGAAATTGCCGCGGTCGTTTCCCGGCACCAGGCGCGAAGCGCCCGGGAAAGGTGTGAGAGCGGATCCACCATGGTTACAGCCTCATGTAACCCGAACGCGTGAATGTTCCGACATCCAGGCCGACGGTCTTGCCAAAGCGCTGGATGTAATGGCCGTTCAGATCATAGGTCACGCTGACCGATACATTGGTCCGGTCGGCATTCAGAACGCAATCCACGCCAGTGATGCGGGTATGGGTCGCAAAGGAAAAATGCGGCGTCAGCTCGGGCAGAACCTCACTGTCGAGCGCGGCGCAAACTTCGTCTTGGCTCTCTCCCATATCGACATATTTCAAAGACTGTCGCGCAAGGTCGGACGCGACCTGCTGCACGTCGCTGAGCGTCGCAATGTAAATGCTGATCGCAACATATGTTAAGATCACGAGCATGATTGCCGGGAAGATGATGACAAATTCGACCGAACTTGTGCCCTCTTCGCTTTGACGGAACCGGCTGGCGTGCGACCAAAAAGCCTTTGGTTTCATGGCGATCTCCTTAAGTCGCAGAATGTGCTGGCTGATTTCGCCATCTGAAAAAAAATTTTTGTTTGGATTATGGCAAATTCTTGACGTGAGTGCATTTCTGTTTGTGCGTTTGCGAATGATCCCGTTCAACTTGTTGGTGTAATATCGAAAAATTGCTGCGTCTGAAAAGCCAAAGCTGGGGTCATTTTTGGATAATCTCGATGTAGGCAGGATATTGATAATATGTGATTAATCTTAATTTTACCTAGCGTCAAACCGTGTCATCGTGATGCTGTTTTGTCTCGCTGTTGCAGCAAGTTGTCAGGGGCCGTCCTTGCAACCAAAAATTGCACTGGGCAACCCCTGATCTGGTGGTCGATTTGTGGTGCCTGTGTGAAAAATTTCCGTCATTTTGAACGAGTTAACGAATTTTTCGAAAAAAATATCTATACTTATCAAATACTTAAAAATCTCGCTCCAGATTCGGTTGTGGCGGTCGCTTGGTGCCGAGAAAACTGCTCCAGTTGCGGCATGAAATTGCCGCAATTGGTTAACAACATTGGGAGGCTTTGTTAACGAAAGGTAGCGAAATGTCAGTATTTCTGTACAAGGCCCTGCTGAACCGCGCCGCTGGGGTCGCCATTGCCACCTGTCTGGCGCAGACCGTGTCCGCCGATATCGGCGTGGGTGCTGGTGTGGGCGTCGGCGTTGGTGACGGAGTCGGTGCGGCGGCCGGGGCGGGCGTCGGGATCGGGGACGGAATCGGTGTCGGTGCCGGCGTGGGCGTCGGAGTGGGTGACGGTATTGGCGTCGGTGCCGGTGTCGGCGTCGGTGTGGGCGATGCCAGTGCGTCGGCCGGAACAGAGGGCAGTGTCGGCGGCACATCCGGGACAGGTGTGTCCGCTGGTGTCGGTGTGGGGCTGGGGGATACCTCGGCCGGTGCAGCTGTCGGTGTTGACCCGTCGGGGACAGGAGATGACGGCATAGGTGTGGGCGTGGGTGTCGATGTCGGGGGAACCACCGGACATCCGAGCGGCCCGCCCTCGAACCCCGGAACGGATCCGACCGATCCTTCGACGCCGGGCGTTTCGAACCCGCCCAGCGCCTCCCAGCCCGCCTTCGCGGTGACCAGCAGCGGCAAAACCATCCCGATGCAGTCCCTGGTGGGCACTGTCGTCATATCCTCGGACCAGCACGTCCTGGGAATCGTGCAAGCCGCGTCGCAGGTTGCGACGGGCTACATGCTGGATGTGCAGCTGAACAATGCGCTGGGCTTTCGGCATGACAACGTCAAAGTTCAGGTGCGCACCGTGAACACGCGCGATGGCCGTGTCCGTCTGAAATCGTCGATCTGGCAGCTCCGGCAAAAGCTGGGCTGATCCGCCAAGATGGCGGCCTGGCCGCCATGCTGACTCGACACGCAATGCTGCGTCCGCCTGCCCAGGTGGGCGCAGCTTAACTGTGAAAAGCAGCTTGTTCCGCCTCGACCTGCGAGCCGAATCTCACCCCATCGGGCCGGGAAGCTGGAAATTCATGGTGGGCGGTACAAGGTTCGAACTTGTGACCCCTTCGATGTCAACGAAGTGCTCTACCACTGAGCTAACCGCCCATGAATCCCGGTGTGCGAACAGGCCCCATAACAAACGGGGCGCGGAATTCGCCGCGCCGGTAGCGGGTCTATAAAAGGAGTCGATGAGGTGATCAAGGGCTTTTGGATCGCCATCTTTCCGGGCTATGTTTCCCTGGAAGGAGACCGATTTGGATCAGGACGCATTTCAGCTCAGCGAACCGGCGCAGCTTCTGTCCTGCGCGGTATTTGCCTCGCCGCATTCCGGTAATCATTATCCCGAGGCCTTTCTGGCGCAAAGCCAGCTGGACCGCCAGGCGATCCGTTCGTCCGAGGACGCCTTTGTCGACCAACTGTTCGCCTGCGCGCCGGAATTCGGCGCGCCGCTGCTGGCCGCCGCGGTGCCGCGCGCCTTTGTCGATCTCAACCGCAGCACCGACGAGCTTGACCCGGCGCTGATCGAGGGGGTGCGGCGGCAGGGCCACAACCCGCGCGTGGCCAGCGGGCTGGGCGTGGTGCCGCGCGTGGTGGCAAACGGGCGGGCGATCTATCGTGGCAAGATTCGGCTGGCCGAGGCGCAGGCGCGCATCTCCACTTATTGGCATCCTTATCACGCGGCGCTGCAAGCGCTGTTGGAACAGGCGCATCGCCGCTTTGGCCAGGCGGTGCTGATCGACTGCCACTCGATGCCGCACGAGGCCACCGACAGCGCCGGGCGTGCCGGCCGGCAGGCGCCCGAGATCGTGATCGGCGACCGCTTTGGCGCCGCCGCCGGCGCCGATGTGGTCGACCGCATCGAGGCGGCCTTTGCCGCTGCCGGGCTGAAAGTGGTGCGCAACGCGCCCTTTGCCGGTGCCTATGTCACCCAGGCTTATGGCCGGCCCTCGCGCAACCAGCACGCGGTGCAGATCGAGATCGACCGGGCGCTATACATGGATGAACGGCTGATCCGGCCGAACGAGAATTTCGAGGCGCTGCGCCGCCTGCTGCGCCAGGTGATCGCCGATATCGCCCTGATCGGCCCGGAGGAAATGCCGCTCGCCGCGGAATAGCGCCGCTATCTCAGCGCCCGGCCCTTCAGGATCGCATCGCTGCCGAACCGGGCGCGGATGCGGTCGGTGGCGCGTTCCGCCGCGCCGCGCCGGGCGGCGCCGGGATCCAGCAGGTCGCCCTCGCGGTCGGCCTCGGCCTCGGGGCGCAGATCGCTCAGCCCCACCCCCAGCAACCGGTACGGGCCGGCATCTCCGGCCTGGTCGAACAGCGCCCGGGCGCTGCGGTACAGCGTGTCGGCCATCTGGGTGGCGTCGTGCAGCGCGCTGCGCCGGGTCAGGATGCGGTGATCGGCGCGTTTCAGTTTCAGCGTCACCACCCGCCCGGCCAGGCCGCGCGCCTTGGCGCGGTCGGCGACCTTTTCGGCCATGCGCCAGATATGGCCGTCGAGGATATCGGGATCGGCGGTGTCGGCGTGGAAGGTGGTTTCGTTCGAGAGCGACTTGACCGGCTCATGCGCCGAGACCCGGCGCCGGTCCTCGCCGCGGGCCAGGTGGTAGAGCCGCTCGCCCATCGCGCCGAAGCGGGCGTTCAGCGCCTCGCGGTCCCAGCGCAGCAGGTCGGAAAAGCTGCGGATGCCGGCGCGGTCCAGCGAATCCTGCGCCGCGGGCCCGATGCCCCAGATCAGCCGCACCGGCTTGTCCTGCAGAAAGGCGGCGGTGCCGGCACGCGAGATCACCGAGAAGCCGCGCGGCTTGTCGAGATCCGAGGCGACCTTGGCGAGGAACTTGTTGTGGGACAGGCCGATCGAGCCGGTCACGCCCAGTTCGGCTTTCATTCGCCGGGTCAGCCGCGCCAGCATCACCGCCGGCGGCGCGCCGTGCAGGCGCTGGGTGCCGGAGAGATCCATGAACGCCTCGTCCAGCGACAGCGGCTGGATCGCCGGGGTCAGCTCTTCCATCATCGTGCGGATCTGGCGCGAAACCTCGGCATAGGCCGACATGCGGGGTTTCAGCACCACCGCGTCAGGGCAGAGCCGCAGGGCCTGGAACATCGGCATCGCCGAGCGGACGCCGCGGATGCGGGCGATATAGCAGGCGGTGGAGACCACGCCGCGCCGGCCGCCGCCGATGATCACCGGCTTGTCCGCCAGTTCGGGATGGTCGCGTTTCTCGACGCTGGCATAGAAGGCGTCGCAATCCATATGGGCGATGGTGAGGCTGAACAGTTCGGGGTCGGCAACGATGCGGGGCGACCGGCAGGCGGGGCAGCGCGGGCCGGTTTCGAAGGTGGTCAGACAGTCGCGGCACAGGGCGGGCATGGGCGCAGTATATCACGCGCTGTCGCGGCTGGGACAGGGGGATAAGGCGTTGGGGGCGTTTGTGTTATCGCTAACGGCTTGGGGCGCCGGAGAGCGGGGGTGGAGAGCGAGAGGTCCCGGCACGAAGGCCGGATGAAACCGGCGCGGTGCTTGCCGTGCGCGCCGGCGCAGCGCATAGGAGGCGGAAGGAGGCATGACATGGCGTTTTCCGGTGCGAAACTGGCGCTGTTCCTGGGCGCGGACCTGCTGGTGATCCGGCGTGACAACCGCCCGGACATCCCGTTTCCCGATCACTGGGATCTGCCCGGCGGCGGGCGCGAGGGCGGGGAATCGCCGCAGTCCTGCGCCCTGCGCGAAACCTATGAGGAGGTCGGGCTGTGCCTGCGGCCGCGGCACCTGCTCTGGGCGGCAACCAGCTGGCAGCCGCATGGGCGGGTCTGGTTCTTTGTCGCCCGCCGGCCCGCGGCGCTGGCGCGGGCGGTGCGGTTTGGCAACGAGGGGCAGGGCTGGCGGCTGATGGCGCCCGCCGCCTATTGCCGCGACCGCCGGGCGATACCGCATATGGCGGCGCAGCTGCGCCGCTTTGGCAATGCCGGCGGCTTTCCACGGCGGTAGCGGTTCGGGGCGGTGGCAGGGGCAGGTTTTGGAGGGCTTACCCGAAAGGACCCCCCGCAGCCAGGGCGGGGGGAAGGTAACGAACCACAGGAAGATGAAGGTCCGTTGGGGGAGTGTCTCAAGATCCAGCATGTCCAATCCGGGCCCGTCGCCAAAGCCCGGAGTTGACAGTTTTGTGAAGTCGGCCGGCTGCTGTGCCTTTCCGGGCACAGTTCCGTCGCAAAAATGCCTACATAATGGTCAGGCGGGGATGCCGGACATCTCGTCAAGAATCTCCTGCACCGCGCTGCGGGGCGCCGGCGCGGCCCAGACCGGGCGGCCGATGACGATGTGATCGGCGCCGCCGCCCAGCGCGCCGGCCGGGG
>NZ_PGTB01000006.1 GCF_002786325.1 Pseudooceanicola lipolyticus | reverse complement strand
CCTTCGACCCGCGGCCGGCCGAGGCCCGGGCGGCCAGCGCCCGCGACCGTGCCGATGCCGAACGGTTGCGCGACGCCGAGGGCAGGGGGCTGGTGATGCTGGAGCTGCCGGTCGACGATATCGATGCCGATGCCTTGGTGCGCGACCGGATGGTTCTGGATGCCGAGGAAATGGGCGAACTGAAAAAGTCGATCCAGCGCGGCGGGCTGCGCCTGCCGATCGAGGTGTTTCCGTCGCCCGAGGGAGCGAAGAAACCCTACGGGCTGCTCTCCGGCTATCGGCGTCTGCAGGCCATGCGCGAATTGCGGGCGGCGTCGTCCGAACCGACATTCGCCACCATCAAGGCGGTGATCCGCGACCCCGCAGCGATGGGCGGCACTTTTGCCGCGATGGTGGAAGAGAACGAGATCCGCGCCTCGCTCAGCCACTACGAGCGCGGGCGGATCGCGGTGATCGCGGTGCAGCAGGGCGCCTTTGGCAATGTCGAGGAAGCGGTGGCGGCGCTGTTTCCAACAGCGTCCAAGGCGAAACGGTCAAAGATCCGGTCCTTCGCGGTGATCTTCGAGGAGCTGGGTGACATGCTGAGCTTTCCCGACCTGATCAAGGAGCGCGACGGTCTGAAGCTGGCCGCGGCGTTGCGGGACGGGGCCGAAGGGCGGCTGCGCGCCGCGCTGGCCGAGAAGGTACCGGAAACGGCGGAGGAAGAGGCGGCGCTGATTGAGGCGGCGTTGGCGCGCCTGATGCCGTCCAAGGCCGATCCGGCGCGGGGCGGGCGGCCGCGCAAGACGTTCGGCGCGGGGCCTTCGGTGGCGCTGAAATCGGGCATCAGCTTGCAGGCCGAAGAAGACGGCAAGGGCTGGCTAATCCGGCTCAGCGGCAAGCGGGTGGATCGCGAGCTGGTTGAAACGACGATGCGCGAGTTGGAAGCGCTTCTGAGCTCGAACCTTCGTTGACGCACGCGTATTGACGCATTATATGTCAATGCGCGTGGAGATATGCAATGTCGATTGTTGACTACCAAAAGGGCGGCCTGTTCCAGCCCGAGCGCATCGCAACCGCTCTGATGACCACACGCGACGAAATCGCGCGTACCGTCGGGCTGGGCCGCGATGCGGTCTCGCGGCGCGAACGGGTTGGCTCGGCGCGCACGCAGCGGCGGCTGCGCGAAATGCTAGAGATCGTCAACCTGATGGCGCCGCGCCTGGGCAGCGCGGCGATTGCCTATGCCTGGTACCGGTCCGAACCGCTGGACGGCTTCGACGGGATGACCGCGATGGACCTGGTGCAGGACGGCCATGCCGATTGGGTGCGCGACTGGATTGCGTCGATCGATGCGGGCGTGTTTGCCTGAGCATGGAGTATCGCGGGCCGCTGTTCCGTGCCCTGCACCCGTATTACGCCCATGAGCCGTTGTCAGGAGAGGGGGCCCGGCGCCATGGCGGCCGGTTCAATCGGCGGGGCAGGGTGGCGCTGTACCTGGCGCGGGATTTCGATACGCTGCGGTTCGAGATCGCCCGCGGCGGTGCGTTCCAGCCGTCGGTGATTGTCGAGTTCGAGACCGAGATCACCGGGTTGGCCGATGTCCGCGATACGGAACTGCTCACCCGCTATGGCATGACGCAGGCAGCATTGGCCGACCCGGCCTGGCGTCTGCGCATGCAGCGGGGCGAGGCGGTTCCGACGCAGGACATGGCCGAGGCGCTTATCGCGGCGGGGCATCCGGGAATGGCGGTGCCCAGCTTTGCGCGTGGCGCCCGGCATGACAGCCTGAACATCATCCTGTGGGAGTGGGGGCCGAATAGCGCGGCGCAACTGCGGTTGGTGGATGATGAAACGCGGCTGGGCGGCGGACCGTCCCGCGCGACCGGGGGCGGGGACAACCCGCCCTGATGCTCGCGGACATTCGCCCTCGCGAAACCCTGTCCGACGCGATATTTTATCGGACGCAGAAAAGCACAAACAGGTGCGGCGGTTAATCTTAGAAGTTTTGACATAAAGCGCCGCCTCCAGGCGGGCATCAACGGTGCGGCATTGCCGACCCGGGCCACAGCAAGGCTTCGGTAGAATACCGCCGGTCGGCATCCGAGTCACAGGCTTTGCTGACGACGCACCGGCTACTGTGTTGTTTTTATCCTGACCGGCGCTTGGCCGTGGCCGAGACAAATTGCGCAGGCACAATCATTTCAGGCAGGCCAAAGGACCCGCTTTATTCGGGCAGGGCGGGCCGGGTTGCAAAGGCGGCGTCGATCCGCCTGACCGCACTGGGCCACTCCTGGAACAGCACCAGTTGCCCTGCATCCTCAAGAAATTCGACGTGGTAATGCCCAAGCTCGGCAAGACGGTCGCGTACTCGCGCATGCGGGGCGATCTGGTCCTTGCTTCCCAGCATCGCAGAGACCGGAACCCGGCCTTCGAGCGAGGCGATCACGCCGCTCCAGTCGGTCACGGCAAGATAGCCGTCCTTGATAAAGGCATCGCCTCCCTGGGCGATGGCGTGTTTCAGACCTTCCGCCATCATGTCGAGACAGCCGGCCCGCTCGCAATAGGCAAGGTCGACAGGGGAGGCGCGCAGGTGGCGTTGCATCATCCGGTGCGCGCCCAGGAAATCGACCGAGGCGATGGCGGCCCGTGTCAGGAACCGGATCGCGGTACGCGAGCGCTGATAGGTACGGGCAAAAGCGCGCGACATGGTCGACATGCCCTCGATCAGGTCATCGGTGACAACGCCACTGTATCCGGTGTTCAACACCCCGACGCAGCGGTCGGGAAACCGGTCGGCAAAGTTGACCGCGATCCCGACCGCCGAGAGATTGCCAATCACGAAGACACGCTCCAGCGACAGCGTGTCGATAAAGGCCAAAAGGTCGCGGCAGGACTGGCGGATCAGTTCCATCCCCTCGGCCGGGATGGTGTCGGTCCGGCCAAATCCGGGGCGCGAGGGGGCAAGGATCCGGATGCCGTTGCGGAGCGCGTCGCTCTTGACGCTTTCGGGCAGGTCCGGCCCCGCCATCATACCGTGCAGGTACAACACGGGGCGCCCGTCCCGCGCGCCGTATTCGCGATAGCTGATCATCCGACCGCTTGGCAGGATCAGCCGTGCCTCGCGATCCGCGGGCGCGTCCTCGGCCGGGTGAAGCGCCTGCGAGACGACGTTCAGGCTTTGCACCTGGGCGATCAGAAAGACGCTGGACCGCACCAGGTCGCCCTGAGACTTGCTGTCGGATTTTTCGAGCAGGCCACGAATATGGGCGCGGACCGTGTTGATCGAAACCTCGCGCAATGCGGCAATCTCTTCGGCCTTCATCCCCTTCGCGAGAAGCACAAGCACCTGGGTCTCGGCCTGGGTCAGACCGTATTTCTCGGCAATCATGCCCCAGACCTCGTTCGCCTCGCTTATGTCGTTGAAGATGACAAGGAAGTTTCGGCTTGACCCGATATCGTTGCCGAAGGCGGCGGGCAGCCGGGTGATGATGGCCGTCTGAATCCCGGCCGTTCCGGTCGAGGTCTGGGCGAAGGCCACCGATTGGGTATCGGGCCAATTGGCAACCTGGTCGCCCAGTTCGCTCTGCGCCAAAAGTTCGAGCGGATCCTCCTCGCCCAGCTTGGCGCGCAGGCGCGTATTGATATGTAGGATGTTCCGCTGAGACCCGCAGATAAGCGCGGGCATGGTGAAGGATTCCAGCAACCGCCTGGCCCGATCGGTATCGCGTTGGATCCGCCCAATCCGGTCGAAGATCTGCAGCGCACTGTTCAGGTGCCCGGTGAATTCAGTTGCGTCCCCGGTTCCGTCGGTCACGATCTGCGAGGTCAGGCACTTTTCCCACAACTCGATCAGGTCGTGGAATTTCTCGGGTTCGGCGATGGTGGCATAGGTCAGCTGCACGAGTTCGGTGAACAGCGCCTGTCTGTCCGTCGTGTCGACGCTGCCGGTGTTGTCGGGCTCCATCTGCCACCTGTTCCTTCCGAGACGCCGCCGGGGCTGGCCGGCGCCCGACAGAGGCTAGCAGCAAAAAAACAACCGTCCCTATCAAAATTGATAATGTCGGATCGGCTGGCCGGGTCCAGAAGGTCTCGCAGGGGGAGGTTCTCGACGTCGAGACCGCTTTTACCCTCATTATTGTAGGAGACAGTTATGGCTGCTTTTTCTCAGCTTGATTCAGAGTTCCGGGTCAACACCTATACTTCCGACGCCCAGCAATCCCCGAACATCGCTGCCAACCCTTCGACGCGCGGCTTCCAGATCGTCTGGCAGAGCGACGGGCAGGACGGGTTCCTGTGGGGCGTCTACGGTCAGAATTTCAACGCCAAGGGCCAGAAGGTCGGCAGCGAGATCTCCATCGCCGACCTGACCGATGGCGACCAGGAAAGCCCCGATGTTGCCTTCAACGAGGATGGCAGCGGCATGTGGGTCTGGCAATCGACCATGCAGATGGCGCTTTCCCCCGATGCCGATACCCCGCCGGTGCCCACGACCTTTCCGGGCGTGAACTACGAGGTGCGTTCGAAGCTGTTCGGATTTGATTCCGACTCCCCCACCGTGACCTATATCCCCTACGAGGTGCAGCGCGAGAACACGCAAAGCAATAGCAACCTCGACGATGACCTGATCGACATCTCGGTGCACTCGCTGGGCGGCGACCGGTTCCTAACCGCGTGGTACAGCAAGGACGAGCCGCGCGACGAATATGCCTTCATGGTCGAAAGCGTCGATGCCAATACCTATCGCACGAATGTCAGCGGTGAGGAATTGTTCGGGATCGCCGAACCCTTCGGCTCGACCAACTGGGGGGATGTCGCCCTGCTGCGCGAGGTGACCGACCGCCGGTTTGGCAAACTCGAAGAGTATATCGTGGTCTCCAGCCAGTCGGGCTCGCCCGATGCCAGCGATGGCAAGATCATCTTCCAGATCTTCCAGCAGGATCTGACGGATGGGTCGTTCAACTACGACACCCGCCTGTTCACCGATTACAACGACCGCTTTGACGTTGCCAATTCCGGTGCAACCGGCAGCGCGTCAAAACCGCATGTCGCGGTGCTGAAAGACGGCGGCTTTGCCATCACCTGGCAGGAGCACGACGAACGCGGCGGCAACGCCTCGAAGTTTCATTACGACACCTATGTGCAGGTTTATAACGAGGACTTCACTCCGCGCGCGGGCAAGATCACCGTCGACACCGGCAGTTCGGATGAGACCCTCCCCGAGATCACCGCGCTCAAGGATGGCGGCTTTGCAATCACCTGGACGGACAGTTCGGGACGCAACGATGACGTCATGCTGCAACGTTTCAACAGCAAGGGCTGGAAGCTGGGCGAGGAGGTGATGGTGAACGACAAGGCTGCCGGCGATCAAAACGATTCCGCGCTGGCCACGCTGAACAACGGCGATGTCGCGGTCACCTGGACGTCGAGCACCGGGGACAAAGACGACGGCGCAGTAATGGCCAAGGTCTTTGACGTCACCGGCTATGGTGCCAAGCAGGCCCAGCACATCGTCGGGACCAACAAGAACGAAAAATTCGTCACCAAGGCCAAGGACGACTATGTCGATGGCGGCGGCGGGCGCGACACGATCAAGGGCGGCAACGGCAATGACACGCTGATCGGCGGTAGCGGCAATGACAAGCTGCTGGGCGGCGCCGGAAATGACCGGCTGGACGGCGGCACCGGCAACGACGTGATGACCGGCGGCGGCGGACGTGACAGCTTCCTCTTCAACAAGGGTAAGGACAAGATCACCGACTTCCAGAACAACCAGGATACGGTTCTGTTCGACAGCGATCTTGGTAAGGGCGGCAACGACCTGAGCAAGTCCGACTTGAAGAAGATGGCCGAGAAGATCGACGGCGGCCTGTTCTTCGACTTTGGCAGCAACGAACTGACGGTCCTCGGCGTCAACACCTGGAAGGCGCTCAGCGACGATATCGCTTTCGTCTGAGTGCCACACCGGCGGCATGCCCCAACATGCCGCCGGTTCTGCGCCGGGACAGGCTTGCAGCCCGGGTGCAGCAGGGAACATCCTCGGGGCAGGCCAGCAACGCCTTCCTCACGGGCGGTCAGAAGCGGTTGATCTGGCCCATGATGCTGGCCTGGAAATCGGTGATATGGTCAATCAACGCCTGGGCGGCGGCGTCGGCATCGCCCAGTTCCAGCGCGTCGACGATGGCTGAGTGCTGTTCGCAGACCCTGTTGTTTCGATCGGGTATGCGAAGTGAGAGGGTCCAAAAGCGCAGCGACCGGTCATGCAGGTTGCTCAGCAGTTCGGCCACGATGCCATTTCGGGCGGATTTGGCGATCAGTTTGTGAAAGGCGCTGTCCAGCGCAATGAGATCGGCAATTTCGCGAGTCTGGGCCGCCTTGTGCATCATCTGGATGTTATCGCGCATCTGCTGGATCTGTTGCGCTGTGACGTTCCGGGTGGCCCATCTTGCGGCCTGCACCTCGTTCAACAGCCGGACCTCGATGATCTCGACCAGGTGGTCCAGCGAAACGGGGCTGACCACCACGCCTTTGCGCGGCATGACATCCACCAGCCCGTCCAGCATCAGGCGATCTATCGCCTGGGTTACCGGGGTGCGTCCGATGCCCAGCGATCCGCTGAGTTCGGCCACGGTCACCGCCTCGCCGGGGCGCAAGTCGCAGGTGAGAATGCGGCGTTTGAGCGTGTCGTAGGCCTGTTCTCGGAGCGAGGCCTTCGTACCTTTGCCCTGCGTCCCGTTAAGCAGTTTCATCTAAAGTGGATCCCGGCCATCAATTGCTGCCGGCGTCGGGCCGGGATCATTTGAACACTTTCTCGGGGTCGAGCCGCAGGTCAATGAGAAGCGGGCCTTGCCTGTCGGCGATCGCGCTGCAGGCCGCTTCAAGTGTCTCGGCATTGCTGATTGTAACCGCGTCCAGGCCGGCGGCACGGGCCATCGCTGCAAAGTCCGGCGGGTCGGTCATCGACAGGTCGGGCGGGAGAGCGCGATTGGTGAATTGCACATGTTCGGCGCCATAGCTGCCGTCGTTGCAGACGATGATCACAAGGTCCGGCGTTTCCCGCCGGATGACTGATAGTTCGCCCAGGGCAGATAACAGCATGCCGCCATCCCCGGCCACCAGCACCGTCGGGCAATCGTCGATGGTCGTGGCGGTTCCGATCGCCTGACCGATGCCGCAGCCGATGCCGCCGAAATGCGAGGTGAACACCAGGTCACGCGGTTGGGTCACCGGCAAGTTGCGCCAGGCCGAGAACACAAAGCGCCCAAGATCGGCGACAAGAACACGCCGCCGGGGCAAGGACTGGTGCAGCCGCCGCAGGGCCATGGTGATGTCCACGGTGCCCGGCGCGGTTGCGACCTCCGCTGGGAGGGTGTCGAAGGCCGCGGCCTCGGCGTTCAGCCGTTCGGCCAGTGCCGTATCGGTGGCGGCCGAGCCGGGGATCTCGGCCAGGTCAAGAAGCGCGGTCATGGCATTGGCGGTGCCGGCGATGTCGCCGATCAATCGGATCGTCGGCGGTGCCATGCGCGGCGTTTCCAGCGCGTCGGGCAGGATCTGGACCACCCGCTTGCCCTGCGTATAGGCGCCGTCTTCCGTGGTATATTTGCTAAGGCTGGCACCGAAGGCCAAGATGCAGTCGGACTGCATGATGACCTCGGTCGCCGTCGGATGGCTGAGATTGCCACTGATACCGATATTGAACGGATGTCCGTCGAACAGGCCCTGGGCTTTCAGCGTGGTGGCCAGCGGCGCCTCGATGCGGTCGGCCAGAGCGACAAGTGCCTGCCGCGCCGCGTCCCCGATGCAGGCCCGACCAGCAAGGATCAGGGGCCGCTTGGCCGAGGCGAGCATTCCCACCGCCTCTTCGAGAAGGGCGCCCGAGGCCGGGGCAAGCACTGGGGCGGGCGGTTCGAAGCCGATTTTCTGAGGGCCGGTTTCGTCCCACTGAAGGTCCACGCGCATGTTCAGAACCACGGGTTTGCGAAGCAGGCTGGCACGGCGGAAGGCGCGTTCCATGTCTTCCAGCGCGGTATCGGCGCGGCGCAGGTCGATGAAATCCGCTCCGGTGGCCAAAACCAGGGCTTTCTGGTCGGTATTCTGAAGGTGTTGCAGGTCGCCCGGCGCGGTGTCGCCACAGATCAAAACCAGAGGGTTGCCGCCCTTTGCCGCCTCGGTCAGCGCGGTTGCCGCGTTGGTCAGCGCCGGGCCGTGGGTGATCGTGGCCACCCCCGTGCGCCCGGTGACCTGGGCATGACCGATGGCAGCCAGCACCGCATTGGCCTCGTGGTTGCAGGCAATATAGCGACCGCAACCGGAGGTGACAAAGCTGTTCACCATGAACAGGTTGGCATCACCTATCAAGCCATAGAGATGGGTGACCCCCAGTTGCTTAAGCCCGTCGGCGACGACCTCGTGAAGTTTCATCCTGCCGCTCTCCGTACCGACCGCATGGCTGTTTAGCCGCGCACCTCAAGCGTGTTGATGTCGTAATGGGCGGTGATCTTGCGGTTGAGGATTGGATCCTCCAGCTCGCAGGTGAAATCGGTGGAGCCTCGCACGCCGCCGATGGCCGGCAATGTGCCGCAGAACATGGCGGTGCCCGGCGCGATGGTTTCCTGTTCAAATTGCGCGATCAACGCCTCGGGCGCCAGCATCGCGGCAACGGTTCCCTCCTGATAGAGCATCTTCTCTCCGCCGATGGTGGCGTAGCTGCGGATGATGATCTGATCCCAGTGCTCCTTGACCTCGTCATAGCGCCAGACCGCGTTCCCGACGGGTTTGTCGCACATCTGCTTGGACAGGGTGACGCCCACGGTTTCGGCCTCGCGGTCGGTGTGATCCGACCCGATACCGACGAGCAACCCGTCCTCCGTACCGATCAGCACGAATTCCGCCTCGCCGCTTGATCCCTCGCCGATCACCTCGATCCTGTCCGACTGGGTCAGCCGCGCGGCCGAAACCAGGTAGAACATCGGTGTCGCCGCCGGGCGTTTGACGCCAAGCGCCTCGAGCTCCGCGATATGGTGTTCCATCGCCTCTTTGTTGCGCCCGGTCCACCCCGCCACGACGAGTCTGGCGACGTCGATCTCGGCCTGGGATGGTCCGCTAAGCTCGTCGATCCGCAGGGAAAGTTTGGTCATGTCTGGGTGTCCTTCCTTGGGCCGGTAACAGGGGTGCCTGCCTTTTCCGCTGGGCCGGATGGCGCCGGAAAAAGCCGCTTCAGCCTCCGTTTTAATGCCTTTGTGAAATTTCACAAGATCTGTCAGGGACTTCGCTTCACATGGAAGAAGTGCTGCCTGTTTTATGAGCGGGTATATGGAAAAAATTCATTTATACAATGATTTAACTGACATCTTTCGCCGTGGTGAGGCGAAATTGGGCCGCATATTGCACTAGGATGCCGTGGAAAATGCCCGAAATTCACAAGACAGTTGACGTGAAAAAGGGGTCATGTGTAACACTTGTGAAATATTACAAGTCGCAGGAGACCCGATGTCCATCTATCCCGCCTCCCCCTGCATGTCGCTGCGTCGTGCCGCCGCCCGGCCCGTTTGCGCCGCGAAAGGTTAATCCGATGCCGTATCAAGGTTTGACCACGGTCGAGGTCGAAGTCGAAGGGCGCATCGCCTGGGTCTATCTGAATCGTCCCGAGAAGAAGAACGCGATGAACCCCAAGCTGCATGCCGAGATGCTGGCGGTATTGGAGGAACTCGAGGCCGACTCCGGGATTGGCTGCGTGGTGATTGGCGGCCGGGGCGGCGCCTTCAGTGCCGGGCAGGATCTGAAAGAGTTCTTTCGCGACCTTTCAGGCGATCCCGTGGCGCAGAAAAAGGCGCAGCGGAACGCCAATGACTGGCGTTGGCACCGGCTTGAAGTGTTCGACAAGCCCACCATCGCGATGATCGAGGGCGTCTGCATTGGCGGCGCCTTCACGCAAATGATCGCTTGCGACTTTGCCATTGCCGCCGAGGATGCAACCTTCTGCCTGTCAGAGATCAACTGGGGTCAGATCCCTGGTGGCCTGGTAACCCGCGTGCTGACCGAGGCGCTTGGCTATCGCGACGCGCTGGACCTGTGCCTGACCGGGCGCAAGTTCGACGGAACCGAGGCCGCGAAGCTGCGGCTGATCAACGAGGCGGTGCCGGCGGCCGAACTCAAGGCCCGGACCCGTGCGCTGGCCGAGCTGCTGATCGGCAAGGATCCCGAGGCCTACCGCGCCACCAAGCACGCTCTTCGCTATGTCCGCAACATCCCGGTACGCGAAGCCGAGGATTACCTCGCCGCGAAGATCGGCGAGTTGCGCATGCGTGCCGGGTCCGGCGCGCAGGAAACGGCGATCAGGCAATTCGTCGACGACAAAAGCTATCGGCCGGCCGAGTCCTCTTACACCTCGGTTTCCGACAAGACGAAGTGAGGAACGGCACATGACTCTGGAACTCTCCGACGATCTGAAAATGCTGAAGGCGCAGATCCGCCGCTTTGTCGACACCGAGATCATCCCGGTCGAGCGCGAGGCGACTGACGGTTTTGACATGAAGCCGGAGTACCGCGCCCGTTTCGAGGCCATGACCAAGGAACTGGGCTATTGGT
The DNA here is from genome assembly GCF_002786325.1 of Pseudooceanicola lipolyticus. GTDB lineage: Bacteria > Pseudomonadota > Alphaproteobacteria > Rhodobacterales > Rhodobacteraceae > Pseudooceanicola_C > Pseudooceanicola_C lipolyticus. The sequence goes on along the minus strand of NZ_PGTB01000006.1, from coordinate 89,037 downwards.
TCGTGGAACTGAGCGAGGATCAGGGCGGTCTGGGCCTTGGCCTGATCGCCCGCGTTCTGCTGTGGGAAGAGATGGGCCGCACGATCGCCTGCCCACCCCGCAAGCAGAGTATTTTCGGGCCTGAAGTTTCTCCGATCCTGTTCAACCTGACGCCTGAGCAGCAGAAGGACTACCTGTTCCCGGTGATGAGGGGCGAGAAAACCACCTGTTTTGCGCTGTCAGAACCCGATGCCGGTGGCGATCCGGGCAACATCCGCACCACCGCGATCCGCGATGGCGACGCCTATGTCATCAACGGGTACAAGATCTTTATCACCGGGGCGCAAACTGCGGATTTCGCGCAGGTGATGGCCGTGACCGACCCGGTGAAGGGGCGGAAGGGGGGAATATCTTCTTTCCTCGTGGATATGGACACGCCGGGGCTAAAGATCACCCGCGAACAGCAGACCATGATGGGCGACCGCCCCTGCGAATTGTCATTCGAAAATGTCCGTGTCCCTGCCGCCAATTTGATCGGCCAGGAAGGGCGCGGCTTCGCGTTGGCGCAGGACTGGATCAACCAGGGACGGATCCGCCACGGTGCCCGCGCCATCGGCGTGATCGAGCGTAGCCTGGAAATGGCGGTGGCGCAGGCGACCGGGCGCAAGACCTTTGGCAAACCGCTGTCAGAGCGCCAGGCGGTGCAGTGGAAACTGGTGGATTCCTACCTTGATCTCAAGGCCCTGCGGCTGATGGTCTATGACACCGCCATGCGATACGACCTTGGCGAGGACGTTCGCCACGACGCCTATATCGTCAAGATGCAGGGCGACCGCATGGCCTTTGAGGCCATGGACCGTTGCATGCAGATCCATGGCGGCTCCGGTCTGACCATCGACCTGCCGATCGAGAAATTCTGGCGCGATCAGCGCTCGATGATGATCACCGAAGGCCCCGAAGAGATCCTGCGCGGTTCTCTCGCACAGAAAGTCCTGCAGGACTACGCGCAATAGCAACCAAAAAAACCACCCCCCAACAGAGGATGTAACATGAAACTTGTGAAGACACTTGCAGCGGGCGCGGCGCTGATGGTTGCCGGGTTCGGCCCGGCCCTCGCCCAGACCAGCTATGAGGGCGAACAGGTCACGCTGCTGATCAATTACGGTGCCGGTGGTTCCACCGATGTCGAAGGCCGCCTGATCGCCAACCACCTGGGCAAACATATTCCCGGCAATCCCGACATTATCGTGCAGAACATGCCCGGGGGCGGCGGCAATATCGGCTCGAACTATCTGGGTACTTCGGCCAAGGCAGACGGCATGACGGTTGGGTTTTTTACCTGGAACCCGATCGACCAGATCATCGACGCGCCCGGGCTGATGATCAAATACAACGATTTCGACTTTGTCGCCGGCATCTCGCAGCCGACGATCTTCTACATGCGCAAGGATGTGGAGCCCGGTGTCGAAACGCCCGAAGATCTGCTGAAGACCAGCGGATTCAAGGCCGGGTCCCTCTCGCCGACGATTCACCAGACGGTCCGCACGCGGCTGGCGCTGGACATCCTGGAGGTGCCCTTCAACCTGGTGAGCGGATATAAGGGCCTCAAGGATGTTGCGACCGCGGTGTTGCAGGACGAGGTGCAACTGTCGAACGGGTCGCTGACCAGCTATTCCTCGGCGATTATTCCGATGCTGATCGAACCCGGTCTGGCAACCCCGCTGTTCCACTTCGACGTGGAAAAAGACGGCGCGTTCCATCCCGACCCGCTGTTGGACCAGTATAACACCGTGACCTTCCTGGACCTCTACCGTGCCAAACATGGCGCGGACGCGATGCCCTCGGGCGAGAACTGGGAAGCGCTGCGCCTGATCAACAACATCATGGAAGCGATGTACCGCTCGGTGTTCATGCCGCCGAATTCGCCCGATGACGCGGTTGAGATCATGCGCGCGGCGTTTCAGGCCCTGTCCGAGGATCCCGACTTCATCGCGGACTATGCCAAGACCGTGGGAATCGAGCCGCGCATGACCGTTGGCGATACCGGCCAAGAGATCATCAACGAACTGGGTGACCTGTCTCCGGAATTCGTCGAGAACTTCAAAGCTTACGTAAACCAGTAAGCAGCACGGCGCGGCACCCGCGGTGCCGCGCCCGTCCCCCCGGCTGAATCAGGAGATTAACCATGCTCGAGCAGGCCCTGGCGGGTGCGGCACAACTGCTTGTTTGGCCTGCGATAGGTTTCCTGTTTCTGGGGATCCTGATCGGCATCGTCTTTGGCGTGATCCCAGGCCTGTCCGGCCTGAACGGCATGGCGATCCTGCTGCCCTTCACCTTCACGATGGAAACGGTGCCGGCGCTGTGTTTCCTGCTGGGCATGTATGCGGTCACCTCGACCGCTGACACGTTATCCTCGGTTCTACTGGGAATACCCGGAACCGCCGCGTCGCAGGCCACGGTGCTGGATGGCCACCCAATGGCCAAGCGCGGCGAGGCCGAACGCGCCTTTGGGGCGGCCTTTACCGTGTCGGCGGTCGGCGGCGTAATCGGCGCGATTGCAGTGATCGTGTCGATCCCCATGCTGCAGCCGATCATCATGGCGTTCTCATCCCCGGAGTTCTTCATGCTGGGCGTGGTTGGCCTGACCATGGTCGGGTCGCTCAGTGGCGGATCGATCACCAAGGGGATTGCCGCCGCTGTTCTGGGCACGCTGATCGCCTGTGTCGGCTATGGCCAGCAAGTTGCGATTCCGCGCTATTGGTTCGACGTGCTTTACCTGATCGACGGTCTTCCGCTGATGCCCGTCGTGCTGGGGCTGTTTGCCATCCCGGAACTGTTGGACCTGATGAAGGGCAATGGTGGCATCGCGTCGGTTTCGGCGGCGCCGGGGCAGGGCAGCGGGCTGATGAAAGGTGTGCGCGACGCGGTGCGGAACTGGTGGCTGACGCTGCGCTGTTCCATTCTCGGGGTCTATATCGGCATGTTGCCGGGCCTCGGCGCCGGAATCGCGGATTGGATCGCCTATGGCCACGCGGTGCAATCCACCCGCAAGGACCCGCAATTTGGCAATGGCGACATTCGGGGCGTGATCGCCCCCGAAGCGGCCAACAATGCGGTAAAAGGCGGGGGCCTGGTGCCCACAATCGCCTTCGGTATCCCCGGTAGCCCGCCGATGGCGCTGTTGCTGGGGGGCTTCCTGATCCAGGGGGTCGCGCCCGGACCCTCGATGCTCAGCACCAACCTGTCGCTGACCTTCAGCCTGATCTGGACCCTGGTCATTGCCAATGTCGTGGCGGCGGGCCTGCTTTTCGTCCTGTCAAAATATGTTGCCCGCCTGATTTTCATTCCTGCGCTTTTGCTGGTGCCTGCGGTCACCGTCTTTACCCTGATGGGGGCGTGGATGAGCACCTTTCAACTGGGGGATTGGATAGCCCTGTTCGCCGCCGGCGCGCTTGGCATCGCGATGAAACGGGCCGCCTGGCCGCGCCCGCCGCTGATCCTGGGCTTCATCATCGCCCCGATCCTCGAAAACGCGCTGCATATCTCACGCCAATCCTACGGCATTGCCTGGCTGGGCCGGCCGATTGTGCTGATTCTGCTGGCGGTCGCGGTTCTGACCATCGTGATGTCCGTCCGCAAGACCCTGCAGCAGAAGGCCCGCGCCAAGGCCGGGCCGCAGCCGGAAGACCGGCAGATTACACCGGCCGAACAGGCCGGATCCGCCCGGTTCGGCGTGGTGTTCGCGGTGGTTGCCGCCGCCGGTTTCGCCTTTGCCCTCTGGGAGGCGCGGGGCTGGCCGGCGGCGCTGGCCGCCTTCCCGGTTGCGATGGCGGTACCCGGATTGATCTGCGCGGTCCTGGCCGGAACGACCGACTGGCGCCGCCGGTTCAGCGACCATCGGTCCGACCCTTTCCCGCTGGGTGTTCTGGTTGAATTTTCCTTGTGGCTGGGCGGGATCGTTCTGCTGACGGTGGCCTTCGGGCAGATGTTCGCGCTGCCGGTTTTCACGCTGGCCTTCCTGTTGCTGAAGGCCCGTGCCAAACCCGTTCTGGCATGTGTCTATGCCGGCGGGGTGACGCTGCTTCTTTGGGGCATCTTCGATCAGGTCATCCATGTGGCCTGGTACCCATCCTGGTGGCTGTAGGACGCGAACATGACAACCATCACTTACGACTTGCAGACCGAAGCGGGGCACAGCTGGGTTGAGGCGGGCAGCGGCGCGCCGCTGGTCCTGGTTCACGGCATTGGTGGCACCACCGACAATTGGAGCCCGGTGCTGGAGGCGCTGGCGCAACGCTATCACGTCCTGGCGTGGAGCTTTCCCGGCTATAACGGCGCCCGCGCCCTGACGTCACCGCGCCCCGAAGCGGAAGACTATGCCGACCGGCTGGCGGATTTTCTGCGCCGGCGCGGCATTGGCCCGGCACGGGTGGTGGGCCATTCGCTGGGCGCCGTCGTGGTCGCCGCCTTGGCCGGAAGCTGTCGGGAGCTTGTCTCGCGCCTGGACCTGATCTGTCCCGTGGTTGGCGCCGGTAACTTGCCCGAGGCCGCCAGGGCCGCCACGCAAGCGGCGCGGGCCGATGAAATCAGGTCAGGGGGCATGCAGCAGTTTGCCGAGGCGCGCACGGAATCCATCGTCGGCCCGACCGCCGAAGATCAGGATTTGCGACAGATCATCGCGACGATGGCCGAGATCCCGGCGGAGTCCTATCTTCAGGCTTGGCATATGCTGTGCGCTGCGGACCTTCTGCGGCTGCTTGTGCCGGGTGTCCTGCCAGTACAGGTGATCGGCGGCGACCTCGACCCGGTTGCCCCGCCAGACGCGGTTCAATCCGTGGCCGAACGGCTTGGGGTCAGTCCGATCATCCTGCCCGGTATCGGCCATTTCCCGACCTACGAGGCGCGAGACGTCCTGGTCGATCTTCTGACCGCTGGCCTGTGAGCCCGCCCGACCTTCCCAGACAAGGAGACCCCACGCCGATGACTGCGCCGCTTTCAGGATTTCGTGTCGTCGAACTTTCGACAATGATCACCGCGCCGCTGGCAGGCATGTTGCTGGCGGATATGGGCGCCGATGTCATCAAGGTCGAACGTCCCGATGGTGGCGACCCGTTCCGCAGCTTTCGCGGGGGCGCCTACAGCCCGCATTTCTGTTCCTACAACCGCAACAAGCGCAGCGTTGCGCTGGATCTGCAATCGGACAACGGCAAAGCCGCGCTGACGCGGTTGATCGAACGGGCAGACGTGCTGCTTGACAACTTTCGGCCGGGGGTTCTGGATCGGCTCGGTTTTTCCGACGACAGGTTGCTGTCACTGAATCCCGGCCTGGTGCGGTGTTCGATCAGCGGTTTCGGCACCGGCGGCCCCTATGCGCAGCGCCCGGCTTATGATGCGGTGGCCCAGGCGATCAGCGGCATGTCCAGCCTGTTTGTCGAACCCGAGGCGCCGGCGCTGACGGGGCCCACGATTTCCGACAATGTCACCGGCATCTATGCCGGCTACGGGATTCTGTCCGCGCTGCTGGAACGCGAACGCGGCGGCCCGGCGCGGCGGGTCGAGGTCAACATGCTGGAGGCGACGATGGCCTTCATGCCCGATCCCTTCGGCTATTTCACCCAGATGGGTTTGCAGTCGGATCCCTACCTCAGGGTGCGCACGTCACAGTCTTACGTTTTCCGTTGTGCGGACGGGCGGCTTGTCAATGTGCACATGTCATCGCAAGAGAAGTTCTGGCAGGGTTTTTTGGTCGCGACCGGACGGCAAGACCTGGCCGCTGACGCGCGGTTTGCAGAGCGTGCCGGGCGGATCGAGAACTATTTCGACCTGAGCCGGGAAGCCGCCCCAACCTTTGCCGAACACCCGCTGAGCCACTGGCAGGAAAAACTGGCCGAAGCAGACGTGCCGTTTGCCACGGTGAACAGGGTAGAAGAAGTGTTCGACGACCCTCAGGTGCAACATCTGAGTTCGTTCATGGATCTCGAACACCCCGCCGAGGGCACTGTGCGAGCGGTGCGCAACCCGGTTTGGATCGATGGCAACCGCGACAGCCAGCCCCAGGTCGCTCCGCCACTTTTGGGTGAGCATACCGAAGAAGTTCTGCAGGAGCTTGACGGTGACTTAAGCCGCGCCTGATGGCCGTCAGCCCCTCTTAGGGGGCGCTGCACCGCCGTTTTCCACCATTTTCATACGGCCTGCTTCTGGTTCGGAAGCGGGCCCGTTGCGGATTCGCAATCCCGACGGGCGGGATCGGGTAATTCGGGTAGCGAAACTGCCGCTGTGAAATTTCTGTAATATATCATTGACGACTTAATTAAGTTACTTCACTATCATCCTCAACGCCGAGGAGTGAAGATGACCGACGATTCGATCAACACGCGCCTGACCGTAAGCCGGGAGGACCTGTTGCAGGATGGAAGCGATGCTGCCTTCCGCACCATGCTGCACAATCTTCTGGCCTTCTCGGCCCGGCTGCAGCAGATCCGCGGCCAGTTCGCGGCGTTCATCGGATTGAGCGGACCGCAATACACCATCCTGATCACCGTCCGACAATTGCAGGGCGATGCCGGTGTCGGCGCCAATGCGGTGGCGGCGCACCTGTCACATTCGCCTGCCTTCGTGACGGCCGAGACCAATAAGCTTGCCAAGCTGGGGGTGCTGAACAAGTGGCCAAACCCCGAGGACGGGCGCCGGGTCATTCTGTCGGTCACCGATCGCGGCGAGGAATTGCTGAAAACGCTGGCACCGCAGCAGCAAGAGATCAACGACCAACTGTTCGAGCCGGTAACGGCCGAGAATTTCCGGATGTTGGAAACGCTGGCCCGCGAGTTGAACGATAGCGCGGAAAAGGCGCTGCTGTTGTCCGACTACCTGCTGCAGAGCCGCGGGGCCGAAAAATGAGCCAGAGCGTCGCGGAACAGAAAGCCCTGCGCAACACGCTCGGCCAATTCCCCACCGGCGTCTGCCTGATCACCTGCGCTGTCGGGGATGAAAACCTGGGGATGACGATGACCTCGTTCAATTCCCTGTCGCTGACGCCGCCTTTGATCCTGTTTTCCATCGACAAGCGGGCGCGCAGCCTGCCTCAGTGGGAAAAGGCCGCGGGTTATGCGGTGCATATCCTGTCTGCGACGCAACAGGAGCTGTCGAACCGCTTTGCCCGGCCCGGCGATAAATGGGCCGGGGTGACCCATACCGCGGGCCTGCACCAGGCGCCGATCCTATCCGGGGTCACGGCCGTTCTGGAATGTGCGGCCTGGCGGGTGGAGGACACCGGCGACCACATGCTGTTCATCGCGCGGGTTGAGCGCCATTCCAGCGACCCCGACCGCGACCCGCTGGTCTTTGCGCGCGGCCGCTATGCCGCGCTGGAAACCCGCGAACGTGCCGATACCGGATGGCCGCTGGCCATTCACTACTGACCGAAACGAACGACCGAACGGGAGAGACCGATGCTCAAGACCGGACAGCAATACCTGGAAAGCCTGCGCGACGGGCGCCGGATCTTCATTGACGGTGCCGAAGTGGAGGATGTCACCACGCATCCGGCCTTTACCAACGTGGTGCATTCGATGGCACGGATCTATGATTTCCAGTCCGCGGAAGAAAACCGCGAACTGATGACCTACGAGATCCCCGGATCCGGCGGGGAACGGGCCAACCGGATCTGGCAATTGCCGACTTCGCATGCCGAACTGGTCGAGCGCCGCAAGGCCCTGGAGGCCTGGACCGAGTTGCATGGCGGCTTTCTGGGCCGCGCGCCCGATCACGTCGCCTCGTGTATTTCCGGTATGTATATGGGGCTGGACGCGTTCGAAGCGCATGACCCGGACCGTGCCACCGCGCTGTCGAACTATTACAAATATGCGCGGGACAACGAGCTTTACCTTACCTACGTCATCATCAACCCGCAGGCCGATCGATCGAAGACGGCGGATGAGCAAGCCGATCCGTTCCTGACCGCCGGTGTGGTGGCCGAGGATGACGAGGGCCTGACGATCCGGGGCGCCAAGATGCTGGCGACCGGTGGGATCATGGCGAACGAAGTCTTCGTGACCTGCATTCAGCCGTTGCGCGCAGGCGAAGAGCCCTATGCGATTTCCTTCGCCATTCCGATGAATGCGAAGGGGCTGAAGATCCTGTCACGCAAATCCTACGAGGCCTCGGCCACCAGCGTCTTTGACAACCCGCTGGCCAGCCGTTTCGACGAAAATGACGCGGTGCTGTATTTCGACGACGTCAAGGTGCCGTGGGACCGGGTGTTCATCAACCAGGACACCGAGATGTGCAACAAGCAGTTCCACGCGACGCCGGCGCATGTCTACCAGAACTACCAGGCCCAGGTGCGGCTGATGGTCAAGATGCGCTTTCTCATGGGGATTGCCCGCAAGACCGCCGAAACCAATGGCGTGGTCGGCTTTCCCCAGGTGCGTGAAACGCTGGGCCAGCTGGCGGCGCAATGCGCCATGGTCGACTCGCTGGTCCACGCGATGGAGATCAAGGGCGAGATGCGGGGCGATTATTTCGTTCCCGACCGGCACACGCTCTATGCCGCGCAGGTGCTGACACAGCAGCTCTATGCGACCGTGATCACCACGCTGCGCGACCTCGCAGGCGGTGGCATGATCATGCTGCCCTCGTCGGTGGAGGACTTCGCCAACCCCGAGATCGCAACGCTGATCGGCAAAACACAGCAATCGCCGACAACCACCTCGGAAGGCCGGGTGAAGTTCTTCAAGCTGGCCTGGGATGCCGTCGGCTCGGAATTCGCCTCGCGGCACACTCAATATGAAATGTTCTATGCCGGGGCGACCTTCGTCACCAAGGGACATTCCTTCCGCACCTTCGACTGGGACCGTTGCACCGGCCTGGTCGACAGGATGCTCGACACCTACTCGCTGGAAAGCGAGCTGGCCCAAATCAAAACCGCAGCGGAGTAAGACCATTGGCCATCAACAAAGAACACAAGGAATTCCATACGATCGATATGGGCACCGAGGGCTGGGAAACCCCGCCGGGCTATCCCGAGGGGATCGAGCAGAAGATCATCGCGGGATCGCTGGACGAGGACGGCAAGCAGGGCCATCGCACCCGCCTTCTGCGCTTTGCACCGGGCGTGTTCACCACCGCTCCCTTCGTCCACGACTATTGGGAAGAGGTGTATCTGGTCGAGGGCGACCTGACCGTCGGCAATGACGAGAATGGCAAGGGTGGCGAGGCCTATCCGGTGCACACCTATGCCTGCCGTCCGCCGGGGGCCTATCACGGGCCGTTCAAGTCCGAAGGCGGCTGCGTGCTGATGGAAATCCACTATTACGAAGAGAAGGTCTGATGCACTCTGTCCCCGTTCTTCTGGACCGGATGGCCAAGGGAGAGACCCGCGCTCTCGACCTGACCACCGCCTGTCTCGATCGCATTCAGGACCCGGAGGGGCAGGGGGCGACGGTCTTTACCATGATCGACCCCGACCGCAGCATCGCCCAGGCCGAACAGGCCGACGCGGCGCGCGCAGCCGGGGAAGCGACCACGCCGCTCAGCGGGGTGCCGGTTTCGGTGAAGGCGCTGTTCGACCTTCAGGGTCATGTGACCCATGCCGGGTCGCGGGTGCTGGCCGACGCGCCTCCGGCCGCTGCCGATGCCGAGGTGGTCCGGCGGCTGCGGCAGGCTGGCGCGGTGATCATGGGTCACACCAACATGACCGAATTCGCCTATTCCGGCCTGGGGCTGAACCCGCATTACGGCACCCCCGCCAATCCCGCCGATCCGACGCGGATTCCCGGCGGTTCGTCGTCGGGGGCGGCGGTGTCGGTGGCCGAGGGGATGTGCGCAGTGGGGCTGGGCACCGATACCGGCGGGTCCTGCCGCATCCCGGCCGCCTTCTGCGGATTGACCGGCTATAAACCGACGGCCCGCCGCATCCCGATGGACGGGACCTATCCGCTCTCCGAGTCGTTCGATTCCATCGGCGGCATTGGCCAGACCGTGGGCTGTTGCGAAGCGCTGGATCAGGTGATCAGCGCCGAACAGGTCTCCCCGGCCGCGCCGCCCGACCTATCAGACCTGCATGTCGCGGTGCTGGACAATTACGTCCTGGACGATCTGAGCCCGCTGGTCGCAGCCACGTTTGAAGCCGAGGTAGCCGCGCTGGCCAAGGCCGGGCTGCGGATCAGCCGCGTTACGCTGCCGTTTCTGGACAATCTGCCGGAACTGAACGCGCGCGGCGGCATCATTGCGGCCGAGGCGCTGGCGCAGCACCGCGAGCTGCTGGCCAGTTCCGGGGCGGGCTATGACCCGCGCGTCAGCATCCGTATCCGCAAGGGCGAAACGCAACAGCCCGGCGAATACCAGGCGCTGTTGAAGGCCCGGGCCGACATGATCGCGCAGGCCGATGCGCTGACCGCCGATTATGACGCGCTGATCATGCCGACCGTGGCGATGGAGGCGCCGCGTTTCGCGGAGATGGCGGAGGACGCCGCTTATGGCAGTGCCAACCTGCTGGCGCTGCGCAACACCACCGTGGCTAACCTGCTGGACCGCTGTGCAATCAGCCTGCCGATGCGCAGCACCGGCCTGCCGGCCGGTCTGATGTTGATGTGCGAGACGATGGACGACCACCGGATGTTCGCCATGGCGCGCAGCTTTGAAACCCTGCTGAGAAGATAGCTTGATGACCCGGCTGTACGGAACAGGCTCAGCGCCGCATCACCCGGTCGACGATATTGCTCTGGAAGGCGGCGATATGGTTGCGCACGGCCTCTTCCGCGGCGTCGGCGTCGTGATTGGCAAGCGCCTCGACGATGGCGCTGTGTTGTTCCACCACGCGGTCGTTATGTTCCGGAACCTGCAGCGACAGGGACCAGAAGCGCAGCGACCGGTCATGCAGGTTGCCCAGAAGCTCGGCCAGGATCGTGTTCCCGGTGGCGTGGCTGATGATTTCGTGAAAGGCGCTGTCCAGGGAGATCAGCTGTTCGACATCCCGCGACGCCGCGGTCTTTTTCATCGTCTTCAGGTTTTCGCGCAGCGCCTTGATCTGTTTGTCGGTGATCCGTTCCGACGCCCATCGCGCAGCGCGGCATTCGTTCAGCAGCCGCACTTCGATGATTTCGACCAGATCTTCCAGCGAGACCGCGCTGACAACAACGCCCTTGCGCGGCATCACCTCGACCAGCCCGTCCAGCATCAACCGGTCCACGGCCTGAATCACCGGCGTACGGCCAAGGCCCAGATCGCTCGCCAGCGCCGCAACGGTCACCGCCTCGCCCGGTTTCAACTCGCAACGCAGAATACGCTGCTTCAGCGTGTCATAGGCTTGCCCACGCAAAGACACCCGTTTTCCGGTTTGGCTGGTGGGTTTTGACATGGTGCTCATCGCTTCGCATTTCACCTGTGCTGGTGAAGTTTCAGACGCTCATTCAGCCTGTTTTCAACACCATAGAAGAACGAAGAGCACGCGGATTGCAAGCGAATGGCGCCCAGGTGACGCCCTACGGCAACAGCGATCAATAACCGGGAAAAGCCGCGAAAACCGGCTTGGCACGCTTTTCAGGCAATTCGCCTGGCCCACCTGACTTAGCCCTCTCCAGTTCTGGCCCTGCCCCTTGACAATGCGGGAACACAAATACCACTGTAAAATATCACAAGCGTTTCAGATGTAAGATCTCCGCCCGTCACTCAGGGCACCCACCACGCAACAGGGAAGCAAAATGACACAAGTTCACACCTTAATAACCGCGATCTCGGCACTGGCCCTGATGGCCGCTGCAACCACCGCTGCTGCCCAGGACAAGCCGGAAAGCCTTGATCTTGGAGTCTTCACCTTCATGTCCGGCCCGGCAGCCGCCTATGGCATGCCCGGACGGCAGGGCGCCGAGGTGATGATCGAACGGATCAACGCCCAGGGCGGGATCGGTGGCGTGCCGATCAACGCCACCTTCGTCGACGAGGCACAGGGCGCCGAAGGCGTCATCTCGGAATATCGCCGCCTTGCCGAAGGCGAGACCGATTTCATGATCGCGGCATTGTCTTCGGGCAACTGCCTGGCCCTGGCTCCGATCGCTGATCAGCTGAAGATGCCGACCATCGGCTGGAACTGCGACACGCATCAGCTGTTCAAGGAATCGCACGACTACTTCTATCGCCCGAACGGCAACACGATTGCCGAGTTCATGGCCTATACGCTGTATTTCCTGAAGCAGAACCCCGATGTCAGCCGCGTCGCGATCATCAACCCGGACTATTCCTTCGGCCATGACGCGGCGGAAATCGTGAAGGCGACGCTGGCCGCGATGAAGCCCGACGTCGAAGTGGTGGCCGAACTGTTCCCCAAGCTGGGCTCGGCCACCTATCAGACCGAGATTTCCCGGCTCGCGGCAACCCGTCCGGACGTGATCTTCTCGAACCTCTGGGGCGGCGATCTCGAGAACTTCATCCGCCAGGCCGCGCCGCGCGGGATCTTCCGGCAAAGCCAGGCGGTGCTGGCCTTGGGCGAAGCCGTATTGCAACGCTCTGACCTGCCCGAAGGCGTTGTGGTCGGCGTGCTGGGCGACGGCTGGTGGCGGTCGCCCGATGCTGAAAGCATCGGCATGGCCGCGGATTTCGCGGCGGATTATGCCGAGAAATTCGGCGAAGACCCGGTGTTCCCGGCAATCAAGATGGCCAACAGTTTTCTGGTGATGAAGGCGGGGTATGAAAAGGCGATTGCCGAGAATGACGGCGCCTGGCCGACCGAAGAGCAGGTGGTCGCAGCGCTTGAAGGTCTGACCACGCAGACGCTGACCGGCGAGATGACCTTCCGCGAGGATAATGACGGCGTCATCGATCAGGTCGTGGGCATGACCACGGTTGTCGAGGGCATCGACTATCCGGTGCTGGGCAACATGGTGCGTTACGAGGGGGCGGCCCTGCTGCCGCCGCTGGGCTCGGATCCGATCGAATGGATCGGCTCGCTGGGCCCCGACTTCCTCGACACGCTGCCGGAACCGGGCAGCTACGAGTAATCGCCCGCCTCCACCCCGCTCCGCGGCGCCCCGGCGCCGCGGGGTGATCCCAAGATCGGCGCGAAGCCTGCGCCCCGAACCACCGGACCCGACACAGTGATGGTTTTTATCCCCCTCATCGTCGATGCCCTGGCGAATGCAGCCTTGATCTTCTTCGTCGCCGTCGGCCTGACCCTTGTGTTCAGCGTGCTGCGCATCCTGAACGTGGCGCATGGCAGCTTTTATTCCATCGGCGCCTATCTCGCGGCCAGTGCCGGGCTGTGGGTCGTGTCCGCAGGGGCGCCCGGCTGGCTGACCTTTCCGATCCTGCTGCTCTCGGCGATCCTGGTTGCGGTGATCTGCGGGCCCATCGTCGAACGCACGCTGATCCGCTGGACCTATGGCAAAAGCGAGGCGGTCCAGGTCCTGGTCACCTTCGCGCTGTTCCTGATCCTGGAGGATCTACAGCGGATGGTCTTCGGGGTGCAGTCGGTCTATCAGGATACGCCGATGACCCTGCTTGGCGTGGTCGAGATCGGCGGCATCGTCTACCTGACCTATCAGCTGCTTCTGATCGGGCTGGCCATCCTCACCCTGATCGCGCTGAAACTGTTCATCAGCTATTCGCGGGTCGGCAAACTGCTGTCGGCGGTGGTGGCAGACCGAGAGGTTTCGCAGGCGATGGGCATCGACACCAGCCGCATGTTCGTCATCGCCTTCAGCGTCGGGGTCTTTCTCGCGGCGCTTGGCGGCGCGCTGGCGACACCGACCTCGGGCGTTTCGCCGGGTCTTGGCGCCGACACCATGGTGCTGGCCTTCGCCGTCGCCGCCATCGGCGGACTGGGCCAGGTGGAAGGCGCGGCCATTGCCGCGATCATCGTCGCCTTTGCCAAGGTGCTGGCGATCTATTTTGCACCTTCGCTGGACGCTGTCGCGCCGTATCTGGTGATGCTTGTCGTTCTGATGGTGCGCCCCTACGGCCTGTTTGGCGCTGAAACCGCGCGGAGGGTATGATGTCGCGTTTCACCACGTTCCTGATGGCCGGCCTGATCCTTCTTGCGATCGCGCCTGTCCTGTTCCCCTTCACCCAGTTCGTGCTGACCATCGCCATCGCCAAGGGCTTTGCCGCGCTTGGGGTCGCTTTGCTGCTGCGCGCCGGGCTGATCTCGCTGGGGCATGCGATGTTCTATGCGGTGGGCGCCTATGCGGCAGCCTTCCTAGCCACCCGGCTTGGGATCACCGACATTTTCGCGATCTTCGCCTTCGCCATCGTGACCTCAGCGCTATCCGGGCTGATCGTCGGCCTGTTCCTGGTGCGCTATCGGGCGATCTTTTTCGCCATGCTGAACCTTGCCGTGTCCATGGTGGCCTATTCGCTGGTGTCCAAGGCCTATGGCATCACCGGCGGCACCGACGGGCTGCGGGTGCCGCTGCCCACCGTGCTGGGCGCAACGCTGGACAAGGCCGGTTTTGATGTCGTGCTGTACTACCTGGCGGTGGTGCTGATGGGCGTCGTCGGCTTCCTGATACACCGCTATATGCGCAGCCCGCTGGGCCATGCGCTCTCGGCGGTGCACAGCAACGAGGTGCGGCTGGAATATCTGGGCGTGTCCGCGCGGTCGACGCTTCTGGCCGCCTACACGATCTCGGCCACGCTGGCGGGGATCGGCGGGGCCATCGCGGCGGTGTCGATCGGCCATGTGCTTCCGGAATACGCGTTCTGGACGGAATCCGGCCATCTTGTTTTGACCGCGGTTCTGGGCGGCATCGCCGGGATTGCCGGGCCGTTCCTGGGCTCGATCTTCCTTGAACTCGTGCACACCGTCGCGGTTGGCTATGCTGCCGAGGCTTGGAACATGATCATCGGGGTGGCGATGCTGGTGGTGATCTTCTTCCTGCCGCGCGGGCTGTTCGGGTTGTTCGAACGGTTGACCGGGGTCAAATCCCGCCAGGGGGAGGCCGAGCTGTGAGCAAACCGCTTCTGATTGCCCGTGACCTCGAAGTTGCCTTTGGCGGCGTCAAGGCCGCCGACGGGGTCAACCTGACCATCAACGAAGGCGAATTCGTCGCCATCATCGGCCCCAACGGATCGGGCAAGACGACCTTTCTGAACCTCTGCACCGGCTATGTCCGGCCGGTGGCCGGCGAAGTGATCCTGCGGGACATGCCGATCACCTCGCTGCCGCCGCGGCGGATCGCGCGGCAGGGGATCGCGCGGGCGTTCCAGATCCCGCAGCTGTTCACCGATCAGACGGTGCTGGAAAACGTGATGCTGGCCATCGCGGCGCATCGCGGCATCTGGCAGGCGCTGAATCCGCTGGACCGGCCGGATTACCGGGCCGAGGCGATGGAACTGCTGGACCTGCTGGGCCTGGCCGAGCAGGCTGGTACCTTGGCCGGGACCCTGCCCGAGGGTCTGCGCAAGCTGGCGGATGTAACGGTGGCGATGGCGCTGCAGCCGATGCTGCTGTTGCTGGATGAGCCGACGTCGGGGGTTTCGGCGCTGGAACGGTTCCAGCTGATGGAAACGCTGATGACGGCGATGCGCAGCCGCGGGATGACCGCGCTGTTCGTCGAACACGACATGGAAATCGTCGAGAAATACGCCGACCGCGTCGTGGTCTGGGATTCCGGGCAGGTGCTGGCCGAGGGCGCGGCCGATGTGGTCATGAAGGACCCGCGCGTCCTGGAACGTGTGGTCGGGATGGAATGATGCTGAAAATCGAAAACCTTTCGGTCGATATTGCCGGTGTTCAGGTGCTGCGCGACCTGAGCTTTGAGCTGACCTCAGGCACCTGTACCGTGCTGATCGGGCGCAACGGGGCCGGCAAGACCACGACCTTGCGGTCGATCATGGGCCTGCTGCCGCGCCAATCGGGGCGGATTGTTCTGGACGGGCAGGATATTCAGGACCGGCCCAGCCAGGACCGGGCGCGCATCGGCATCGGCTATGCCCCCGAGGACCGCCGCCTGATCGGTCATTTCAGCATCGAGGATAACATCCTGTTGCCGGCCATCGCACTGAACATGCCGAAGGACGAGCGCGAAAGCCGGTTGGCCAAGGTTTATGACTTCATGCCCGAACTGGTGAAGCTGAAATCCCGGCCCGGCGGCGGCGTGTCCGGTGGGCAGGGCAAGATGGTGGCGTTGGGCCGGGCGCTGATGGTGGCCGACAAGGTGCTGTTCCTTGACGAGCCCTTCCAGGGCCTCGCCCCGGCCTTGGCACTGGACTATGCGCGCACGCTGTCGCGGCTGCGGGACGACCGGTCGGACCTGTGCATCCTGGTCACCGAATCCTCGCCTAAGCTGTTGGACAGCATCGCGGACGAAACGCTGCTGATCGAACGCGGCGCGGTCGAACGGCGGGACTCGTCCGCGGGGACAAACCGCCGCCTTGGCACAGGCTGAGATCGCGGGAGGTCCCCCGCGCTTCCCCGCTTTACGGCGCGATGTTCTGATTGTGCCGGAACAGGTTGTCCGGATCGTAGTGGCGTTTCAGTTTCAGCAGCCGGTCGTAATTGCCGCCGAAATTGTCACGCACGCGCCCGCTGTCATCGTCATCCATAAAGTTGATATAGCCGCCGGGTTCGGAATGCGGCGCGACGGCGTCGGAATAGTCGCGCACCCATTTGGTATGGGCCGAGTCGGCGGCCGGGTCGTCCGAGGCGGCCAGCACCACCATGGCAAAATCCGCGTCCCGGTGCCCGAAGGCGGTGGCGTCGCTATCAACGTCGTGGCAGGCGCCGTCGATCGGATAAAGGTGCATCGTCGAACTGACCGTTGGCGCGTTGGGACCATGCCGGACATGGGCGGCAATCGCCTCGTCGCTCAGCTCCTTGACGAAGTTGCCTTTCCAATATTGCCGGATCCCGGTTGGGAACAGCCCGTCAAAAGCCGCGTTGATCGCCGGATAGGGGAGGGGGCCGACATGTTCGGCCTTGACCTCGGCAACATCGTGGAAGGCCTTGAACTGTTTTTCACCTTCCGAAGGATCCCCCGACCAACAGGCGACGATGGCACAGAACATGTCGCCATGGCGGTTTTCCGGGATGAAGGGCAGCGGCGGGGCGATCTGAAAGGCCGGAAATGCGCCCATCTCGCGCGGGGCGGTCTTGATGTAGTCGCGGAAGAACTTGAAGACGGTCTCGGTCTCGTCGATCTCGTAGAACATCGGCCCCCAATAGACCGTCTCCACCGGCTGGAGCTTGTATTCGAACGAGGTGCAGACGCCGAAATTGCCGCCACCGCCGCGGATCGCCCAGAAAAGATCGGCGTTTTCTGTCTCGCTGGCGACCAGCATCTTTCCATCGGCCGTCACCACGTCGGCCGAAATCAGATTGTCGAGCGACAGGCCGTGACCGCGCGCCAGATAGCCGATCCCACCCCCTAGGGTCAGCCCGGCGATACCCGTTGTCGAAATGATGCCCCCCGTGGTGGCCAGGCCGAAGGCGTGGGTCGCCGAGTTGAAATCACCCCAGGTCGCGCCGCCTTCGGCGCGCACCGTCTGTGCCTTCGGATCGACCCGGACCCCGCGCATCAGTGACAGGTCGATGACGACGCCGCCGTCATTGGTGCCGAATCCCGGCCCGCTATGCCCGCCGCCGCGCACCGACAGGTCATGCCCGGTGTCGCGGGCAAAGTTGACAGCCGTCATCACGTCGCCGGCATTGGCGGCCCGCAGGATGACAGCCGGGCGTTTGTCGATCATGCCATTGTGAACCTTGCGCGCCGCATCATAACCGGCGTCGCCTTCAACGATGACTTGTCCACGAACCTGGTCGCGCAAGTCAGCTGGTGTCTTTGCGGTCATTGGTTTTCTCCCTGTTCGCAGTCCCCTCGGCCGTTGGATCAGCGGCCGGTCTTTCCCTTTAGGCGCAGGTACTGCGTCGAACGGGACAAGCTTGGCATGAAGATCCAGGCCAAAACTAGTCACGGAACTGAATCGGGCGGTACAGGATCTGGACCAAGTGGGCAGAGATCCATGCTATGATGGGGGCGGTCAGGAGGGGGGAACCATGCCACATGCCGGATACAAACAGTTCTGTCCGCTCGCCATGGCGGCCGAGGTGCTGTGCACGCGCTGGACCATGGTGCTGGTGCGCGAGATGATCGCGGGATCGACGCGGTTCAACGACCTGCGGCGCGGCGTACCCAAGATGTCGCCCACGCTGCTGTCGCAACGCCTGAAAGACCTGGAGGCGGCGGGTGTTGTGATCAAGCGGCCCGTCCCGTCCGAGCGGGGTGTCTTCGAATACTGTCTAACCCAGGCGGGAGAGGATCTGTACGACGTCGTGATCGCGATGGGAATGTGGGGTCAGAAATGGGTGGAATCCTCGCTGTCTTTGGGAAATCTCGATGCATCGCTGCTGATGTGGGACATGCGCCGGAACCTGAACCCGGAACCGCTCGTCGGCCGGCGCGCGGTGCTGCAATTCGTGTTTCATGACCAGCCGTCGAGCAAGCGGGATTGGTGGCTTGTGGTTGAACCCACTGGCGAGACCGACCTGTGCTGGTCCGATCCGGGTTTCGAGGTGGATCTGTACGTAAATGTCGATCTGCGAACCATGACGGCAATCTGGATGGGGCTTACCAAGGTCTCTGCCGAACGGGACAAATTCGAGCTGACCGGCTCGCGCGAGATCGCGGAGTCCATGCAGCGCTGGCTTGGGCTGAGCCCGTTCGCGGCACAGAAAAAGCTGGTGAGCTAGGGGTTGCGCGGCAACGGCCTGCGCGCTGCCTCGCCTCGCCACTATTCGGCGCGCTACGATTTTCTGGGGCGCGGCCAGCCCCGTCGCGGGCATAGCCAATATCGCGCGGAGCGCGCATAGTTGGAATCGTCGCGCTTCAGATTCATGGACCAGCACGATGGCAGCTGACGCTGAAAACTGGCTCGTGGAGCAAGGTCTCGGGAAATACTGCGAGGTTTTTCGAGACAACGATGTCGATATGCGGGCGCTGCCGCATCTGACCGAAGACGATCTTCGCGAACTTGGCTTGTCTCTGGGACATCGTCGGGTTTTCCTTGCCGCGGTAAAGGCGTTCCAGGCGCCAGCTGTTGCAGAACGCGACGCTGAGATTGCGGTGGCGCTGACACCCGAGCCCGAGGCGGCCCCGGATCTGCGCGCCAAAGCCGATAGCGAGGCAGAATTCCGGCATCTGAGCATTGCCTTCGTGGATATGGCCGGATCGACCCAGCTGGCCGAAACGCTGGAACCCGAAGACATGAGCGACCTTCTGCGCCGCTATCAGGACCGGGTCACGGCCGAGGTTGAACGCTTCGGGGCCATGTCGCCAAATATATGGGCGACGGTGTTCTGGCCTATTTTGGCTGGCCCACCGCCTATGAGGATCACGCGGACCGGGCGGTGCGTGCGGGCCTCGCGATTGTCGGAGGCACCGCGGCGCGCGCTGCGGGAAAATCCGCTGCCTATGCGGTTCGGGTCGGGATTGCCTCGGGTCAGGTGGTGGTCGGCGATCTGGTTGGTGAACAGATGCGCGAAGATCACGCCATGGTCGGGGCGGTGGTCAACCTCGCCGCCCGCCTGCAGGCCGAAGCGGAAAGCAACTCGGTCGCGCTGTCGCACGAGACGCGCGACCTGATCGGCAGATCCTTCGAGTTGAAAAGCCTCGGGCCCCGCACGCTCAAGGGCTTCGAACTGCCGCGCGAGGTCTATCTGGCCACCTCTGAACGCTCGCTCGAAACGCGGTTCGAGGCCACGCGCAGCGAAAGCGACGTTCCGCTGGTGGGCCGGGACGAGGAAATGGCGCTGCTTCTGCGCACCTGGGAGGCCGCGCTGAACGGCAAGGGCCAGGTGATCATGCTGTCCGGCGAGGCCGGGATCGGCAAATCGCGGATCGCGCAGGCCTTCATCGAACGCATCGGAGATGGCCCCGGCGAGCTGTTGCGCTATCAATGCGCGCCCTATCACGCCAATTCGGCCTTTCACCCGATTGTCGATCGATTGCGCCGCGCCGCGAAACTGCGCATGACCAACGACCCCGGCGAAAGCTATGAACGGGTCGAGGCACTGGTGCGCTCGCATTTTCTGGACCCGGATCGCGACGCGCCGGTATATGCCAAGCTGCTGGGCCTGACTCCGCCAAATCCGGAATTGCTGACCGGCCTGGAGCCGCAGGAACTCAAGCGTCGCATCATCGAAACCCTGGCCCGGTCGGTTGTGGCGCGGGCGGAAAGATTCCCGTTGTTGATGCTGGTCGAGGACACCCACTGGATCGATCCGTCGAGCCTGGAGGCGTTCGAACGCGTGGTGGAGATTTGCGGTGATCTGCCGGTGATGCTGCTGGTTACCCATCGCACCGAATGGACCTCGACCTGGCCGGTCGATCATCCGCATGTCTCGGTCCTGCGGCTCGGCCCGCTGAGCGGCGAGCATATCGCCAGACTGATCGAGGGTGTGCTTGAACGTCCGATCGAGCCCGCCCTGATCGAGGAACTTGTCGACCGGACGGATGGGGTGCCGCTGTTTGTCGAGGAACTGGCGCGCGCCATCGGTGACAGTGAGGATGGGCATTTGCAGGGGGCGGTCCCGGATAGCCTTCAGGGGGTTCTGCTGGCCCGGCTTGACCGGGTGTCGCGCAAGGCACGCAGCGTTTCGCTGGTTGCCTCGGTCATCGGGCGCGAGTTCGACCGTAGCCTGCTTGGCGCTCTGGCCGATGTGCCCCCCGCCGAGCTTGAGGCCGCTTTGATCGAGCTGCGCCGCGCCAATATCATCTATGAAAGCGGGATCGTTCCGGGCAGCTTCGCGTTTCGCCACGCGCTGATCCAGGATGCGGCCTATCAGGCCTTGTTACGCCGGAACCGCCGCCTGTTGCACGGCAAGTTGGCGCGTATGCTGGAGCGGCTGAAAGCTTCGGATGTCGATCGCGAACCCGAGCTTGCCGCGCGGCATTTCACCGAAGCCGGCGAAACCGCCGAAGCCCTCAGCCGATGGGAAGCGGCGGCCCGCCGCGCGCTGGAACGATCGGCGACCTACGAGGCCGTCAGCCATGCCAAGGAGGCACTGGCCGCCGCCGAAAGCATCGCGGCAGGGATCAGTCCGCATCCCAGCGTGATCGCCGCGCGCATCCTGCTGGCCGAAGCGCACACCCATGCCGGCAGCCTGCCGACGGCCCTCAAGTCAGCATGGCGCGCCGCCGAAGAGGCCAGGGCGCTGGACGATCCCCTGCTGTTTGCCGATGCGGCGATCACCTACATGGATAGCGTCATGCTGTCGGCCTATAACCCCACCGCCGCGATTGCGCTGTGCGAGGAAGCCCTGGCCAATCCCCGGATCGACGACATCCGCCTGAGATGCAAGCTGATGGCGCATTTGGCGCGCGGGCACATGATGAACGGCAGTTTCGTGGAAAGCACCCGTTTCGGGCGCGAGGCCGAGGCGATGGCCCGGAAACTTGGCGACAACAACGCCCTGTTCAACCAGATGATGTCGCGGTTTCTGGCGCCGGTCGTGGCCCGCGATCCCGACGAGGTGGCGAATTGGCGCGAGCGCATCGGGCAACTTCTGGCGCTGGCAGATCTGACGGATGATGCCGACCGTGGGCGCGCCTCTGCCATCGCCATCTATGTCGCGACCGAAATGGGCGACCGCGGCCTGATGGAAGAGGCGCTGCAACGTCTCGACGATGTGGGCGCCGCGCGCCAGCACATGCACATGGACTGGGTCGCCCGGCACGGGCACGCGATGAAGGCCATCCTGGACGGTGAGTTCGCCGAAGCCGAGCGGCTCGCCAACGAAGCGCTGCGGCTTGGGGTGACGACACATGGCAGCCATGTCGAAGGTCTGTTTGGCGTCCAGATGTTCTCGATCCGGCGTGAACAGGGGCGGCTGGCCGAGGTCGCACCGGTGATTAAGCGGCTGCTGGACGACGACGAAGGCGATGCCAGCTGGCGGCCCGGCTTTGCCCTGATCGCGGCCGAACTCGGGCATCTCGATGCCGCCCGGCGCATGATGAACGAGATGGCGGCGACCGGTTTCAACCTGCCGCTTGACGCGAAATACAGCGCCACGCTCAGCTATCTCGCCGATACCGCCGTCATGATTGGCGATACCGAGATGTGCCAGACGCTCTACGACCGTCTGCTGCCCTATCGCGGGATGACCATCACCATCGGCGTTGCCACGGTCTGTTATGGATCGGCCGACCGGAGGCTGGGTGCCCTCGCCGCCGAATGCGGGAATTGGACAGCGATGGAAGAGCATTTCCAGGCTGCCCTCGACCTGGATACAGGCATGAGGGCCACGCCCTGGATCGCGCGATCGCAGGCCGGGTTTGCTCTGGCCATGCACAAGCGTGGCCGCAGCAGCGACAGGGAACATATCGACGGACTGCTGGATGAAGCCATGGCAACGGCGGTGAAGTTTGGTATGATAGGACTCAGTGCTTCACTTCGCCGCGATCTCAACTGAGACCGCCAAGCCCAGAGGGTCGAACGATGCCACGTTTCATTATCGAACGGAACTTTGCCAAGGAACTGGCCCTGTCAGACGATGGGAAATTGCAGATCAAGCAGATCAATGACTCCGAAGGGGTCGAATGGATTTTCTCGTTTCTGAGTGCCGACAAACGCAAGACCTATTGCCTCTACGAAGCACCGGACGCCGATGCGTTGCGCCGTGCTGCTGAAAGGCTCAATATTCCGGCTGATGTGATCACGCCGGTAGACCAGATCGATCCAAACGTCTTCGCCTAGTCCGATCTTGTCAGGCCAGCACGGACGCGCGCGACCGGCGGTAACGCATAGGGGGTCGTCCATCTCTGGCCCCGCCACTGAGAACAAATTTGGCAACCGAAACTGCACGCCCGCCAGATGATGCCGGCGCCCTGCGCGCGCCCCGTCCAGCAGGAGGGCGGCGACTGGCGCTTAGTCCAGTAGCGCTTCCACCCGATCCCGGATCGCCGGTGAGTCTGGCTCGACTGCGGCTCTCCAGGTGTCGACCACGGTGCCGTCGGGTCCGATCAGGATCTTGTTGAAGTTCCAGCTGGGTACAAATCCGGTCTCCGCCGCTACGGCCGCGTAGAACGGATGCGCGTCGGGTCCGCGCACCTGGGTGATGTCGGTCATCGGCAGATCCAGGGCAAAATTCAACGCACAGAATTCCTTGACCTCCTGCGCGGTGCCCAGCTCTTGCCGGAAGTCGTTTGACGGCACGGCGAGCACCACCAACCCCCGGTCGCGATAGCGTTCGTAAAGCCGCTGCAAGCCGTCATACTGACCGGTAAACCCGCATCGCGAGGCGGTGTTCACCACCAGGACGGGCCTACCGCGCCAGCTTTCCACCGACAGGGTGCCGCCGTCGATGGAGGCAAAGGTGCCGGACAGCCCCGTGGCCCCAACCGCCGGCGCCGCGAAGGCGAGACAGCTCAGCAGGGCCAGGCGGATCAAGATATGTCCGAACATCATCCTCTTTCGTCCTTATGGCCCAGACGTCGACGCAATCTTAACACGCCACTGCAAACCGGTGAACTGCGGTCTAAACGCGCGAAAGTGCCGTTTCGATCCCGCCAGTACAAAAATCGATCAAGATTTTGCGGTAATCCATCGGCTCATCGCAGGTTGCGGTTTCGCTGAGTCCGACAATGCGGGCCCGGCTGGCGACGATGGACAGCATCGAAGCGACGGTCAGGGTCAGGACGGTTGCAAGCGCCTCGGCGCTGGCACCGGGCCGCAGGCGCTGGATCTCGGCGATGTAGAGCCGTGCGGTAGGGTCATAGAGGTCGCGGATCTGAGGCACGTAATGGTCGGTCGAGGCCACCCGGGCGATCAGTTCGGCATAGGCGCGCCACTGCGGATCACCGCGCGAGGCAATGTCGAGATAGGGCGTCAGGTAGGCATCCACCAGATCGCGGATGGTGAAGTCGCCACGCGCGTGCAATTCGGCCAGGGCGGCGGTGCGCAGGTCATCCAGCGTGGTGGAACGCCGGGCAAGCACCGTTTTGAAAAGTTCTTCCTTCGAGCCGCCGTGAAAGCCGACAACTCCCAGGGTTACCTCGGCTTCGCGGGCAATCTGTCGAATCGACACGGCCTCGAACCCGTCCGCGGCAAAACATCTCTCGGCGGCATCCAGGACCCGCTCGCGGGTCGCTTCGCCGCGGGCGAGCCGGCCGTCGGTGGTGCGGGAATTATCAGTTTCTTCAAGCGATTGTCGCAAGCGCTGGTTCTCCGATTATGGATTTCGCAAGGCCTCGATATCCGGTTGTTGACTTTTTATACATACGTTCAGATAGTTTGTTTGAAGGAGAGAATGCCGGAGCTTTTGCTTCGGCGCAACTGGGAGGAAACCTTGATGAATCTCGCAAGAGCGCTGGCCAGCTGCACGCTGGCCGCAACGCTAACCTGTGCCGCAAGCGTGCGGGCCGAAGTTTTGGATGTCACAGCGGTTGCGGGCCATCCGCCCGTCTTTCTGTGGGTCAAGACACTTTCGGAATCCTATATTCCGGCGGTGAACGCAGCGCTGGAGGGTACCGATTATTCCATCGATTGGACCGAAGCCTATGGCGGTACGCTGGCCAAGGTCGGGGGCGAGATGGAGGCGATGGAGGACGGCCTGGCACAGGTTGGGATCGTGTCGTCGCTGTTCGAGCCCTCGCTGCTGAGCCTTCAGAACGTCACCTACGTGACCCCCTTCGGTTCGCCCGATGTCGATCTGGTGCTTTCCACCGTCGATGCCATGCATGACGACATCCCGGCGATGCGGAAACTCTGGGAAGATCTGGACCTTGAATATCTCGGCGGCGGCTTCGGGCTCGAGGATTACCTGCTGATGACCACCTTCCCGGTGGCCAGCCTGTCCGACCTCGAAGGCCGCAAGATCAACGCCCCGGGACCGGCGGTAAACTGGCTGAAAGAGACCGGCGCAGTCGGTGTTTCGGGCAATCTGACCACCTATTACAATGACATCCAGTCGGGTGTTGCCGAAGGCGTGATCGTGTTCCCGACGGCGGCGGCGGCGGCCAAGCTGTTCGAGGTTGCACCCTACGTGACCCGCGTGCATTTCGGCGCGCAATTTGCGGGCGGCATTGTTGCCAAGAAAAGCTGGTTCGACGAGCAGGACGCGGTGGTGCAAGAGGCCCTGCGCGCGGCGGCCGACACCTTTGCCGCGGATTATCGCACCGGACTGGAAGCGCGGGTTGCCGGGGCCTTCAAGGCGATGGAAGCGGGCGGCGCCCAGATTTCCGAAATGTCGGAGGAAGAGCGCAGCAACTGGGCAAACACCCTGCCGAACATCGCGATGGACTGGGCCAAGGATCTTGACGGCAAGGGGATCCCCGGAACCGTGGTGCTGACCACCTATATCAACCACCTCAAAGATGCGGGCGTGGCATTGCCGCGTGACTGGTCGGCGGAATGACGCAGGACATCACCCGGGTCGGGGCGCGCGGGCGCCTCGACCAGGTTGCAGACGTGGTGATGGGCACTGCCAATGTGGTGGCGACGCTGTGGATCCTGTGGCTGATGGTGCTGATCGTGGCCGACGTGCTGGGGCGCGAGACATTGGGGCGCCCGATCGCGGGCGTGCCGGAGATGGTGAAATATTCCATCGTCGGCATTGTCTTTCTGCAAATCGCCCATACCCACCGCAAGGGCGAGATGATCCGCTCTGACGGCATCCTGGGCATGGTGCGCAGGCGCTGGCCGACAGCCGGCCTGACATTGGACCTGATCGCGCAGCTTTGCGGCGCGGCCTTCGCCCTGACGCTGGCCTGGGCGGTCTGGCCGAAGGTGGTGCGCGCCTATGAACGTGGCGAGATGGAGGGGGTGCAGGGGCATTTCACCCTGCCGGTCTGGCCCTTCCTGTTCCTGATCGTGCTGGGCTCGATCCTGCTGGCGCTGTCCTTCCTGCTGACCGCCGCGACCCGATTCAAAGAACACCGGAACGCCTGATCATGGACCCAATCACCGTCGGATACCTGTCGCTGGTCGCGATTGGCATTGCCATCTATGCCGGGCTGCACGTTGCGATTGCCCTGGCCGGTGTGTCGCTCTTCGGGGTCTGGGCAATCACCGGCAAGCTCAAGCTTGCCATGAACTTCGTGGCGCTTGCCGCGACGGACAGCATTGCCGACTATACGTTTGGCGTTGTGCCGCTGTTTGTGCTGATGGGCCTCGCCGTTTCGGAAAGCGGCATGGGCCGCGATACTTTCGCGGTTATCTCGCGCGGACTGCGTCGTTGGCGCGGCGGCCTCGGGGTTGCGACGGTGCTGTCCAATGCCGTCTTCGCCGCGATCACGGGCATTTCCATCGCCTCTGCGGCAGTCTTTTCCAAGGTGGCAGTGCCCGAAATGGTGCGCGCCGGGACCAATCGCAGCATTGCCGTCGGGGTTGTCGCCGGGTCTTCGGTGCTGGGCATGCTGATCCCGCCGTCGCTGCTGTTGATCCTTTTCGCGATCCTGACGGATTCCTCGATTGGCGACCTGTTCATCGGCGGCGTCGGTCCAGGGCTGCTGCTGGCCGGGGCCTACATCCTGTATCTCAGCGGTCTTGGCGTGGCCCGGCCGCAGTACTTCGAAGGGATCAACCCCGCGGAAGAAGGCGAAACAACGCCCACCTGGACCATTCTACCGGTGCTCGGCCTGGCGACGCTGGTGTTGTCGGGGATCTACTTGGGTTTCTTCACCCCCACCGAGGCCGGCGCTGTCGGGGCGGCGGCGGCGGTGATCATCGGCATCGTCCTGCGCCGGATCGGCGCCCGGGCTGCCTGGCGGATCGCGGTGCAGACGGGCCATATCACCGCGGCGGTCTGCTTTCTGATCATCGGCGCCTCGATCTACAGCCGCATGCTGGCGTTTTCCGGGTTGCCTGCCTCGATTACCGAGGCCGCGATCGGCTCGGGCATCGGGCCCGTCGGCTTCCTGATGCTGTTTGCCGGGCTGCTGGTGCTGCTGGGCACCGTTCTGGACAGTTCGTCGATCATGCTGGTGACGGTGCCGCTGGCCTATCCGGTGACCCAGCAGATGGGCATCGACATCGTGCATTTCGGCCTGATCACCGTGCTGGCTGTCGAGGTCGGATTGCTGACCCCACCGCTGGGCCTGTCGGTTTTCGTGGTCCACGCAACCCTCAAGGATACCGGCATCACCCTGGGCGAGGTGTTCCGGGGGGCCGCGCCCTTTGCCCTGATCATGACGCTGACCCTGGTCGCGCTGATCCTCATCCCGCAAATCGCAACCGGCCTTTTGGGCCGTTGACAAAGGACAGATTCATGCGCCTGATCGACCTCTCTCGACCACTCGAAAACACGGACTATGCCGATCCGCCGGGGCTTGGCCCCAAGATCACCTATTTCGCCCACCAGGAGACGGCCGAGCAGATCCTCTCGTTCTTTCCCGGGGTAAGCCGCGACGATCTGCCGGGCGGCGAGGGCTGGGCGGTCGAGCAGGTGACCCTGTCGACCCATAACGGCACACATCTTGACGCGCCGTATCATTATCATACCACGATGGATGGCGGCAAACGGGCGATCACCATCGACGAAGTGCCGCTCGACTGGTGCATCGGGCGCGGGGTCAAACTTGATTTCCGGGCGCTGCCGGACGGATATGTTGTCACTCCCGAAGACGTGGTGGCCGAGTTCGAGCGCATCGGCCATGACCTGCAACCGGGTGATATCGTGCTGGTGAACACCGCCGCCGCCGCGCATTACGGCACGCCGCAATATGTGCCGTCGGGCTGCGGCATCGGCCGCGCGGCAACCAACTGGATGACCGAGCGGGGCATGCGGGTTTGCGGCACCGACGCCTGGAGCTGGGACGCGCCTTTTGTCCACACCGCGAAGAAGGTGGCCGAAACCGGCGATGCCTCGCTGATCTGGGAAGGCCACCGCGCCGGGATGGATCGCGGCTATTGCCATATCGAGAAGCTTGCCAATCTCGAACAGCTTCCGGCCACCGGGTTCGAGGTGCAATGCTTCCCCGTCAAGATCAAGGGGGCTTCGGCCGGCTGGTGCCGCCCTGTCGCCATCATCCGGGACTGAAGGAGACCGACATGAAACTCGCAACATTCGAGGGCGGGCGCGGCGCCCGCCTGGGCGCCCTGGCGGCAGATGGCGAGACACTCGTCTGCCTCACCTCCACCGGCCAGCCGATGCTTGCCTCGATGCAGGCGCTGATCGAGGCCGGGGCCGAGGGGCTTGCAGCCGCGCGGGCCGCCTTGGAAGAGGCCGCAGAGACCGTTCCGCTGGCCGATGTCCGTTTGCTGGCGCCCCTGCCGCTGCCGCCGCAGATCCGCGACGCGTCGACGGCACCGCGCCATATCGCCAACGCGCCGGTCGGAATGCGGCGCCTTGCGGCGGTGCTGACGGGCGATGGTGATCCCGGCCCGTTTGAGGGCACCGTGCCGGACATCTACAAGGCACAGCCGATCTTCTATATCACCAACCGTTTCAGCGTGGCGGGCCACGGCGATACCATCACCTGGCCACGCTATTCCGACTATATGGATTACGAGCTCGAGGTCGCGGTGGTGATCGGCAAGGGGGGGCGCGACATCGCCGCCGCCGACGCGATGGAGCATGTTTTCGGCTTCACCATCTTCAACGACTTCTCCGCCCGCGACACCCAGCTGCGCGAGATGCAGGGCATGCTTGGGCCCGCAAAGGGCAAGAGCTTTGACGCCGGGAATGTCTTTGGCCCCTGGATTGTCACCCGTGACGAGATCGCGGATTACCGCGACCTGCGCTGTGTCGCCAAGATCAACGGCAAGCTGGTGACCGACAGCCGCCTCGGCGCGATGCTGCACGGCTTCGAGGACATGATCGCCTTCATCTCCAACGCCGAGACGTTGCACGCGGGCGAGATCATCGGCGGCGGCACGGTTGATGATGGCTGTGGCCTGGAGCGGTTCGAGTTCCTGTCCGACGGCGATGAGGTGGAACTGACCGTCGACGGCATCGGAACGCTGCGCAACCGGGTGGTGCGCGGCGCCTGATCCAAGCCCGCTCCGTCCGATACCCCTTCGCAGGCGTCCCGGTTATTCCGATCACTGACCGGGACGCGGAACATCGCGTGCAGCGAGGGCAAGTCAGACGGCAGGATAGGGGCGCCATCGATCGCCCTGCTGTATGATGGCGCCGCATTTTGCCATCGAGGCCAAAGCGAAACTTGAGCAGCTGCCAGAGATTGCCGAAGTCAAATTCGATGTCTGCCCAAAAATTGACTGGGACCCGTCGCACATGAAAAAGGCCTTTCGGGAAAAACTCGCCCGACCGGATTTTATGAAGCCGTTTTGACGGGATTGTCGATGTCGTTTCGCCTCGGGGCGCGTTTGGATATCCGTTTGCCGCGGCGCGATTGTGAGTGACAACCTCATGGTTTCTGATGGGTTCGCCCACCGGGGGTGCCCTTCATCTTGCAATATGCTTTGCGAAACTGCCTCAGGCCGCGCGCCCAGTCGCCAAACTTTCCACGCCCAGAGAAGTTTTCTGGCTTGAGCAAGAATCTCAGCACCTCGAAAATTTGCCTTCCGTTGGTGCTGCGATGGCCACTTGGTCTGGGGCGGCGACGGTGCTTGGGGAAAGTGCGACAGACATGCGCGTCGCGGCGATCCGCGATCTGTGCTCGTGACCAACCAGCCTTGAGCCGATCCTGGATGGCGGCCCTCGGCTCGGGGTGAACGACCATCTTGTGAGGGTTCGCGCGTGCCGCTTCTCATACCTGTCCGAGAAATCGTGGCATGATACCCGTTCAGATCTCGCAACGCATTGCCCGCCTACCCGGACATGCCGGCGTATGCTCCCGCATTGCAAAAGGGATCGAATCCAACCCGCGGTATCGACATTCGGGTTGATACTGTAATATATTAGTTTCAGATGAACGAGAGTTCGACCCATTTTGCAATAGAGTTTCTGCTGGCGAGGTGCCCATGGCCGATGACAAAAAGACCGCCGACCAATTGCGCAGCGCGCGCTGGTTCGGACCCGACGATCTGCGCAGTTTTGGGCATCGTTCCCGGATGATGCAGATGGGGCTGGCGCCCGAGGATTGGGAGGGCCGGCCCGTGATCGGCATCCTGAACACCTGGTCCGAGCTGAACCCCTGCCACCTGCATTTCCGCGACCGTGCGGAAGATGTGAAAAAGGGGATCGCCCAGGCCGGCGGCCTGGGGCTGGAGGTTCCGACAATCTCCATCGACGAGAGTTTCACCAAACCGACCTCGATGCTCTATCGCAACATGATCGCCATGGAGACCGAAGAGACGATCCGTTCGCATCCCCTGGACGGCGTGGTGCTGATGGGGGGCTGTGACAAATCCACCCCCGGTCTGACCATGGGTGCGATCAGCGCGGGCGTGCCTTTCATCTTTCTGCCTGCCGGTCCGATGCTGCGCGGCAACTATGCTGGGCAGGCGCTTGGCTCGGGTTCGGATGCCTGGAAATTCTGGGATGAGCGCCGCGCCGGCACGATTTCGGCCGAGCAATGGGTCGGTATCGAGGGCGGCATCGCGCGATCCTATGGGCATTGCATGACGATGGGCACGGCCTCGACCATGACGGCCATTGCCGAGGCGATGGGGCTGACCCTGCCCGGGGCCTCGTCGATTCCTGCGGCGGATGCGGGCCACAAGCGGATGAGCGCGGCCTGCGGGCGGCGGATCGTCGACATGGTCTGGGAGGATCTGACGCCGGACAAGATCATCACGCCGGCCGCCGTTCAGAATGCGGCGACGGTGGCGATGGCGACGGGCTGTTCAACCAATGCGGTGGTGCATCTGCTGGCCATGGCGCACCGCGCCGGGGTCGAGCTGAACCTCGATGATCTGGATGCATTGGGCCGGATCACGCCGCTGATCGCCAATATCCGGCCCCTCGGTAGCAGTAACTACCTGATGGAGGATTTCTATTTCGCGGGCGGGCTGCGGGCGCTGATGGATCAATTGGGCGACAAGCTGGACCGCACGGCGATCACCTGCACGGGCAAGCCACTGGAAACAGGTATCGCCGGAGCGCCGGTTCATAATGACGATGTGATCCGCCCGCTGTCGAACCCGGTCTACAAGGAAGGGTCGCTCGCGGTGCTCAAGGGCAATCTCTGCCCCGACGGAGCGGTGATCAAACCCGCCGCCTGCAACCCGAAGTTCCACCGCCACGAAGGCCCGGCGCTGGTTTTTGACAGCTACCCCGAGATGAAGCAGGCGATCGACGACGAAAACCTCGATGTGACGCCGGATCATGTGCTGGTGCTGCGCAACGCCGGGCCGCAAGGTGGCCCAGGCATGCCCGAATGGGGGATGCTCCCGATGCCCAAGGCGCTGCTCAAACAGGGGCACCGCGACATGCTGCGCATCTCGGACGCGCGGATGTCGGGCACGTCCTACGGCGCCTGCATCTTGCATGTGGCACCGGAATCCTTTGTCGGCGGGCCGCTGGCGTTGCTCAAGACCGGGGATATCGTGCGCATGGACCTGGAGGCGCGGAGCCTGGATATGCTGGTGGATGAGGAAGAACTTGCCGCCCGCCGCGCCGCATGGCAGGCGCCGGAACCCCGGTTCGAACGCGGCTGGGGCTATATGTTCCAGCGCCATGTGGGCCAGGCCGACAAGGGCTGTGACTTTGATTACCTAACCTCGGGCTTTGGCAGGGCGGCCGGTGAGCCGGACATTTTCTGAAGGGGGCGAGGATGACACATGATCTGAAAAAGGCGCTGACCGGAATCTCGGGTATCCTCGTGACACCCTATGATGCGGAAGGGGAAATCGCCCCGGGCAAGCTTGCGCCGGTCATCGACCGGGCGCTCGAGGCCGGGGTGCATATCCCGGTCGTGAACGGCAATACCGGCGAATATTACGCGCTGACCAACGAAGAGGCCTGCACCATGGTGCGCGAAGTGGCCGGAATGGTCGACGGGCGCGCGCCGCTGCTGGCCGGGGTCGGTCGCGGCATACGCGATGCTTGTGCATTGGCGCGGGCCAGCGCCGATGCGGGCGCGGATGCGCTGATGATCCACCAGCCGCCGGACCCGTTCGTCTCGCCCCGTGGCACGGTGGATTACGTGCGTGCCGTGCGCGATGCTTCGGGCGGGCTGCCGATCATGCTGTATCTGCGCAATGACGCGATGGGGCCGGAGGGCATCGCGCGCCTCTGCGAGATTGAGGGAGTCATGGGCGTCAAATGGGCCACGCCCCACCCGCTGAACCTTGCCCGCGCCATCAGCGCCGCCCCTGATCATATCGTCTGGGTCGGCGGCTTGGCCGAGGTCTGGGCGCCGCCGCTTTATGCGGTGGGGGCGCGCGGCTTTACCTCGGGGTTGATCAATGTCTGGCCAGAGCGGTCGGTCGCGATTCACGCCGCCCTAGATGCGGGTGACTATGCACAGGCGAACCGGCTGATTGCTGGAATGCGTCTGTTCGAGGACATCCGCGCGGAAGAACACAACGGCACCAATGTCACCGGTGTCAAGGCCGCGCTGATGGCGATCGGGCAGGACTGCGGCGCGACACGGCCGCCCTCTGCCTGGCCTTTGACTGAACGGCAGCAGGCGGCGCTTGATCAATTCATAGCTGAAAACCGATTGGATCAGCTGAGCGAAGAGCCGGCATAAACCCAGCCGGGCGGGAGAAACCGGCCGCTGATTTCACAAGCGCAGCTTGCGCAATCAGGGGGCCTTGGGGCGAGCCATTGGCAGGCAAGGCGCGCAATTCGGGTCGGCCCGCCATCACCCTGGGCGACATTCCCACGCGTGAAGATTGAAACCAGGCGGGCACGTTTCGCGTCGCCGAAACTCCGCCGCGGGTGACCTTCGAGACCGGACCCAGAGGGCAAGCGCGGCGTCAGGGTTTTTCCGGCGTGAAGTACTCCGGAAAAGCCGCCTGCTTTTCCGACATCCGGTCAACCGTGCGCTGCAGGTGTTGGCGCAAGGCATCCATCGCGCGCGCCGCATCGCCTGCTTCGATGCCGTCGAGGATCTGGCTATGGCCCTGGATGACTTCCCTGTTGTTCAGAAGGCGCCCTGCGTCGTCGCTGTCTTCCAGGTTCAGGCGGCGCAGGCGTTCCAGATGGCCTGCATGGCTGCGCATGATGCGCTGGCTCTGAACATGACCCGCCGCGACAAACAGGGTCTGGTGAAACACTTCGTCGAGTTCCTGAAAGGTCAGCACGTCGCCGGGCTGATCCATGATGCTGCTTTGCAGGGCAACGATGCTGCGCAGACGAGTCAGCGCCTCGGCTGCGATTTCCTCGGCAAGGCGGCGCACCACCTCGGTTTCCAGCGCGATGCGCATGAACTGCGCCTCGCGGATGGCCGACATGTCGATGGGGGTGACCAATGTGCGGGACTGGGGGTAGATTTTGACCAGCCCCTCTTTGGCCAGCTGCTGCAGCGCGTCGCGCAAGGGGGTGAGGCTGACGCCATGGATTTCCGCGAGCTCGGCCCGCAAAAGTGGCGTGCCCGGCGGCAGGTCGAGCTTGACGATTTGATCGCGCAGCGTGTCATAGACCCCACGCCCGGTTGGGCCGCCTTCAAACAAGCCCAAACCTGCTCCGCCGCCGAGGATGCTTTTGGCAAAAGCCTGTGCACTCTGCGCTGCAGGCTTGTTCAATGAAGTCATGCGGGCTCTTCCATAGCTGTTAAATCTAATATATCAGTTGATCGCATCTGACCGAAGCGATTTTTTTGGCCCCCGAAAGAAAGCATCCGATGGGCAGCCAGACCATGCCAGAAGACAGGGAGGCAAGGGTGATGCTGCTGTCACCCACGGAGAGTGGCGTTGTCGCGACCCGTTCGGCGCAGCATCTCGGCGGTACGGCGCGCACATCGCGGAAGGCAAGGAGGCTGTGCGACGATAGGGACACCGCCGGCGGCCCGGTGTCGGCGGCGAACAGAGCCTCGAAGAACTGGGGCCAGCACGCATCGAACCTATCCTGGCCAATGCCTCGGGTGAGCAAAGCAATACCCGAGGCGTTTCGTCCCGGCGAAGAGAAATGGCACCCTGGCCCATCGGGGTCATGGGCTGAACTGGGTAAACGTCTGGAAGGACAGCGCAGATGAAACCGAACTATGTGAAACTGGTCGAAAACACGCCGCTGCCGCGCATTGCGCTGTGCCGCCAGGAATTCGCAGCCACCCAGATCGAGGTGCCGCAGGCCGCCGTGGCCGAGGCGATGAAAGCCGCCTGCGTGGACAAGGTGCGCCCCGGTATGTCCATCGCCATCACCGCCGGAAGCCGCGGGCTGGCCAACCTGCCGGAACTGCTGGCCGCGATTGTCCACGAGGTTCGCGAGCGCGGCGCGCATCCCTTCGTCGTTCCCGCCATGGGCAGCCACGGCGGTGCCACCGCCGAGGGGCAGACCGCATTGCTGGCCAAGCTGGGCGTGACTGAAGAAAGCCTCGGCTGCGAGATCCGTTCGTCGATGGATACGGACGAGATCGGCGTGCTCGACAATGGTCTGTCGGTGCGGATGGACCGTCATGCCAATTCCGCCGACGGCATCATCCTGTTCAACCGGATCAAACCGCATACGTCGTTCCGCGCACCCAATGAGAGCGGGCTGGCCAAGATGCTCTCAATTGGCCTGGGCAAGCAGTCGGGGGCCGAGACCTGCCATTCGCGGGGCATCGACAATGTCGGTACCTTCGTGGCCGAAATGGCGCGGATGAAGCTGGCGCGTTGCAAGGTGCTGTTCGGGATCGGCACGATCGAGAACGCCTATGACGGGCTGGCGCGGGTCGTGGCACTGGACAGCGAGGGCATGCTGGAGGCCGAAGCGCCGCTGTTGCAGGAGGCGATGCGCAACATGCCGCGCCTGCCGCTGGGGCCACTCGAGGCGCCGACCGCCTCGGGAGATCTCGACGTGTTGGTGGTCGATGAGATCGGCAAGGAATTTTCGGGTACCGGGATGGATCCGAACATCACCCATCGCTTCACCAGCGACAAGATGCAGGTGCACCTGCATATCGCGCGGCTGGTGGCGCTTGGCCTGTCGCCGCGCAGCAACGGCAATGGCAACGGCGCCGCGCGGGCGGATGTCATCACCCGGCGGTTGGAGGCGGATTTCGATCGCGAGGCGGTCTATGCCAATGCGATCACCTCGCAGGTGGTGAAACAGGCCAAGATCCCGATGGTCATGCCGTGTGACCGCACTGCGATTCAGACGGCGATCAAGACATGCGGAGCCGAGGATATCGCCAAGGTGCGTCTGCTGCGGATCCCGAACACGCTGAAGCTGGAATATATCTATGCCTCGGAGGCCATGCTGCCGGAACTGCGCGAGCGGCCGGGGCTGGAGGTGATTGGCGCGCTGCAAGAGATGCAGTTCAGCGCTGGACTTCTGCACAATCCATGGCCGGAGGTACATTGATGGGAGGGCAGGGACTGCACCTGCATCTCGACCCGGTCGGGGGCGCTGCGGGAGACATGTTCATCGCGGCGATGCTCGATGCCTTCCCCGATCTCGTCGAGCGCGCGCTGGCCGATGTGGCCGCGGTGCTGCCGGCAGAGGTGGGGCGGGCAGAACTGTCCGAACATATCGCCTCGGGCATCACCGCCCGACGGTTTGAACTGGTGCTGGCAGCCGAAGGCGCGGGATCGCGCCACGGGGCCGAGACCACCTACCGCGCGATGCGCGACCTTCTGGAGCGGGCGCCGCTGTTGGAGGGCACCGCCGCGGCGGCCTGTGCCATCCTGCACCGGATCGCCGAGGCCGAGGCACAAGTGCACGGCATTCCCATCGACCGGGTACATTTTCACGAGATTGCCGATTGGGACGCGCTGATGGATGTCACCGCCGCCGGGAGCATCTGCGCCGCGCTCAGCGGGGCAACATTCTCGCTCGCCCCCCTTCCGCTCGGGGGCGGGCTGGTCGATACGGCACATGGCAAAATGCCGGTGCCCGCACCCGCCACAGCGCTTATCCTGCAGGGCTTTGACTGGCATGACGACGGTGTGCCGGGCGAGCGCGTTACCCCCACCGGGGCCGCGATCCTCGCCCATGTCACCGGCGGTTGCCCGACGGTGAGCCGCCCGCCGGGGCGGCTGCGCGGCACCGGATCGGGGGCCGGGACTCGGGTGATGAAAGGGCTGCCCAATATCCTGCGCGTCAGCGTCTTCGACACCGATGAGGCGGGGTTTCATCAGGACAGCCTGGTCCAGCTGGCCTGCGACATCGACGATATGACGGGCGAGGAGCTTGGTGCGGCGGTTGACAGGCTGCGCGATCTGCCGGGGGTGGTCGATCTGCTGCTGCTGTCCGGGCAGGGGAAGAAATCCCGCCCGGTCACTCGGATGGAATTGCTGGTGCGGCCCGCGTCCGCAGACGCCATCGCCACGCGGCTGTTCGAGCTGACCTCGACGCTCGGGCTGAGGCGTGCGGTCGTGGACCGCCTGATCCTGCCGCGCGAAAGTGACATGGCTGGCGCGGTGCGGCGCAAGCGGGCGCAGCGGCCCGGCGGGCAGGAAACCATCAAGGCCGAAAGCGACGATCTGGCCGATGCCGAAACGCTGCACGAGCGGCGGATGCGGGCCCGTGCGGCAGAGACCTGACGCGTGGGCACTTTGGATATTCCTGCTTGCCCGCCACCCAGCCGCGTATGCCAACGGTTAAGTCCGTCGCGCCCACGAAGGCGAGCTTTGTGACCGTTTAGGCAATGTCGATGCCCGATACCGCACGGGGATTCAGAGCACCTTGCCCGGGTTCATCAGATCATCGGGGTCCAGGGTGGCCTTGATCTGGGCCATGAGTTCAAGCGCCACCGGATCCTTGTAGCGGCGCAGCTCGGCCCGCTTGAAGGTGCCGATCCCGTGTTCGGCCGAGAAGGACCCGCCCATCTCGTGTACGATGTCATGCACGATGCGATTAAATGCGCCGTACTCGGCGAGGAAGTCGGCATCCGCCATGTCCACCGGGCGCGTCAGGTTGAAATGCAGATTGCCGTCGCCGAAATGCCCGAAGGGACAGGGGCGCAGGCCGGGCATGTGATCCATACAGGCCTGGGTTGCGACCTTGATAAAATCTGCAACGCGGGACACCGGGACCGACACATCGTGCTTGATCGAGGCGCCCTCATGTTTCTGCGCTTCCGACAGGTTTTCGCGCAATGCCCAAAGCGCGTCTTTCTGCGCCTCGGATGCGCCGATCACGGCGTCGACAATCTGGTCGGCTTCAAAGGCCACTTCGAGTGCGCCTTCGAGCCGTGTGTCGAGGTCGGCCTGCGCGCCATTGCCGGTAAGTTCAATCAGGCAATAGGCCGGATGCGCTTCGCTCATCGGATCGCTGCAGCCCGGGGTGTGGTCGATCACCATTTCCAGGCCAAGCCGTTCGACATATTCGAAGGTCGAGAGCGTATCGGCGGTCTGGCTGCGCATCCTCGCGTAAAGCGCAAGCGCCGGGTCCGGGCCGGTACAGGCCACCAGCGCCGTGGCACGGGCGCTGGGTTTTGGAAAGAGTTTCAGAACCGCGGTGGTGATGATCCCCAGGGTGCCTTCGGCGCCGATGAAGAGGTTCTTGAGGTCAAATCCCGTGTTGTTCTTGCGCAGCCCGTTGAGGTCGTTCAGCACCCGGCCATCGGGCAGCACCGCTTCGATGCCGAGCACCAGATCACGGGCATTGCCATAGCGCAGCACCGCGGTGCCGCCTGCGTTTGTCGAGAGGTTGCCGCCGATCTGGCAAGAGCCCTCAGAGGCCAGTGACAGCGGGAAAAGGGCGTCAACCGCATCGGCGGCGGCTTGGATATTGGCAAGGATGCAGCCCGCTTCGACCGTGATCGTGGCATTGGTCGGATCGACCTGGCGGATGCGGTTCAGCCGGTCGGTGGTCAGGATGATCCCACCATCCGGCACACCGCCGCCCGCAAGGCCCGTGTTGCCGCCCTGCGGGGTGACCGGCATCTTGGCCGCCTTGCACAGGCGCAGGCAGGTGGCGACCTCTTCGGTGCTGCCGGGCCGCAGCAAGGCCAGCGCCGTGCCCTGCCGCAAGCCGCGATCCTCGACGAGCCGGGCGGCCATGTCCTGGGCCTCGGTCACGACATGGGCGGCACCGATGGCTTCGCGCAGGCTTGCCAGCAGGGCGGTGTGGTCCCGACCGTCCGCTTCGGGCGCGGTCGGCGGCGCGCTCAGAGTGGTCATCTCTTCAATCCTTCAACGCTGGCCGGCTTCGGCCTTTTTCCGAGCTGCCTCGCGCAGCTTGCTGATGGTGGTGCGAGTCGAGATTTGTTCGGGATCGGTCACCAGTTCGATCAAGGCCGGGCGGCCACTGTCGCGGGCGCGGGCAAAAGCATCGGCGAAATCGGCGGTCCTGGTGACCCGCTCGGCATGGGCACCAAGCCCCTCGGCCATCTTGACGAAATCCTGGTTCTGCAGCGTGGTGCCTGAAACCCGCTCGGGGTGGTCGCGTTCCTGATGCATGCGGATCGTGCCGTAGATGCCGTTGTTGAACAGCAGCACGATGGGACGTCCGCCATATTGTGCGGCGGTGGCCAGTTCGTTGCCGCTCATCATGAAACCGCCGTCGCCGACGAAAGACAGGGTCAGGCGGTCCGGCCGGGCAATCGATGCGGCAACGGCCGCCGGCACGGAATAGCCCATTGCGCCGCAGGTCGAGCCGATGATGCGGCCGGGCCGGCCAAACCGCAAAAACCGCTGCGCCCAGCCGGTGTGATTGCCGGCGTCCAGCGTCACCACGACATCATCGGGCAGTAGATCACGCAGCTGGGCAAGGGCCACGCCCATGTCGAGATCCCATTCGCCGCCATTGGGTGCTTCGGTATCGGCCAGGTAATCGGCGTGCAAAGTTTCGCACCAGCCGCCCCAGGCCTGCGCTCGGCCCAGATCGACGCCGTCCAACGCGGCGGCCACCGAGACAGGGGCCGCGGCGATGCCAAGATCCGGCGAATAGACGCGGCCGATCTCATCCGGGTCGGGATAGAGATGCACCAGACGTGTTGCCGGGTTGGGCGATTGGATGGTGGTATAGGTCTTGGTCGTCATTTCGCCCAAACGTGCGCCGATGACGAGCAGAAGGTCGGCCTCGCGTTGATGCGCATAGAGGCTGGGTGCGGTGGAGGTGCCGAAATCCCCGGCAAAGACCGGCGAGAGATTGTCGACGATGTCCTGACGGCGGAAGGAGGTCGCAACCGGGATCTGGTTCGTCTCGGCAAAGCGGGTGATGGCTGCGGCGCTTTCATCCGACCAGCCGGACCCGCCAAGCAGCATCAGGGGGCGCTCGGCCTGCACAAGCTGGGTTTTCAGCATGGCGAGATTTTCGGCCGAAAGCGCCGCATGGGTGGCACTGTAGGGCCGCGCGTCCGGGACCGAGACAACCTCGGTCAACATGTCCTCGGGCAGGCCGATCACCACCGGGCCGGGGCGGCCCGAAGTGGCCACGCGAAAGGCGCGGGCCATATATTCGGGCACGCGGGCCGGATCGTCGATCTGGGTGGCCCATTTGGCAATGGGGCCGAACATCGCGCGGTAATCGATTTCCTGAAAGGCTTCGCGATCGGTGGTTTCACGGGCGATCTGACCGACCAGCAGGATCATCGGCGTGCTGTCTTGTTGCGCGATATGCACGCCGATGGCCGCGTGGCAGGCGCCGGGGCCACGCGTGACCATGCAAATCCCCGGCTTGCCCGTCAGCTTGCCATAGGTCTCGGCCATATTGGCCGCCCCTGCCTCGTGCCGCGCGTTGACCAGCTTGAACCTGTCCTGCACGTCATGGAGCGCATCGAGCACCTCAAGATAGCTTTCACCAGGCACGCAATAGGCGGTGTCGGCACCGTGGATCAGCAGTTGATCCACGAGGATCTGTCCGCCCGTCCGCGCCTTGAGGGATACTTTTTGCAGCATGTTGAAAGTGCTCCGTTCCGATCGTTCAGATTATCAGAAATGTGTGGCAGGCTGGCTGTTCACATTGCGGTTCCTGGCCACCTGGAAGGCCAGGATGATCGCCGCGATGACCAGGCCCGAGGCGGTAAGCCGCAGATCGGGATAGATCAGCAGCAGCGAGGCGCCGAAGAGGACGACCGACAATGCGCTGGATAGCCTGCCAAAGTAGTAACGCTGGAGGGCGGCGGCCAGCAAAATCACCCCGATGGTGGCCTGCAGCAGCACAAGCGTCACTTGCATGGCCGAGCCCTGCATTAGGATCGCCGGTTCATAGACGAACATGAAAGGCACGATGAAGCCGGTGGCCCCGAGTTTCACGGCAGCCCAGCTTGCCGCGACGATCTTGGCTTGCGACAGGGTGTTGGCCGCATAGACCGCCATGGCCACGGGCGGGGTGATGGCCGAGAGGATCGCGAAGTAGAAGACGAAGAGATGCGCCGCTTCGACCTGCACGCCCAGTTTCACCAGCGCCGGCACCAGAAGGGCAACCTGCACGATATAAGCCGGTGTCGTCGGCATCCCCATGCCAAGGATGATGCCGGCGATCATCGACAGGAAGAGCGCGATAACCAGCGTGTCCTGCGCCGCTTCGATGACGAAGTTGGAGAAGGTCAGGCCGAGGCCGGTGATGTCGATCACGCCAACGACGATGCCCGCACAGGCACAGGCCGCGGCAATCGACAGCACATTGCGCGCGCCGCTTTCAAGCGCGTCGAGGATGTTGTCGATATTGACGTAGTGCCGCGTGGTCTTGCGCAAGGCGGCAACCGGCACGATCGAGATGATCCCGCAGAGCGCGGCGTAGGGCGCGGAATAGCCCATCATCAGCACACCGACAATGATCGCCAGCGGCAGGAACAGATGCCCGCGTTCCGTCAGCACCTGCTTGAGCGGCACCTGGTCTTCTTTCGGGACCGAGCCGATGCCCTTGCGCTTGGCTTCGAAATGCACCGCGGCAAAGAGGGCGACATAGAACAGAATGGCCGGGGCAAGCGCGTATTTCGCCACCGTCAGGTAGCCGACACCGAGGTATTCGGCCATGACAAAGGCCGCCGCACCCATGACCGGAGGCATGATCTGGCCACCGGTGGAGGCCACGGCTTCGACCGCGCCAGAGAAGGCGGGCTTGAAGCCCATGCGCTTCATCAGCGGGATGGAAAAGGTGCCGGTGGTCATCACATTGGCCACCGCCGAGCCGGACACAGAGCCGAAGAGGCCCGAGGTCACGCAGGCCACCTTGGCCGGGCCGCCGACCTGACGTCCGGTAAGCGCCACGGCGAAATCCATGAACAGCTGGCCGACGCCCATACGTTCGACGAGCGAGCCGAAGAGGATGAAGAGCACCATATAGGTGGCCGAGACCGCGATCGGGATGCCGAAGATGCCTTCGGGCGTCATGAACAGTTGTTCGAGGATCACCGAAGGGAGTGTGGAGGTGAAGGTCAGCCCGTAGGCCATGAAGAGAATCGCGGTGATGGGCAGCATCGGCCCGAGCATCCTGCGCGTCGCTTCGAGCAGCAGGACGACAAGGATGATCCCCACCACGATGTCGATCGGCAGCAGCGGGTCGACATAGAGAAACCGCTGCGTGATGTAGTCGAGATTGAGTGAAGGATAGAGCGCCGCACCCATGGCCACCAGACCGAGCACCACGTCGTACCAGCGCGGGACTTCATGGCGCAGGCCTTTGCGGTTTACGGTGATGAAGATCAGCAGCAGCGCCAGGGCGACGTGAACGCCGCGCATGATATAGGGGTTGGGCGGGCCGACGAAGGCGACGTAGAGATGCCAGACCGCCATGCCAATCAGGATCAGCCTTGCGATGCGGGTAATCAGGGGCATCTTGTCAAAAAAGATCGACAGTTGCATGGGGGTTCTCGCGTCTAGAGTGGGGGCAGCCATGCGCGCCGGATTGCAGCCGTCCGCGCCATGGAACTGGTGACTGTGGGCCGGGCGGAGCACATTCCCCGGCCGGCCCTTTGTTTGTCAGCGGTGGATTACATCCCCGAAACGCCGCGCTCGGCGTAGAACTCCTTTGCGGCAGGGTGGAACGGCACGCCGATGTCGGTGGCCATTTCCTCGACGGTCAGGTTCGCCATGGATTTGCTGATGGCGGCAAAGCTGTCGTTGTTGTCGGCAATCGCGGCGAGCGCGGATTTGACGATCTCGCCGTCAAAGTCGCAGGGTGCGACCAGATGCGTGTCATAGCTGATGGCATGGACGGTTTCGTCGAAGCCCGGATAGGCACCGGCCTTGACTTCACGACGCTGGAAGGCCGCATTCTTGTCCTTGAAGTATTTAAAGGTTTCCTCATCCACATCGATCAGGCGAATTTTGCGTGAGGAGGCCAGATCCATCACCGAACCCGTCGGCAGCGACGAGCCCAGCGTGAAGAAATCGGCCTGGCCGTCCTTCATCTGCGAGGCGGAGTCGGAATAGGAGGTGTTGGCCACGCTCGACAGGTCGTCGAATGTCATGCCGGCGGTGGAGAGCAGTTCACGGGTCAGGAATTCGCCCGTGTTGCCCAGCTGCTGCGTGGTCAGGCGCTTGCCCTTCATGTCGGCGACCGTCTCGATGCCGGAATCGGCCAGCGCGACGATCTGGAAATATTGCGGGTAGAGGATGCCAAGGTTGCACACATTTGTGGTGGCCTTGCGGAAGGGCTCCTTGCCGGACATGCTGTCCACGGTGGAGATCGAATTGGCAAAGGCGATGCCAAAGCGGCCCGCATCCACGCCCACCACGTTGGAGACGCCGGCGCCCGGCATCACGGTGATGTCCATGTCGGGGTTTTCACGCTCCATGATCGCCTTGATGGCCCCGCCCACCGGATACCAGGAGCCGCCCTGCTGGCCGGTGGCCATGACTATGTCTTGCGCCTGTGCGGCCATGCCGGTGGCGGTGAAAAGGATGGTGGCCGCCGCTGTCTGGCGAATCGTCTTGAAGATAAGTGACATTGAAACTCCTCCCGAGTTTTGACTGTGTGTCGGCAGAATCTGGATGGGTTCCGGGCCCTCCCTGA
Source organism: Pseudooceanicola lipolyticus (assembly GCF_002786325.1). Classification (GTDB taxonomy): domain Bacteria; phylum Pseudomonadota; class Alphaproteobacteria; order Rhodobacterales; family Rhodobacteraceae; genus Pseudooceanicola_C; species Pseudooceanicola_C lipolyticus. Next base: position 46,235 of record NZ_PGTB01000006.1, on the reverse strand, counting down.
CACCCGCTTGCCGTGATTTTGCAGACTGCGGTGGTTTCAATAGCCTGTCAATAATAAATACAAATTTGTGGAAAAATCGCGGTCCCTGTCATGTTGTATGCGGCTGAAAGCGGGGATTTTAGCGGAAAAGCGTCAGTATTGACAACTTGTCATACAGGAGTACCATTCGGCAAAAGGAAGTTGATACCATGACAGGAAATCTTCAGGCGCCAGCGCCGCTTGTCGACGGGGCGACGCTCAGCGACCAGGTGACCGAGGTCCTGCGGCAGAACGTTGTAAACGGTGTCTGGAGCGTCGGAGAGGTGCTGCCTTCCGAAAGCACGCTGGCGGGTTATTTCGATGTCAGCCGCACCGTGATCCGCGAAGCCGTAGCGCGGCTGAAGGCCGAAGGCATGTTGTCCAGCCGACAGGGGCGCGGGGCCTTCGTGGAAAGCAACCGGCCCCGTCAAGGCTTTGCGATTTCCGAACGCGATATGGAGAGCCAGCGCAAGCTGGAACAGATTCTCGAATTGCGCATGGGGCTGGAGATCGAGGCCGCGGCGATTGCCGCCGCCCGCGCCACGCCCGAGGCGCGGGAAGGCATCCAGCGCGCCGCGGACGCCTATGGCCGCGCCATCCGTGGCGCCGGCCCCGCTGTGGATACGGGGGTGAACGCCGATCTGGCTTTTCACCGTGCGGTCTGCGAGGCGACCGGGAACAGCTATTACCTGAGCCTGTTCAACTACCTAGGCGCCAGCCTGCGCGAGACCATGCTGGCCGGGCGGCTGCAGGCCATCAAGGTCGGCGGCGAAAGCCGGGATGCCGTGCAGGAACACCACGCCGTCGCCGCCGCCATCGCCAAGGGCGACGCCGAGAGCGCGCGGCAGCGGATGCGGGACCATTTGCAGATGTCGAGCGCGCGGCTGCTGGCGCGGTTCAAGATGAAAGATGGCCTGAGCGGATGAGCGTACCGGCGGCCCTCTACGCTGCGCTCGAGGCACCCGCGTCCTTGACCATTGCCCTGAGCGGTGGGATCGACAGCCTGACCCTGTCCGCCGCCGCGGCCGATGTGCGTGGCGCCGATAGGGTAACGCTTTGCCATGCTGTCTCTGCCGCTGTGCCCGCCGCCGCCACGGCGCGGGTCAAGGCGTTTTCGGCAGACCGGGGGCTGCATCTCGAACTGGTCGATGCGGGAGAATTCGCCGATCCGGCCTATCGCGCCAATCCGGTGAACCGCTGCTATTTCTGCAAGTCGAACCTCTATGGCACGCTTGCCCGCATGGGGCCGCTGGTGGCGGCGGGAACAAATACCGATGACCTGTCCGATTACCGACCCGGATTGCAGGCGGCAGCGGAACATGGGGTGCTGCATCCTTTCGTCGATGCGGAAATGTCCAAGGCGGATGTGCGGGTGCTGGCGCGTATGCTCGGGCTTGGCGATCTGGCGGAATTGCCCGCGGCGCCCTGTCTGGCCAGCCGGATCGAAACCGGTCTGCGGGTGGAACCTGCGGATCTGCAGGTGATCGACCGGGTCGAGATGATGCTCAGAGGGCTTTTGGGCAACGTGACCCTGCGCTGCCGCCTGCTGCGCGGCGGCTGGGCTGTTGAACTCGATCGGCTTGCGCTGGCCAGCCTTTCCGCGCAGAAGCGCGCGGAAATCGTGGCGCAGGTGCAGCGGTTCACCGCCGATGACCGGCCGATACGCCTGCGCGCCTATTCGAGAGGAAGTGCATTTGTCCATCAATGAGGCAGGCCCGGACAGGCATCCTGACGTGACCTTCGACCGGGGCCGAGGCCACCGGATCGGGATCGAGGAGGCGGTGCTCTGCGGGCAAAAGTCGGTCAGCCAGATCGCCGGTATTCTGGCGGATGCGCGGGACGAGGACCGCCGGCTTCTGCTGACGCGGCTGACGGCTGACCAATTTGCCGCATTGCCGGACGACCTGCGCCGATCGGTCGACTATTGCGCGGCATCCCGCACCGCCATTCTGGGCAAAATCGGACCTTTGTCCAAGAATCCGCGCATCGCCTTGGTCAGTGCCGGTACCTCTGATTATGTCCCGCTGGCCGAAGCGAAACGCACGCTGGCCTATGGCGGGATGGACGCAAGTGAAGTCTCGGATGTAGGCGTCGCAGGCCTCTGGCGCCTGCTCGCGCGCGAGCAATTGCTGCGCGAGATGGATGTGGTGATCGTCTTCGCGGGGATGGATGCGGCGCTGCCGTCGGTTGTTGCCGGGCTGGTTCCGGGGGTGGTTATTGGTGTGCCAACCTCGGTCGGTTATGGTGTTGCCCGCGGCGGGAGGGTCGCGCTCGATTCGATATTGGCCAGCTGTGCACCGGGTGTGACGGTGGTGAACATCGACAATGGCTATGGCGCGGCGACTTCGGCGTTGAGACTGGCCAATATGATGCGCCGCGCGAAATCGGGGGAGTAACCGGTGGATGCGCCAAAACTGAAGATCAAGAAGCGCCAGACGCTGGCCGATCAGCTCTACGGGCAGATCCTCGAGCAGATCGTCTCAAACAAGCTCGCCCAGAGCGAGAAGCTGCCCTCAGAAAACCAGATCGCCACCGCCTTCGGCGTGTCGCGGCCGGTTGTGCGCGAGGCCTTGCGCAAGCTGCAGGAAGACGGGCTGGTCGAGGCGCGTCGCGGGGTCGGGACCTTCGTGCGACGCCGCCCGTCGGAAAAGCTGATCGAATATGCCACGGCCGGTTCCGTCGCAGGCTTGATGCGCGCGGTAGAGGCGCGCATCACGGTCGAGCAGGCGACGGCCCGCATGGCCGCGTTGCGTGCAAATTCCAAGGACATCGCGCGGATCGAAGCGGCGCTGCAGGCGCTTGAGGATTCCATGCAGGCGCGCACGCCCTCCTTTGAAGCCGATTACCAGTTTCACCACGCCATCGCCATTGCCTCGGGCAACGACGTTTTCGTGCAAATGCTCGATTGCGCGCGCGATGCTATCGAACAGGGTATCGATGTGGCGCAAAAGCTGACTCGCGAGGGCACGCAGGCCCGGATCGACGTGGTGATCAGCGAACACCGGCAGATTTTGGAGGCGATCCGCGCGGGTGACGGCGAGGCCGCGGGTGTCGCGATGGCCTATCACTTGCTGCAGGCGAGGGCGCGCATCACTGACCACGCCGGCATTGCCTGACAGTCTGACTGGCCTTCCTTTGCCGCGCCCCCCGCACCACCTCTGACGCCGGAATGACCGCGCAAGGCCCTGACGGTTCGCTCGTCTCGGTGCGGCGGAAACAATTCGCGGATGCCGTTCACGACGGCGAATATCCCGGTGCTCACGACGTGATGGGCGCCGCCCCCGGAACCGGGCAGCGCCAAGGTCGGCCACCCGGCTCAGGCCACGGCGTTAGAGCAGGAAATCATAGCCGTAATTCTCGTCGACCTTGAAGAAGTTCTGATCATCAAGCGCGATCGACCCGCCGAAATCCAGGACTTCCTTGACCGCCCCGTTATAGACAAAGCCAAGCGTGCCGGCCTTGTTGTCCATCAACCAATACTCGGTGCGATAGGCATCGGGATTGGTCGCGAGTTCTTGGGTGAGTTCCTGTTGCGAATACACGACATCGAAAGGCTTGGTGCCATTGCCATCAACCGCCAGGCCGATCTTGTCGCGCTTGGCATTGAAATCGACCACGTTGCCCAGAGGAGCCGTCACGATTGGCTGTCCGCCAACGATAATCTTGTCGCGGCCGCCACCGGTCGTCACCGTATCGGTGTGAACGGTCCAAAGTGCGTGGTCCAGGACGATGGTGTCATTGCCCTTGCCCGCCTTGACCGTTTCACGGTGATAGCTGTCCATGATGATCCGGTCATTGCCGGCCCCGAGATTGATGACGGCACCGTCGACGGAACTGTGCATCACCACGGTATCGCCGCCGCCGCCGGTGTTGACAAAGATATGGTCGAGCGACCCGACATCCACCGTGAGCGTGTCATTGCCGCCGCGAAGATTAACCTTCAGCGTGTCGATATCACTGAGAAGAAGCACATCGCGGATCGCTACAATCTCCGCCGCGTTTTTTCCGAGAATCTTAAACGTATCTTCCGGGCCCGCGTAATTCCCCGTGAGCGTAAGATCGTAGTCGCGGAATTCGACGCTATTTAGTTTCATGCCAAAGCTGCTCAGCTTCAGCGTGGGCAGAGTGACCGATATCGAGTATTCGACGGTGTCCACCCCCCGGCCACCGACAAATGTGGTTCCAAGCGCCTGCGTTTCAAATGCTGCCGCTTCGATATCGATCTCGATACCGGTGAGCGTGTCATCCCCGCGCCCACCGACAAATCGATCCTCTTGGCTCATGCCGTAAAATTCGAACGTGTCGTTTCCAACCAGTCCCTTCAAGATGTCACCCTGGCGCGAAGTTGCACTGATTACGTCATCAAAACGGGTGCCAGAGATAATGGTCATATTAAGCCTTTCTACAAATCACAGGCCAGCCAAGCTGAGCCTTGCACTGTTAAACACACAAGAGGTCAGGATTGTCCCCCAATTCTCAAGACCTTGGATTGCTTGTTGGAGTCAAGACATCAATTGCTGTGGCAGTTATTCGCGCCGCGTTTGCCGGAGGCTTCAATTGCGGAGAATTGATCACCAGTTAATCGGCAAACGCATATTCCCCCGCGATGCGTGAACACCGCCACGTGGCTGGTTCTGGATAATGTTTGGCAACATGAAAACCGCTGCGGATCCTGTTGAGGACCTCGCAGATCGGCGCCCGCCCTGCCATTCACCAGTCCCGTTCGGAATCCAAGGTGTCGCGATAGTCGTTCCAGCCGGAATCGACCGAAGAGGGCAGGTCCAGCCATTCCCGCATGGCTCCGCCGGTGACCGGATCGCGGGAAGGGATCGGCAGGGACATGATCAGCTTCGCCGCCAGATAGCGCGACCTGGGGGTGAGGCTGTCATCGGGCAGGTTGTCCCACTCGCGCCCGTCGGGATAACCGCCAACCATCAGAACGTCGTCGGAATTGTCGGTCATCGCATGCGACACCCCCGCGGGCATGACAATGACATCGCCCGCATCTACTCGAACGCGGGTGCCCCCCATGCCAAAGATTTCGATCTCCATAAACCCCGCGGCGCAGCCCAGGCATTCATGCGTCGTTGAGTGAAAATGGCCGTAGGTATAAATGCCCGGATAGCTCCAGTTGTTCAGCCAGCCATGCTTCTGAAACAGTTGCCGAACGGCTTTCTCGCCGCCGCCGGGAACCGCGTTGCGATGGATCAGCAGCGGAAAACGGCTGTTCGGGATCATTCCGTTTGGCCCCGACTGATAGGTTTCAGGCGCGTTCGACATCTTGTTTCCTCCCATTGGCGTCGTTGTCGCATCTCGATGTGTTGTCCGACGGGCGCAGCCTGACCGATGCAAACTTATCTGTTAAGAAAAATGTGCTGACAGGTTCAGCTGGTCCGCCGCAAGCGGGTGCTGTTTCGTTCTATGATGTCATGCGCGACGTGAACCGGTGCCGAGGGGGGAGCGCCGTCGATCTGCGCAAGCAGTTCTTTCATGGCTAGTTGTCCGATTGTGCGGCGCGGCTGTCGGATCGTCGTCAGCGGCGGATTGGACCAGGCGGCGAAGGCGATATCATCCAGTCCGATCACCGAAATATCTCCGGGAACGGAAATGCCGCCACCGACCAGGGCGTTCATCGCGCCAATCGCCATTTCGTCATTGGCGCAGAACAGTGCATCGGGAAGGTCGCCCGTGGCCAACAAGGCGCGGGCGGCCTTGTAGCCGCTGGCAATGGTGAAGTCGCCGCCTCTGCTTGCCAACGCCGTGGCAAGTCCCGCCTCTTGCATGGCCTGCTGGTACCCTGCGGCGCGCTGGCTTGTCAGAATCGAGTTTGTCGGGCCGGTGAGATGCAGAATCTGCCGGTGACCCAGCCCGATCAGAAAGCGCGTCGCATCTGCGGCGGCGGCGGTGTTGTCGATCCCCACATGTGCAAAGGTCGCTTCCTCTTCACCGGACGCGGGAAGCTGTTCTGACACGGTGACAAGTTTCCAGTGCCGCCCCTTTGCGGCGGCGCCGGGCAAGAGCGCACCATGCAGAACCAGCGCACCGTCGGCACGCCCGGCGTCGAGCAGGTCGGACAGGCGCTGACCGGCGTTGCCGCCTCGGGGCACATCGGAAACCAGGACCGCAACACCACGTTCGCGGGCCAGGGTTTCTATTCCCGAGATGATTTCGGAAAAGAACGTATTGCCGAGATCCGGGACCGCCACCACAACAGCATCCGCCCGGCGGCGGCGCAGGGTCTGGGCGGCGGAATTCGCGATATAGCCCGTCTGCGAGACTGCGGCGGTCACCCGCGCCCGGGTTTCCGCCGACACGATGCCGGGGGCGCTCAGGCTGCGGCTGACCGTTGCGGTCGACACCCCGGCCATGCGGGCGACGTCGGCAATCGTGGCTTTCTTTTCGGGCGGTTTCATCGCGGGTGATCTTAGGGGCGCGCGCTGCAGAAGTCGAATGTAAACCTTTACACAGGGCGGTTCCTATGCTCATCTCAACCTAAGGCCGGGAAATCCGGCAGGGGGAGGAACCATGCGGCTCGGCATCAATCTGCTGTGCGCTTCCGGTCATGTCGGGCCGGAACAGTTTTCGCTGTTTGAGCTGGCGGAGGAGGCGGGGTTCGATCATATCGAACTGCCCATGCTGTCAGGAGGTCCGCAGGACTATGCCCGCGCCGCCGCGCGTCTGGACAAGGTCGGCCTAAGCCGGGGGTGCACGGCGATCACCCATCCGGACGCGGATCCGACCAGTGCTGATCCTGCCATTCGCGAGGCCGGGCGCGCGCATCTCGCCTGGATTCTGGACTGTGCCGAGGCGCTGGGGGCGGAGACCGTGGGCGGCCCTTTCCACGCGCCTATCGGGGAATTCAGCTGGGCCGGTCCGACCGAGGAGGAGTTGGCCCGCGGCGCAGAGGCGCATCACCAGATGGCGGAAGAGGCACAGCGCCGCGGCATGTTGCTTGCGCTGGAACCGCTGAACCGCTTCGAGACCCATTTCCTGAACACGGCCGAACAGGCACGCGCCTATGTGGAACGGGTCGATCATCCGGCCTTCGGTATCATGTACGACACCTTTCATGCGCATATCGAGGAAAAGGACCAACTGGCCGCGATCGCGCATCTGGGGGAGGCGATCCACGTACTGCATGTGTCGGAGAACGACCGCGGCGTGCCGGGAACCGGGCAGGTGGATTTTCCGGCGATCCTGCACGCGGTGAAGGCCACCGGGTTCGACGGGCCCGTTGTGGTCGAGGCCTTCGGGTCGGGTCTGCCCGATCTGGCCGCGGCGACCCGTGTTTGGCGGCCGCTCTTCCCGGATCTCGAGACGCTGTTTCGCGACGGTGCGCAGGCCATTCGCTCCGCCATGGAGCCGGCATGAGCAGCGCGATCATTGAATTGAGGGGCATCGAGAAAAGCTTTCCCGGTGTGCGCGCCCTCAAGACGGTGGATTTTATTTGCCGAACCGGCGAAGTGCATGCGCTGGTGGGCGAGAACGGCGCCGGAAAATCGACGCTGATGAAAATCCTCTCGGGTGTCTATCACGCGGATGCCGGCGAGATCCTCATGGGCGGGACTCCCAGCCGCTTTGCCACGCCGCTGGAGGCGCTGAACGCCGGCATCTGTGTCATTCACCAGGAATTGTCGCTGCTGCCCGACCGCTCGGTCGCGGAAAACATCTTTCTGGGGCGCGAGCCTGAGCGGCATGGGTTCCTCGATCGGCGCAGGATGGCCGCCGATACCGAGCGGGCGCTGCGGATTTTCGGCGAAATGCGCCGCTTCGGGCCTGACACGCGGGTGGGGGATCTGGCGATCTCGGAACAGCAGATGGTGGAAATCGCCAAGGCGCTGTCCCGCGCGGCCAAGGTCATCGTGATGGACGAGCCCACGGCCGCGCTGAACGACGCGGAATGCGCCATCCTCTTCGACCTGATCGACCGGTTGCGCGACGAGGGCCACGCCATCGTCTACATCAGCCACCGCATGCCCGAGATCCAGCGGCTGGCCGACCGGGTCACGGTGCTCAAGGACGGCGCGGTGACGGCGAGCTTCGATCACGTGCCGGCGGCCGACCGGATCGTGAATGCCATGGTGGGTCGGGACATCGAGCAATTCTACCCCGAGGCGGGCGAGCGGCGCGGCCCGGTGCGCCTGACGGTGCGGGGCGGCGGGAACGACCGGCTGCATGACATCGACCTCGACTTGCATGGCGGCGAAATCGTCGGGCTGGCGGGGGTGCAGGGGGCGGGGCGCGCCGCCCTGGCGATGGCGCTGTTCGGCGCAGAGCCGTTCCAGCAAGGCGAAGTGACGATCGATGGCACGGCGTTGCGGATGACCCGTCCGCGTGACGCGATCCAGGCGGGGATCGGATTGCTGCCGGGGGACCGGAAATCCGAAGGCCTGGCCTTGACCCAGTCGGTGCTCGACAACGGAATGCTGGGGCCGCGCGCCTTTTCGTCATTGGCCGGCCGGCCGGAACGGACCCCGCATGGCGATACCGCCGCGATGTCCCGGCGGTTCGACGCGCTGGATCTGCGCGCCGCGCATTACGGCATTCCCATCGGCGCGCTGTCGGGCGGCAACCAGCAGAAAGCCATCGTCGCGCGCTGGATGGCGCTGGCGCCACGGGTGTTCCTGTTCGTCGAGCCGACCCGTGGCATCGACGTGAACACCAAGGCCGCAATCTATGCCGAGATGCGCCGGATCGCCGACGAAGGCGCCGCGGTGCTGGTGGTGTCATCGGACCTGCCCGAGGTGCTGGGTCTTTCGGACCGGATTCTGGTGATGCAGGAAGGTCGGATCGTGGCCGAATTCGACCGGTCCGCGACCGAGGCGGCGGTGATGCGGGCCGCGACGCACGGGGCCCATGCGCAGGAAAGGGTCGCCTGATGCCGCGCCTGCGCCTGACCACCCTTGTCCCGCTTCTGCTGCTTGCGACGGCGCTGGCGGTCTATGCCGGTGTCGCCGTCGGGACCGGTCAGATGCAATATCTCAGCTTTGACAACATCCTGACCATCCTCGGGCGTTCCATCGCGCTGGGGATCACCGCCGTCGGGCAGACCTTCGCAATCCTGGTTGCCTCGATCGATCTGTCGGTGGCGAACCTGATTTCGGTTTCCGCGGTCCTGGCATCCTTTGTCATGGATGGCGACCCGTCGCGGATGTTGCCCGCCATCGCGCTGGTGCTGACCGTCGGAGTTCTGATCGGGCTGGTGAACGGGCTGGTCATAGCCAAGTTGCAGGTGAACCCGCTGATCGCCACGCTGGGCATGGCGTTGATCCTGCAGGGGCTGCTGTCGGCATCATTCAACAATTTTGCCGGCGCGGTGCCCGAGTCGTTCCAGAGCTTTGCCTATGGCACGGTTGCAGGACTGCCGGTCAGCTTGGTGTTTCTGCTGGCGCTGACCGTGCTCGCCTGGGTTTTCCTGCGCTTTACCCGGCCGGGGTCGAATTTCTACGCGGTGGGCGGGAATGAAGCCGCTGCCAAGCTTGCCGGCATTGCGACGGACCGGGTCAAGATCATGGCGCATGTCCTGTGTTCGACCTGCGCGGCGATCGCCGGCCTCTATCTGGCCAGCCGCCTGCGTTCCGGGGCACCCTGGATCGGCCGGGATGGTGTCTATGACCTGGAATCCATCGCTGTCGTGGTGATCGGGGGCACCGTGCTTGCGGGGGGGCGCGGCGGTGTCTGGGGCACACTTATGGGGGTGATGATCTTTTCGCTGATTGATGCCACTTTCAATCTCGCCGGTATCGACGCCTTTGCGAAACAGATCTTGCGCGGCGTCATAATTATCGCCGCCGTCGCCTTTTACGTGGCACGCAGCAAAAGGATCACGGCATGACCGACAAAGCCATCGATCCCGCGCGGCGCAACCGGCCCGGTCCCGGCGCTCTTTTGGGACGCGTCAATCCCGCGGTCTGGTTGCTGGCCGTGCTGCTGATCGCCATCGTCATCCTGTCGCCCGCCTTTCTGCAGCCGTTCGGCTATATGAATTTCCTGAAACGCGCGGCGCCAATCGCGATCCTGGCCGCCGGGCAGGTCTTCGTGCTGACCTCCGGAGGTTTCGATCTGAGCCAGGGCGCGCTGGTGACGCTGACGGTGATCGGCAGTTCGATCCTGTTGGGCGGCAACGCAGAGGCGGTCTGGCTGGTGATCCCGGCCATGCTGGCTGCCGGGGTTGTTGTGGGCGTGATCAACGGCGTGGTGGTGTCCTATCTGAAGGTGCCATCGATCATCGCCACCCTGGGCATGATGATTTCACTCGGCGGCATCGCTCTGACCTGGTCCGGCGGTGCGCCGCGCGGCTATCTGCCCGACAGCTATCGCTTTTTCGGGCGCTATATTCTCAAGGATGTCCCGCTGGTCACCATCCTGCCGATCGCGGTGATCGTTATGGTCATCATCTGTGCGCTGCTTTGGTGGGCGATGCATCGCACCAACTATGGCAAACTGTTGCACTCGGTTGGTGACAATCCGCGCGCCGCGCTTCTGGCCGGTGTGCCGGTGGCGCGGGTTCGGATCGCCGCCTTTGTCCTGTCATCGGTATCCGCGGTGATCGCAGGAATACTGCTGGGCGGGTTTGCGGGGGTCTCGACCGATGTCGGCCTCGGGCTGGAATTGCAATCGATCACCGCGGCGGTGTTGGGCGGCGCCCGCCTGCTGGGGGGATATGGCACGGTCGGCGGCGCCTTCACCGGGGCACTGGTTTTGCAGGCGCTGTTCACCTTGCTCAATTTCCTGGGCCTGCCGAAACCGCTGCGCGACGTGGTGCAGGGCCTGATCCTGATCACAGCTGTCGCCCTGGCCGCGTTTCGGCGGCGGCGCCACGGGATTGAATGAATACGACCCGCTTTTTGAGGAGGAGAAAGCCAATGGGAATTTTCAGAACGACAACCAGCGCAGTCGCGGTAATGGCCATGCTGGCCCTGCCGGCCGTGGCGCAAAACTTCGACGATCCCGAGGAGTTCGCCCGGCAGCAAGAGTTGCTGAACTCCGAACCGAACGGGCCAGAGCAGGAACCCTGGATGCAGTATTTCGGCGAGGAGATGGTGGATACCAGCGCCCATGCCGTTGATGGAGCCGGCACGGTCTGCTTTTCGAACGCCGGGGTCAACAACCCCTGGCGGGTGGTCGGCTGGACCACCATGCAGGCCGAGGTCGAGCGCCATCCGGACAAGATTGCCGATTTCATCGTCACCGACGCGGAAGGTTCGGATGACAAGCAGATCGCCGATATCGACGACTTGCTGGCAGGTGGGCAGTGCAATGTCCTGATCGTCTCGCCCAACACCACGGCGGCGCTGACACCCGCGGTGGAAAGGGCCTGCGAGCAGGTGCCGGTGATCGTCTTTGACCGCGGCGTGAACACCGATTGCCCGGTGACTTTCATCAAGCCGGTGGGCGGCTATGGTTTCGGGATCCAATCCGCCGAGTTCATCGCCGAAAACGCGCCGGAGAATGGCAAGGTTCTGATGCTGCGCATCCTGCCCGGTGTCGATGTTCTGGAAACCCGTCATTCCGCGGCGCGCCGGATCCTGGAAGAAGCAGGTTTGGAGATTGTCGGCGCCGAGTTCACCGATGGGGATCGTGCGAAGACAAAGTCGATCGTCGAAGATTACATCCAGCGCGAAGGGCAGCTTGACGCGGTTTGGATGGATGCAGGTGCCACTTCGGTTGCCGCGATCGAGGCCTTCGAGGATATGGGCATGCCGGTGCCCATCGTCACTGGCGAGGACCAGCAGGATTTCCTGCAGAAATGGCAGGAGTTGGGCATGAACACCATCGCGCCCACCTATCCCACCTATCAGTGGCGCAGCCCGATCATCGCCGCCGTCAAGATCATGAACGGCGAAGAGATCCCGGGCCCGTCCTGGAACCTGCCGCAACCCGCGATCACCAACGAGAACCTGTCCGAATACGTCAACCCGGACATGCCGCCGCTGCACTATGCCATGTGCGGTTGCGAGGGGATGGAGAACTATCCCGAGCGCTGGGGTGGCAAATAGGGCCTGAGACACGGCAGGTGCCCCGCCGCTAAAGGGCGGGGCGCATTTAACTCTGGGTGACCGCAGGGCTGCCATGTGCGGCTGGGGTCACATATTGGGTTCGCGGACCAAGCGCAGGATTGCTGGCGGCTTGGCCAGGGTCATCTTCGCGACAATGATGCTGTCATCATCCTAGAGGCGCCGGATGGCGGTCACCCCACGCGGTGGCAGTTGCCCGGATCCGGCGCCGGGGCGTTCTGGTGTCCGCGCCGGTTGTTTGCCTTCATCCCCGGAGAGCGTCCCACTGCCTGCCATGCCTTGGGGCAGAAACAGTTTTTAACCCGATGCAGGGGCGCCAAATCAGTGGTGGTCACATGGTTGCTTTGCTCGGTGCGTCCGGACAAGGCTGGCCCTGTCAGGGGCATCTAAAAATTAGATGAAGCCTCCCAATCTTTGCGTTTCCGGCCCTCGCACCGTTCGGATACCCACTAGGAAATGTCCGAGTAGGCAGGGAGGAGGCCACTCATGACGACAGCGGTTTTGCGCGTCGAGCGGTTGTGCAAGTCCTTTGGTGGCGTGCACGCGATCAGGGATCTCACCTTTGAAGTGCAGCCCGGAGAGGTGATGGGGCTGATCGGTCCCAACGGGTCCGGCAAGTCGACAACGGTGAATTCCCTTGCCGGGCTATTCCCGGTGACATCCGGTGAGATCCTGCTGGCCGGTGCGCATATCCAGCACCTGCCGGAACCCGAACGGGTGGAACTGGGCCTGGCACGCACCTTTCAGACCGCCAGCGTGTTTCCGGAGTTCACGGTGCGGCAGCAGATCACGCTGGGCTGCGAACCAACGCTCAAATCTCCGCCGCTGTCCTCGATTTTCGGCATTGGCCGGCACCAGGGCGAGGTCGAAGCGATCGAGGCCCGCGTGCAGGATCTGCTCGAGGTCACCGGGCTCGCCGCCGTTGCCGATGATGCGGTCGGCACCATTTCCTCGGCGCAGCAGCGCTTCCTGATGATTGCCACGGCGCTGGCGTCGGAACCGAAGATCGTTCTGCTTGACGAACCGGCGGCAGGACTTGTCTCGCACGAGCGCAAGACGCTGAGCGAGTTGATCAAATCCATCCGCGACCGGGGGATCGCCGTGCTGGTGATTGAACACCACATGGCCCTGATCATGGAGGTCTGCGACCGCATCGTCGTGCTCAATTTCGGCTCCAAGATCGCCGATGGCACACCGGCCGAGATCCGGAGCAGCCAGGCGGTGATCGACGCCTATCTGGGGGAATCCGTCTGATGCTGGAAGTACGCGGTTTGCGGGTCAGCTATGGCCCGATCGAGGTGGTGCATGGCATCGATTTGGATGTCAAGGAAGGCGAATGCGTGGCGTTGATCGGCGCCAACGGGGCCGGCAAGTCTTCGACGCTGAAGGCGATCTGTGGGTTGATCAAGGCGCGGGACGGGTCGATCCGCTTCGACGGACAGGACATCACCAACCAGGCGGGCCATGCCATCGTTCGGGCGGGGATCACCATGTGCCCCGAAGGCCGGCAGGTGTTCCCGCAGATGAACGTGGTGAAGAACCTGCGCATGGGCGCCTATGCCCGTACCGACGATGCCCAGGCCAGCGACCTCGAAGAGATGATGGACATGTTCCCGATCCTGCGACAGCGGGCCGGTCAGGCAGCGGGCACGCTGTCGGGCGGGGAACAGGAGATGCTGGCAATCGGCCGGGCGCTGATGGCGCGGCCAAAGCTCTGCATCTTTGATGAACCGTCGCTGGGCCTGGCGCCCAAGATCGTTGCCGAGGTCGGCGAGACCATCGAGCGGGTCAAGGGGATGGGTAAGACAATTCTGCTGGTGGAACAGAACTCGCTGATGGCGCTCCGGCTGGCCGACCGCGCCTATCTGTTCGAGGCCGGCGAAATCGTACTGGAGGGCACCGGGGAGGAGCTGCAATCCCACCCCGAGGTCGCCAAGGCCTACCTGGGCCACTGAAGCGGGCGGGACTTGGGAAAGCCCGTCGCGCGAATTCAACGGAGGAGGAAACCGACATGAGTCTCGGTACATTCAAGTTCACTACTGCCCTCGTGGCACTGGCCCTGGGCGCGACCGCGTCCCTGGCCAAGGACCGAACGCTGGACATCGGCGTCACCGATGCCCTGACCGGTGGTGCAGCCGTTTACGGACTGCCGCAGGCCAATGCGGTGCAGATGGCCGCCGAGGAGATCAACGCCGCCGGCGGCATCAAGGTGGGCGACGACGTCTACAAGCTCAACGTCATCGCCTATGACGACAAGGCCAATCCGACAGAAGCGTCGAATGCTGTGCGCAAGCTGATCGACCGCGACGGGGTCAAGTACATCCTTGGTTTCTGCTGTTCGGGTGCAACCGGGGCCGTCGCCTCGTTCATCTCGAACGAAGATGCGGTGATGCTGGTGGGCAACGCGGCCGAACGCTCGATCACCACGCAGGGAATCGAAAACCTGGTGCGGACGCGGCCGCCAGCGGACTATACCGGTGCGGCTGCCGGCAAGTTCGTGGCCGGCAAGGGCCACAAGCGGGTGGCCGTGCTGGGCGCGCTCGAAGTCGGGTTCTATGCCAGCTATGTCGACGCCTTCGAGGCGGAGCTGAACGCCGCCGGTGGCGAGATCATCACCAAGGAGCTTTTTGCGCTCAAGGACCGGGACATGACGCCCCAGTTGACCAAGATCCGCGGCATGGAGCCGGATGCGATCCTGGTGGTGGGCTATGTGGAACCGGCGGCCTTCGTATATCGCCAGGCGGTCGAGCTTGGCATCGACGTGCCGCGCTATGGGTTCACCAGCGGCAGCGAGGAACAGTTCCTGCGGGTTGCCACCTCGGAGCAGATGGAAGGTGTCTGGGACCTGCGCCCCACCGAACTTACCCTGTTGTCAGCAACCGAAAACGGCATCGCCTACCACGAGAACTATTCCGAGAAATTCGGCATCTCGCCCTCGCCAAGTTCGCCCTATGCCTATGACCAGACCTATGCGCTGAAAGATGCGCTGGAAGCCGCCGGAACGGTCGAGGACACCGAGGCCGTGGCCGCCGCACTGCGCGACCTGCCGGTGCCGGACGAAGTGGTGATGCAGTATCTGCCGGTCGACGGCAAGATGTTCGACAGCAACGGCCAGGCCTACACCTCGAACGGCGCCTTCCAGTGGCAGGACGGGCACTGGGTCTTTGTCGAGGATCTGCCGTCGGACGCCGCGGCCTACTCGGAATTCCTGAGCACGCTTGACTGAAGATGCGGCGCGGGTCGCCCGGTGGCGACCCGCCCGCTTTCGTAATCCGGCCCGCATGACGGCGGCCCTTCCGCCGATCGCCCGGTCTGTGCGCAACGAAAGCCTTAGAGATGATCGAAATCTTCCAGCAAATCGTTAACGGGGTCGCGATCGGAGGGGTCTATGTCCTGATCGCTCTGGGCCTGACCACCGTTTTCGGCATCCTGGGCATTGCCCATTTCGCACATGGATCGGTGTCCATGTTCGGCGGTTACCTGACCTACTTCCTGGTCGCATCGCAGGGGGTTCCGCTGTTCGGAGCCATCGCCATCGCCGTGATCACGGGCTTTGCCCTCGGCGTGGTGATCGAATTCCTGGCGTATCGGCCCGTGCGAAACGCCAACCATATCAACGCCTTCATCGTCGCCCTGGGCCTGACCATGATGGTCGAGGGCATCAACCTGCAGTTCTTCGGTGCCGAGCAAGTTGTGATTCCGACCAGCGCCAGCCGGGTCTTCAACATCGGCGGCGTGACGATCCCGGAACTGCGGCTCTATGTGATCCTGTCAGCTGCGATCCTGGTCGCTGCGATGGCCATCTTCGTCGAACGCACCAAGGCGGGGCAGGCGATCCGCGCGCTGGCCGAGAACCGCGATGCGGCGATCCTGATGGGGGTCAACGTCAACACCATCCCGTTGATTGTCTTCGGCATCTCGACGGCGCTCGGTGTAACGGCCGGTGTCATGGTGGGCTCGCTTTTCGCCATTGCGCCGGGCATCGGCGAGGGACTCGTCGTCAAGGGGTTTGCCGTGCTGATCCTGGGCGGGCTGGGCTCCTTCCCGGGTGCCATCATTGGCGGCGTCGTCCTGGGGATCACGGAATCGCTGGCCGCCGGGTTCATTTCGTCCGCCTACAAGGATGTCATCGCCTTTGTGGTGATGATCGCCGTGCTTCTGGTGCGCCCGCAGGGGCTGATGGGGAAAACGTCGTGAGCAAGTCTTCCAACTATATTTTCTATGCCGTGGCGCTGGCCTTCTTCATCGCGCTACCGCAGCTGATAACGGTCAAGTATTACCTGCATCTCAGCATTCTCGCGCTGGTTTGGGTGATCATGGCGCAGGGTCAGAACCTGATCCAGGGCTACACCGGCTATGTCTCGATCGTGCAGGCCGGGTTCATGGGGATTGGTGCCTATACCACCGCGCTCCTTGGGCTGAACTTTGATCTGCCGGTCTGGCTGACCATCCTGCTTGCGCCGCTGGTCACCGCCGTCTTCGCGCTGGCCACCGGATATCCGAGCCTGCGGGTCAAGGGCCACTACTTTGCCATCGTGACGCTGGCCTTCAACATGGTGATCTTCATCGTGCTGATGAACTTCTCGCATCTGACCAATGGCGAGGCCGGTCTTATGGGCATACCCAAGCCCGGCGGCGAAGGCGGGCTGATCGATTTCAGCGATCGGATGGTCTATTACTACTTCGTCCTGGCCGTCGCCGTGCTGATGGTCATCGTCGCCGCCCGCATCGTGCATTCGCGCATCGGCCAGATCCTCGTGGCGATCCGCCAAAACGAGGACCTCGTGGGCGCCATCGGCATTCCCACCTGGAAATACAAGCTCTTTGCCTTTGTCGTCAGCGCCATGTTCGCGGGCCTGGCCGGCGCGATCTATGCCCATTACCAAAGCTTCATCAATCCCGAGATCTTTGGGGTCGCCCAGTCGCTTGATGCCATCTTGGCGGTCATCATGGGCGGATCGGGAACGATCACTGGGCCGGTTATCGGCGCTTTCATCGTGGTCTTTCTGCCGGAATACCTTCGCTTTGCCGACAGCTTCCGGCTGATCATCTACGGGCTGGTGCTGGTGCTGGCGACGATCTTCATGCCGCGCGGGATCGTCGGTGTGGTGTCCGACCTCTGGGCAAAAGTCGCCGGGCGGGGCCGCGCATAATGTCGGGGTTGGCGCAGACCGATTGGCTAAGCCAGGTCGCGGCCTTCGCCACCCACCAGGTTGCCCCGGTTGCGGGCGCCTGGGGGCCGGCGGACCGGCCGGGGCGGGACCTGCTGCCCCCGGCTGCCCTGCTGGGCCTGACCGGGATCGAGCTGCCGGTGGCCGAGGGCGGGCTGGGCTTGCCCTTCGGGGCCAAGGCGAGGGCCTGCGAGGTGCTGGCAGCGGCGGATTTCGGTTTTGCCATGTCGGTGGTCAACACCCACAACGTGGCGGCCAAGCTGGCGTTGTGCGCTGCCTCTGAGGTGAAGGCCCGCTGGCTTCCCGACCTGCTGGACGGGCGCATCAGTGCCTGCACCGCCCTGACCGAACCCGGTGCCGGATCCGATTTCGCGGCGATCCGGATGACGGCGCGGCGCGATGGCGGCGACTGGATCCTCGATGGCGAAAAGACCTGGATCACCAATGCGCGTCATGCCGGCCTTGCCATCGTTTACGCCCAATGCGGCGAACTCGGTGACCGGGACGGTATCGGGGCCTTCGTGGTGGACCTGAAAGCCCCGGGCGCCGAGCGCTTCGCCCGGGAATCGGCCTTTTCGCAGGTTGGCACCGGGACGGGCGGCTTCCGGCTGAACCGGTATCGGCTGGACGAGTCGAACCTGCTGCTTGAGCCGGGGACGGCGTTTCGGTCGATCTTGTCCGAGATCAACGGCGCCCGGGTCTATGTTGCGGCGATGTGCTGTGGGATGGTGCAGGCGGCCTTGGAGGCCGCAACCGAATACGGTGCGGAACGGCAGAGCTTTGGCCGCCCGTTGGCCGGCCATCAGGCCTGGCGGTTGGATCTGGCGCGCTGCGCCACGCAGCTGGCGGCAGCGCGCGCGTTGGTGGCGCAGGCGATCGCGGCCATCGAAACCGACAGCGAGGCCCAGCTGCTGTCAGCACAGGCCAAGATCCATGCGGTGGATGTCGCCCAGGCGCAGCTGCCGGTGCTGCTTCATGCGATGGGCGCCGAGGGCCTGGCGCCCGAACGTCCGTTTGCCCGTCACCTTGCCGCCGCCCAGATCGCGGCGCTGACAGATGGCTCGACGGAAATGCTTCTCGAACGTGTCGCGCAGCTGACCCGGGCCGGGACGGTGCGCGCAACCCAATCAAACAGGCGGTGACCCATGCGTGTATTCCAGATTGAAGGCAACTGGAGCTTTGACAACCTGAAGCTGGCCGAACGACCGGAGCCCGAGCCGGGACCAGGGCAGGTGGTTGTCAGGATGAAGATGGCCGCGCTGAATGCACGGGATCTGATTGTACCCCTGCGGGGCTATGGCCGTGCCACGGGCGAGTTGCCCCTGATACCGGTCTCCGACGGCGTCGGCGAGGTGGTGGCAACCGGTTCCGGCGTGACCCGCGTGGCGATCGGCGACCGCGTCTGCCCGACCTATTTCCAGAACTGGACGGCGGGCGATCCCAGCCCCGACCGGTTTGCTTCGGCCCTGGGCGGGCCGCTGGACGGGGTGATGGCTGACCTGGTCTGCCTGTCGCAGGAAGGTGTTGTCCGAATTCCCGACTATCTGACCGATGCCGAGGCCGCGACGCTGCCTTGCGCGGCTCTGACCGCCTGGAGCGCCATTGCCACCCAAGGCAACACCCGCGCCGGCGATCGCATCCTGATCCAGGGCACTGGCGGCGTCGCGCTGTTCGCCCTGGCCTTCGCCAAGATTCACGGTGCCCATGTCACCGTCATTTCCTCCAGCGATGACAAGCTGGCCATGGTCCGCGGCATGGGCGCGGACGAGGTCATCAATTATCGCGAAACCGAGGATTGGGCGCGCGCCAGCCGGCAGATCACCGCGGATCGTGGCGGTTTCGACAACATTATCGAACTGGGGGGCGAAGCGACCCTGCCGCTGTCGCTGAGGGCGATCCGGCCGGGCGGCACGATTTCGATGATCGGGGTGTTGTCGGGGCTGAACCTGAATGCTTCGCTTGGGCCCATCGTTGCGCGGCAGGTGCGCCTGCAGGGCGTGACCGTCGGCCATCGCGACGGGTTCGAGGCGATGCTGGCCGCCATGCAGCAGCATGAAATCCACCCGGTCCTCGGCGAAACCTTCGCCTTCGAAGATCTGCTCCCCGCGCTCGATCATCTCAAGACTGGCGGACATATCGGCAAGACACTTATCGGATTCTGACCATGCTCAGCGAAACGCAACGCTATCACACGCGGTATCATGCCGAACGTGACCCAAACCGCTTGGCCTACCGGATGTGCGCCACCGGCGAAGAGGTGACCTTTGGCCAGCTCGAGGCCCGCGCCAACCAGGGCGCGCAGCTGTTCCGGAAGGCGGGGCTGCGGGCGGGCGATCACATCGTCATCCTCATGGACAACCGGCGCGAGTTCCTCGAAACCTGCTTTGCCGCCGACCGCGCGGGGCTGTATTACACCACCGTCAGCACGCATTTCACCTTCGAGGAAATCCACTACATCATCGGCGATTGCGGGGCGCAGGTGGTGATCGGGTCGGACCGGTTCGCGGAAACGCTTGCCCGGTTGCGCGCCGACCTGCCGCCGGAAATCACCGTTTACGCGGTCGGCGGTTCGGTGCCGGGCTGCGACAGCTGGCAGGACGCCCTGGCCGCTCAGCCCGAAACGCCCATCGTCGACGAGATCCAGGGCCTCGACATGCTGTACTCCTCCGGCACCACCGGCCGGCCCAAGGGGATCAAATGGCCGCTGACAGGAGAACCGGCGGGCAGCCGGTCGATGCTGATCGACCTGCTGGCCGGGCTGTTCGGCTACGATGCCGACACGCGTTACCTATGTCCGGCACCGCTCTATCATGCCGCCCCACTGCGGCATTCGATGGTCACGATCCGCATGGGCGGTGCGGCGTTCATCATGGACAGGTTCGATGCCATGGGCGCCTTGCGCCTGATCGAAGAGCATCGGATCACCCACAGCCAATGGGTGCCCACCATGTTCGTGCGCCTGCTCAAGCTGCCGCAGGCCGAGCGCGAGGCGTTCGACCTGTCGTCGATGACCATGGCGCTGCACGCTGCCGCCCCCTGTCCCGTCGATGTCAAGCATCAGATGATCGATTGGTGGGGGCCGATCATCCATGAATATTACGCCGGGACCGAAAACAACGGGTTCACCGCGCTGAACACGGCGGAATGGCTGACCCATGTGGGCTCGGTCGGCCAGGCCAAGCTGGGCGTGATTCACGTATGCGACGAGTCCGGGGCGGAACTTCCCGTGGGCGCCGAGGGCGAGATCTATTTCGAGAACGGTCACCAGTTCGAATATCACAACGATCCCGACAAGACCGCGCGCAGCCGCAATGCCATGGGCTGGACGACGCTGGGCGATATCGGGCGGCTGGATGACGAGGGCTATCTGTATCTGACCGACCGCAAGTCCTTCGTCATCATCTCGGGCGGGGTGAACATCTACCCGCAGGAGACCGAGGACGTGCTGCTGTCGCATCCGGCGGTCGAGGATGCGGCGGTGATCGGCGTGCCCAACGAGGAGTTCGGCGAGGAGGTGAAAGCGGTGGTGCAGCTGATGCCGGGCACCGCGCCCACGCCGGAACTGGCGGAGCAGATGGTGGCCTTCTGCCGGAGCAGGCTGTCGGCGATCAAGTGCCCGCGCAGCGTCGATTTCCGCGACAAGCTGCCACGCGAGGCCACCGGCAAGCTCTATAAGCGGCGGCTGCGGGACGAATACCGGGCCGCGGCGCAGAAACCGGCCGGGCAAGGCTGAGCGACCGGCGCGGCCGATCTTCTGCTCTTTCGAAACGGAGGCTCGAGATGATCCATCAAGTCCATTCCGGCCGGGACGGGCCTGTCGATCTCTTCGTCATTGGCGGCGGGATCAACGGCTGCGGCATCGCCAGGGACGCGGCGGGCCGGGGCCTTTCGGTGACCCTGGCCGAGAAGGGCGATCTGGCGGGGGCGACCTCCTCGGCCTCGACCAAGCTGTTCCACGGCGGCCTGCGCTACCTGGAATTCTTCGAATTCCGGCTGGTGCGCGAGGCCCTGCGCGAACGCGAGGTGCTGCTGCGGGCGATGCCGCATATCAGCCGGCCGATGCGCTTCGTGCTGCCCTGTCATCCCGAGATGCGCTTCGAGAGCGACACACCGACCTCGCGGCTGCTGGCGGCGATCATGCCGTGGATGCGGGGACGGCGGCCGGCCTGGCTGATCCGGCTGGGGCTGTTTCTCTATGACCATATGGGCGGGCGGCAGATCCTGCCGGGGACCGAACGGGTGGACCTGGCGCGGGATCCGGCAGGCCTGCCGCTGTCCGACGAATTCCGGGCCGCCTATGTCTATTCGGATTGCTGGGTTGATGACGCGCGGCTGGTCTCGCTGAACGCCCGCGATGCGCAAGAGCGCGGGGCGACGATCCTGACGGGCGCCCGGGTCGAGCGGGCCGAGCGCGGCGACGGCTGCTGGCATGTCGTGGTCCGGGATGTGGAAACCGGCGCCGTGAGTCACCACCGGGCCCGCATGCTGGTCAACGCGGCCGGGCCCTGGGTGGGAGAGGTCATCCGGGACGTGACCCATAGCGAAAGCCCGGCCGCCATACGGCTGGTGCGGGGCAGCCATATCGTGACCAATAGGCTGTTCGCCCATGACAAAGCCTATTTCCTGCAGGGCACCGACGGGCGGATCATCTTCGCGATCCCCTACGAGGAGGATTTTACCCTGATCGGCACCACCGATGCCGATCACGCCGATCCCGATACACCGCCGGTCTGCACCGAGGCGGAGCAGGAATATCTCTGCGCCTTCGCCGCGCGCTATTTCAAGGTGCCGGTGCGACCGGAGGATATCCTCTGGAGCTATTCCGGCGTGCGCCCGCTCTACAATGACGGGGCGGGTTCGGCCACGGCGGCGACGCGGGACTACGTCCTGAAGCTGGACGTCGCGGACGGGTTGCCGGCGCTGAACGTGTTCGGCGGCAAGATCACCACCTATCGCAAGCTGGCCGAAGCGGCGATGGCCAAGCTAGCGCCCTATTGCGCGGCGGCCAAAGGCCCGTGGACGGCAGGCGCCGCGTTGCCGGGCGGCGATTTTGCCGTGGCAGAGGTGGACCGGATGACGGCGGATTTGCGCCGCGATTACCCGTTCCTGGATGCCGCCTGGGCCCGGCGCCTGTTCCGCGCCTATGGCACCGAGGCGCGGGTGCTGCTGGGGCAGGCGCGCAGCGCCGCCGAGCTGGGCCGGGACTTTGGCGCCACGCTGAGCGAGCGCGAGGTCCGCTGGCTGATGGAACGGGAATTCGCACGCCGGGCCGAGGATGTCGCCTGGCGCCGCAGCAAGCTGGGGCTGCGGATGAGCGCCGAACAGATGGCCGCTCTGGACAGCTGGATGCAGGGTGCGGCCGGGGCCTCGGTTGCCGATCGGACGGGAGCCGCCGGATGACCTATGTTCTCGCCATCGACCAGGGCACCACCTCGACCCGCGCAATCCTGTTTGACGGGCAGATGCAGCCCGTGGCCTCGGCGCAGGAAGAATTCGCGCAGCATTACCCGGCCTCCGGCTGGGTCGAACACGAGCCGGACGACCTGTGGCAGACGATGCTGCGCACCGCGCGGACGGCGATCGCCAGGGCGGGTCTCAGGCCGGCCGAGATTGCCGCCCTCGGCATCACCAACCAGCGTGAGACCACCTTGGTCTGGGACCGCGCGACCGGCCGGCCGATCCATCGCGCCATCGTCTGGCAGGACCGCCGCACCGCCGACCTGTGCGAGGCGCTGAAGGGCCGGGGCTTCGAGGACATGGTGAGCGCGCGCACCGGGTTGTTGCTGGACCCCTATTTTTCGGGGACCAAGCTGGCCTGGCTGCTGGATCACGTCGAGGGCGCCCGGGCTCGGGCGCGCGCCGGTGAGTTGCTGTTCGGTACCGTCGATACCTGGCTGATCTGGAACCTCACCGGCGGCGCGGTCCATGCCACCGATGCAACCAATGCCGCGCGCACGCTGCTTTATGACATCCACGAGGGCCGGTGGTCGGAACCGATCTGCGAGATGCTGGGTATTCCGATGGCGATGTTGCCGACAGTGCGCGACAGCGCCGGCGACTTCGGCGTTGCGCGGCGCGATATTCTGGGTGCCGAGATCCCGATCCTGGGCGTGGCCGGCGACCAGCAGGCGGCCACGATCGGGCAGGCCTGTTTCCTGCCCGGCATGCTGAAATCGACCTATGGCACCGGCTGCTTTGCCCTCCTCAACACCGGAGCGACACCGGTTCGGTCGCGCAACCGGCTGCTGACGACGATTGCCTATCAGCTGGACGGCCGGCCCTGCTATGCGCTGGAAGGATCGATCTTCATCGCCGGTGCGGCGGTGCAATGGCTGCGCGACGGCCTTGGCGTTCTCGACAGCGCGGCCCAGAGCCAGCCGCTTGCGGAGCGTGCGGACGCGCAACAGGAGGTTGTGCTGGTGCCCGCCTTCACGGGGCTCGGCGCGCCGTACTGGCAGCCACAATGCCGGGGGGCGGTGTTCGGGCTGACCCGCAACACGGGTCCGGCGGAACTGGCCCGCGCCGCGCTGGAAAGCGTTGGCCTGCAGACACGGGACCTGCTGGAAGCAATGCACGCCGATTGGAGCCCCGCTGGCGATGACAGCGTGCTGCGCGTCGATGGGGGCCTCTCGGCCAACGACTGGGCCATGCAGTTCCTGTCCGACATCCTCGCAACCCGGGTCGACAGGCCGAAGATCCGGGAAACCACGGCGCTTGGCGCGGCATGGCTGGCCGGGATGAAGGCCGATCTCTATCCCGATATGCAGGGCTTTGCCGAACGCTGGGCACTGGACCGCGCCTTCGAGCCGGAAATGGCGGCGCAGGAAAGAAGCCGCAGATATGCCGGCTGGAAGCAGGCGGTACAGGCGACGCTGGCAATGGCCGATCCGTCCTGACCACCGCCTCGGGTGATCTGGTCACGCTGCGCCGGAGCCCAAGGCGGACCTGTGGGGGTCATGTTCGTCGCACTGGCGAAAGAACCATTCCAGGAACACCTGCGACGAATGGGACAGCGGCGTGTCTCTGGGCACGAGCAGGTGATAGGCGAAAGACGTGTCGAAATCGCGGCCGAACACATCCACCAGCACGCCGTCGTTGATTTCTCGGGTGACCAGCCATTTGGCAAACAGCGATACGCCCAGGCCATTGATTGTCGAACTGAGCTGGAAGTGCCGGTCTTCCAGCATCATCTGCGACTGAGCCCGCGACAGCGTCAGGCCATTGTTCGAGCACCATTCCTGCCACATGTTCTCGTCGTCGACATGCAGCAGGGTGCAACGGGCCAGGTCCGCAGGTTCCCGGATGCAATGTTCGGCCAGGTAATCCGGGTTGCAGACCACTACCATCTTCTCGGGCCACAGCCGCTTGGTCTCGAACCGTTTCCAACCCCCTCTGCCCCATTGGATTCCGAGATCGGCAAAGCCCTCGGGGTGATCGAGGTCGGCATAGGAATTGTTGTGGGTCTGCGCCGAGAGCTGGAGGCTCGGGTAGCGTTCCCAGAAATCGCCTAACCGGGATGACAGCCAGCGGCTGGCGAACATCGGCAGCAACGCGACCCTGACCGAGTCGACCATATCCCCGACCTTGGCCAGACCGGTCTGGATCAAGGTGAGCCCGCGTTCGGCATAGGAGGCAAGCACCGTACCTTCCTCGGTCAGGATCAGCCCGGTCGGTGTCCGCTCGAACAGGGGCACGCCGACTTCGTCTTCAAGCTTCTTGATGTGGTAGCTGACAGAACTCTGGCTGGTATTCAGGAACGCGGCAGCGCGGGTTGCATTGCCGAAACTGGCCACCGCGAGGAAGACCTGTACGGATTTGATGTTCTTGAGCTGTTCCAAATGCGGCCCTCGTGCATCCGCTGGCTTCAGGAGCCGATGCGCGGCAGTGTATCCCCGGTCGCCTGCCGGGTGGACCACCCGGTGCCAAGGCGCCCGATTTCTTCGGCAAGATCCGCGCAGAGCAGTTGCATCTGCACCGGATCGGTCCGGCGTTGCGCCTGGATCTTCAGCCCGAAGATGTAGGTCTGGATGCGTTGAGCCAGCCGAGAGGGATCGGCGTCGGGAGGCAGTTCTCCCCGGTCGCGCGCCCGCTGGAAGACCGTGGCCAACTGGTCTTCGACACGGGCCAGATGTTCGAGCACGACGGCGCGCAACTCCGTTTCCTGGGGAATCTCCAGCAGAGACTTGACCAGCATGCAGGCCGTCGAGGGGCGATCGCACGGGTCGAGCTCCGCCAGTCTTTCCAGATGGGCCTGCAAGGCGGCAAGCGGGGAGGGGGCGGAGGCGACCAATTGCCCAAGCTCATCCGCGATGCGATGGGAATACCGCTCCAGCGTGGCGCGGAACAGGGCTTCCTTGCTCTGGAACGCCGCATAGATCGATCCGGGTCGCATTTTCAACGCGTCCTCAAGATCTTTCAGCGAAGTCGCCTGGTACCCCTTGACCCAGAACAGGGTCATGGCGGCGTCCAGTGCGGCATCCCGATCATATGAAGCTGTGCGTGCCATGGCAGGAATATACCCATCCTGACGCCGGGCAGAAGAGGACGGCGTGCATTTTTCTTGAGCGGTTACTCAGAAAATACTTGAGCAGTTGCTCAACAATGGCTAGCAGCAGATTGGAAGATACCGAAAGCCGGCCGTGATGCCAGTTGGGTTCAGGGCCGTAAGCAACGAGTCATTATTCGAGGAGTCCAGAACATGGCGCAGTACATCCCACCGAAAGTCTGGACTTGGGACGCCGAAAACGGCGGCAACTGGGCCAACATAAACCGCCCGATTTCCGGCGCGACGCATGACGCGGAATTGCCCGTGGGGCGGCATCCGATCCAGCTTTATTCGATGGGCACGCCGAACGGGCAGAAGGTGACCATCATGCTCGAAGAGCTGCTGGCCATCGGAGAGAGCGGTGCCGAATACGACGCGCATCTGATCCGCATCGGCAAAGGAGATCAGTTCTCGTCGGGCTTCGTTGCCCTGAACCCGAATTCCAAGATCCCGGTCATGTTCGATCGCGACACCGGCAGCCGCGTTTTCGAAAGCGGGGCGATCCTGCTTTATCTGGCGGAGAAGTTCGGCGCCTTCCTTCCCGATGATCCGGCGCAACGGACCGAGGTGATGAACTGGGTTTTCTGGCTGCAGGGCTCGGCACCCTACCTTGGCGGCGGTTTCGGCCATTTCTATTTCTACGCGCCCGAGAAGTTCGAATACCCCATCAACCGCTTCACGATGGAAGTGAAGCGCCAGATGGACGTGCTGGATCGGACATTGGCCGAACGCCCGTACCTGGCAGGCCAGACTTATTCGATCGCGGACATGCTGACCTGGCCCTGGTACGGCAACCTTGCCCTGGGCAATGCCTACGACGCCGGAGAATTTCTGGATGTCGAAAGCTACACGCACCTGCGCCGCTGGGCGCAGAACATTCTGGCGCGGCCGGCTGTCCAGCGCGGCCGGATCGTCAATCGCACGTCCGGCCCGCTCCACGAGCAGCTGCGTGAACGCCACGACGCCTCGGATTTCGATCTGAGAACACAGGACAAGCTCGAACCTGCGAACTGATGAATTCACACCGAAACGGAGACACCATGCTGAAATTCTTCTACCACCCGACGCCGAACCCCATGAAGGTCGCGTTGTTCCTGGCCGAAACCGGAATGCCGTTCGAACTGGTCCCAGTGGACACGGCAAAGGGAGAGCAGCACACGCCCGAGTTCCGGGCCATCAATCCCAATGGCAAGGTCCCTGCCATCCTGGACGGAGATATCGCGGTTTTCGACAGCACGGCGATCCTGATCTACCTGTCGGAGAAGACCGGCCAATTCGGCGTGGCACCCGAGGAACGCGGTGCACTTCTGTCCTGGCTGATGTTTGTCGCGACCGGACTGGGCCCGTTCTCGGGTCAGTCGGTGCATTTCCACCACGTCGCCCCGGAAGACGTGCCTTATGCCAAGAACCGCTATATGCGCGAGATCGAAAGGCATTACCAGGTTCTGAACGACCATCTCAAGGGCCGTGAATTCGTGGTCGGAGATACCTATTCGATCGCGGACATGTCGGTCTGGGGTTGGGCCATCCGAGGCGAGCGTGTTCTCGGCGGTGACGGTCTGGCGCGTTTTCCCGAGGTCGCGCGCTGGTTCGAGAAGATCAATGCGCGTCCCGCCGTGGAAAAGGCGCACAAGATCGCCGAAGGCAAAACGTTCAAGACCCCCGGCGACGAAGCCTCGATGCGGGCGCTTTATCCCAGCAACTTCGCGCCGGCCTGATCTTCGGACTGCTGGCGCCGCCGATCCCCGTCGGCGCCAGAAACAGGGTTCCGTTGCCCTGGTGATGTGAAAAGCATCAAAGCGCCGCGCTCCGGCCGAGGGGCAGGAGCGCGGTTGCACCTATCCCTTGGCGGACCCGATGGTGCCGGCGGAAAAATACGACTGCATGGCCTTGTGCTCGCTTCCGACCGCGATGATCCGCGCGCCGCGACCGAACCAGCCTGCACATTCCGAGATGTCGGACACGAACATCATGGGAGCGACATTGTTGCGCATGCAGGCCTGAAAGGTCTCTTCCGTCGCGCTTTCGATGACTGGCGCGTTCAAAGGCAGCCCCTGGGAAACGGCCAGGTCCGCGCGCCCGACGAAACATGCATCCACGCCGGATGTCTGCGCGATTGCCGAGGCGTTTGCGACACCTTCCGCGCTTTCAATCTGTACCACGACCACCACGTCGTTTGCGCGCTCGATCAGGTCCGAAGCGGGGATTGTGCCGAAGCCGCCGGCGCGTGTGGTTCCGGCAAACCCGCGCCCACCCGGCCCATAGCGGGTTGCCTGAACGATAGCTTTGGCCTCGGCGGCGGTGTCGACCTGCGGCACGACGATGCCGGCTGCACCCATGTCGAGAACCTGTAATATCGCGGCCGGCGTCCCTTCCACCAATCGGACCAGAACCGGCAGATCCACCGCGCGGGAGGCGAGGATACATCTGTCGAGTTCGGCGGTGGAGAAAGGCGAGTGTTCGGTGTCGATCATGACGAAATCCAAATCCGTGCCCCCCAACACCTCGATCAGGCCGTAGTGGGGTGTCTTCAGCACGGTGCCGACCAGGCGATCTCCGGCGGCGATTCTGGACTTGAGCATTGTGGTAATTTCTCCTGGTGGCCCATGTCCGGGCCGGTCGTTATCCGCGCCCGATATAGGGCATTTTTGTTGCCATGACCGTCATGAACTGCACGTTCGCCTCAAGAGGAAGACGGGCCATATGCAAGACCGCCTCTGCGGCATGGTGCACGTCCATCGTCGGTGGCGGGGCCTCGCCATTCTCGATCGAGCGCGTGATGATGCCGTCGAGCAGGTCGGTCCTGGCGTTGCCGATATCGATCTGTCCGCAGGCGATGTCAAACGGGCGGCCATCGAGGCTGATGGATTTGGTCAGCCCGGTGATGGCATGTTTGGTCGTGGTGTAGCAGGCCGACCCTTCGCGCGGGGCATGGGCCGAGATTGAACCATTGTTGATGATCCGCCCGCCTTGCGGCGCCTGGTGCCGCATGCGCGCAAAGGCGGCGCGGGCAGTGAGGAACATGCCGGTCAGGTTTACAGAAACCGATTGCTCCCAATGCTCGAGGCGGATTTCGTCCAGCGCCGCCGCCGGTGCAAAGATGCCCGCGTTGTTGAACACGGCATCAAGGTGGCCGGCGCGGTCGGCGAAATCGTTGACGGCTGCGGCGATCTCGTCCGGGCGCGTCACGTTTGCGGCCAGCACCACGGCTTTTGCATGGCCGGCGGCGACCGCTTCGAGCTTGTCCAGACTGCGGGCGAGCAGTCCGACGGTCCAGCCTTGCTCAAGGAACAGATCTGCGGTCGCCCGCCCAATGCCCGAGCTGGCCCCGGTGATCAGGATAGTGCCTGCCAATTTGTGATCCTCCCGCTGCAGGGCGTCTATTGCCTTGCCTCACGCCAGCATACTTGGCGCTGTCGGGTGATTTTCGGCAAAGACTGAACGGTTCAGCCTGATATGCGCCGGATCCCGCCAATCTTTCGGCCGATCGCGCTGGGTTTCGGCCCGCGGACCGGAGACAGGACCGCTCAGGCGATCCGCGCCGCCGTGTGCTTGACCCGTCTGATCGGGATCGAGGATTCCAGCGAGGCGACGCCCGGCAGTTTGGTCAGGCGGCGGGTGAGGAAGTGCTCGAATTCCTCGAGATCGCGCACCGCGACGCGCAGCAGGTAATCGAAACTGCCGGTCATGAGCCAGCAATCCACCACTTCCGGGCAGCGCCCGACCTCTCGCTCGAAGGCGACGAGGCGGTCATCGATCTGGCGGTCAAGCCGTACTGAAATGAACACGCTGAAGGCGAAGCCGAGTTTTGTCTCGTCAATC
Organism: Pseudooceanicola lipolyticus; assembly: GCF_002786325.1. Classification (GTDB taxonomy): domain Bacteria; phylum Pseudomonadota; class Alphaproteobacteria; order Rhodobacterales; family Rhodobacteraceae; genus Pseudooceanicola_C; species Pseudooceanicola_C lipolyticus. The sequence goes on along the minus strand of NZ_PGTB01000006.1, from coordinate 16,662 downwards.
TCGGCGCCGTAGCCGGTGATGTAGCCCTCGGTTTCGAGCTTGCGAATACGGCGGGCGCAGGGGGAAGGGGACAGGCCGATCCGTTCGGCCAGTTCCTGGTGAGAAAGCCGCCCCTCGGCCTGAAGCTCCCGCAGAATCTTGTGGTCCAGACTATCCATGATAGGCCTCTGATGCGGCGATTTCCGCTACCATTTCCTAAATCTGCGCCTGATACCACCACAAATGAAGAAATATTGGGTAATGTTCGATGCTTTTCTCGGTTTGCGACGGTGTATTCAAGAAGAAACGGGAGACTTTCGATGACCGACGACACATCGCACCTTCGCACGATCGAGCAGCGGCTTCTGTGGCTGTCGCATTGGATGATCCACAATGCCAACCATGTCCGGCCAAAGACGGACGACATCAAGGTCGGAGGACATCAGGCGTCCTCGGCTTCGATGGTGTCGATGATGACGGCGCTGTATTTCTCAGCCCTGCGCCCTGAAGACCGGGTGGCGGTGAAACCTCATGCCTCGCCGGTGTTTCATGCCATGCAGTATCTCATGGGGCATATCCCGCGCGAGAAGATGGAGAATTTTCGCGGCTTCGGAGGTGTGCAGTCCTATCCTTCGCGCACCAAGGACGTCGATGATGTCGATTTTTCCACCGGCTCGGTCGGGCTTGGTGTCGCGGTGACGTCGTTTGCGTCGATGGTGCAGGACTATATCCGGGCGAAACCATGGGGCGCGGAGGTGAAACCGGGCCGGATGATCGCGCTGATGGGCGATGCCGAGCTGGATGAAGGCAATATCTATGAATGTCTCCAAGAGGGCTGGAAACACGATCTGCGCAACGTGTGGTGGGTGATCGACTATAACCGGCAATCGCTCGACGGTGTGATCCGCGAGGGGCTGTGGCAGCGCATCGAGAAGATCTTCGACGCCTTCGGTTGGGACGTGGTGCGGGTCAAGTACGGGCGCCTTCAGCGCGCCGCCTTCGAGGAGCCGGGTGGCAAGGCGCTGCGCGACTGGATCGACGCCTGTCCAAACCCGGAATATTCCGCGCTGACCTACATGGGCGGGGCCGTGTGGCGGCAACGCCTTCTGGATGATCTGGGGGACCAGGGAGAGGTGAGCGCGCTCATCGATCGGCGCAGCGATGACGAGCTGGCCGAACTGATGGAGAATCTCGGTGGAAACTGCGTGGACACCATGGCCGAGACCTTTGCCGCGGTGCGGCACGACCGGCCAACCTGTTTCCTGGCCTATACGATCAAGGGCTGGGGCACCCCGATCGCGGGGCACAAGGACAACCACGGCGGATTGATGACCAAGGCGCAGATGGCCGACTGGCAGGCGCATATGGGCGTGCCGGAAGGCCAGGAATGGGAGCCGATGGCAGGGGTCGCGGACCCTGCGGCTCTGCGCGAATTCCTTGCGCGGGTTCCGTTCTTTGCCGAACATCCCCGGCGGTATTCGGATGCGCAGGTCGCCGTGCCCAATATCGAGATTGCGACGGACCGGGAGATTTCGACCCAGACCGCCTTTGGCAAGATTCTGGACAAGATCGCGCGCCAGGACAGCGCTCTGGCAGAGCGGATCGTAACCTCTTCGCCCGACGTGACCGGAACGACGAGCCTGGGCCCCTGGGTGAACCGGCGCAAGCTATTCGCCCGCGAAGCGATCGCCGATACGTTTAAGACGCACAGCATCCCCTCGACCGCGAAATGGGAATTCGCGCCGGACGGTCAGCATGTTGAACTGGGGATCGCCGAAATGAACCTGTTCCTGCTGCTCGCGGCGCAGGGGCTGTCGCACAGCCTCTGGGGCAAACGTCTGCTTCCCATCGGCACGGTTTACGATCCCTTCGTGCACCGGGGGCTCGATGCGCTGAACTATGCCTGTTACCAGGACGCACGCTTTATGATCGTCGGCACGCCCTCGGGCGCGACACTGGCGCCCGAGGGCGGGGCGCACCAGTCGGTCGGCACGCCGCTGACCGGCCTGGCGCAGGACGGTCTGGCGGCGTTCGAGCCGGCCTTTGCCGACGAACTGGCGGTGATCATGGAATGGGCCTTCGACTATATGCAGCGCGACGGCGATGGCGATCCGGACGAACGCACCTGGCTTCGGGATGAAACCGGGGGCGCGGTCTATCTCCGCCTGTCGACCAAGCCACTGGAACAGCCTGCGAAACGGGTCGATGACTCCTTCCGGCAGGGCGCCATCGATGGTGCCTACTGGTTGCGCAAACCAGGACCGAATTGCAGCGTCGTAATTGCCTATCAGGGCGCGGTTGCCGACGAGGCGATCGCCGCCGCCGGGATGATCGGCGAATACCGGCGCGATGTCGGTGTGCTCGCGGTCACCTCGGCCGACCGGCTCAACGCCGGTTGGACCGCAGCCCAGCGAGAGCGCAAGCGCGGCAATCCCGCCGCCCGGTCGCACGTCGAATGCCTGCTGCGACAGCTTCCGCCGCATTGCCATCTGGTCACGGTGATCGACGGCCACCCGGCGACACTGTCCTGGCTGGGCGCGGTCGGCGGGCATCGCACCAGCCCGCTGGGGGTCGAGCACTTCGGCCAGACCGGCACGATCGGCGATCTCTACCGCCACTATGGGATTGACGCGGCCTCGATCGCGGCGACGGTGGACGCGATGACCGACGGCGCAAACATCAGGCTCGCCGCGGCCGAGTAGGCCCGGCGCCGCAAGCGCCCGGGCCGCGGCAGGGCGGCCGGTTCTGCGGGGTGGCAGGTGCTGGGGCCCGCGGACCGGATCCGGGGGCATACAATCAATCGCGACGGGAGGAGACAGCGCAGTGATCGAGAAATTGCCCAATCTAACAATCGCCGATCCGGTGGGGCGGAACCGGCCGACATCCGATCAGATCGCCGCCTTTGCCGATACACCCACCGGCTTCGTCGCCGATGCCATGGACGGAGTTGGGGCGCTTGATTACCGCATTAAGCCCGTCCCGGGCACGCCTGACCGTTTTCATGGCCCCGCGCTGACCTGCTGGGTCGGACCGGCCGACATCCTCGGACTGCTGGCCAGCCTCGGCAAGGCCGAGCCCGGCGATGTGATCATGGCAGCAACCGAGGCGTGGACCGGTTGTGCGGTGCTGGGCGACCGGGTGGCCAGGATGGCGCAAATCGCTGGCGCCACGGCGATCGTCACTGACGGGCTGGTACGCGACCGGGCGGGCATTCGCGAGGTGGGGCTGCCGGTCTTTGCCGCCGGGGCTCATCCCAATTCGCCGCATTCGCACGGGCCAGGCAGCGTTGGACTGCCCATTCTGCTTGGGGGGGTGCCGGTGTCGACCGGCGATATCGTGGTTGGCGACGAGGATGGCGTTGTCGTCGTGCCCTTTGCCCGGATCGGCGAAGTCATCGCGCGTCTTGAAATCGTTCGGGAACTGGAACGCAAGCGCGACGATGACCTGTCGCGCCAGCGCAAATTGCCGGACCGGATCCAGGCGCTCATCGCCGAAGCTGAACTGAAAGGCGTCTGATCCCGCTGGCCCGGGCCGCAGAGTCTGGCCGTGCCCGCGCCATTTCGTTCGATAATCGAACGCGCTTACTAGAAGTTTGACAGCGGGTGTATGCGTGTCTCAAATCTGTCGACACGAGGGTCCTTTGGCCGTCGTGAATCGGAGGAACAAAGCGGTCGGCTCGGGAGGACGAGGCGCCGCAATTCGACAAACAATCAGTTGAGCTCGGGCAGATGGCCGGGCCGATTTCAGGCGAGACCGGGCGCGGTTTCGAACCGGATCGGTCTGTCTGGTCGATGGCCGGCAACGTAGAGGAAGACAGACCATGAAAGATCCAGCCACCTATCGTTCCGCGCGCTGGTACGCCTCGAACGAGATGCGCTCCTCGAACCATCGTTCGCGCTTCATGCAGATGGGCTACAGCCGGGAAGACTGGCATGGGCGCCCGGTCATCGCGATCATCAACACCTGGTCGGACATCAACCAGTGCCATTCCCATTTCAAGCACCGCGTCGAAGACGTGAAACGCGGTGTGTTTCAGGCCGGTGGCTTTCCTTTGGAACTGCCCGCGATCTCGCTGTCGGAGCCGATCGTGAAACCGACGACGATGCTCTACCGCAACCTTCTGGCGATCGAGACCGAGGAGCTGCTGCGCTCGCATCCCATCGATGGCGCGGTGCTGATGGGCGGGTGCGACAAGACCACCCCGGCGCTGATCATGGGGGCAACCTCGATGGGGCTGCCCTTTGTCTTTCTGCCAGCCGGGCCGATGCTGCGGGGCAATTACCGCGGCGAGCCTCTGGGGTCGGGAACGTCGTTCTGGAAGTACTGGGACGAGAAGCGCGCCGGCAATATCAGCGAGGAGGAATGGCAGGGGGTCGAGGCCGGCGTGGCGCGCTCCTATGGCCATTGCATGACGATGGGCACGGCCTCCACCATGGGCTCGATCGCAGAAGCGCTGGGTCTGACCCTGCCCAATGCCATCTCCATCCCGGCGGCCGATGCCAACCACATCCGGATGTCCGCGGCCTGTGGGCGGCGCATCGTCGAGATGGTGCGCGAGGATCTGACGCCCGACAAGATCCTGACCGCCGATGCCGTCTCCAACGCTGTCGTGGTCGCGATGGCGACCGGCTGTTCGACCAATGCGATCATCCATCTGATCGCCATGGCCCGGCGCGCCGGCGTCGAGCTGACGATGGACGATCTTGACAAGGCGGGGCGTGAAATCCCGGTGATCGCCAACATCATGCCGTCGGGAAAGAAATACATGATGGAGGACTTTTACTATGCCGGGGGGCTTCGGGCATTGATGAGCCGCATCACCGATCACCTCAAGCTCGATGCGCTGACTGTGTCTGGCAAGACGATGGGAGAGACGCTGGAAGGTGCCGAAGTGTTCAACGACGATGTGATCCGCAGCGTCGACACCGCGATCTATCCCGAAGGTTCGCTGGCCGTGTTGCGAGGGAACCTTGCGCCCGACGGATGTGTCATCAAGCCCGCCGCAATGGAGGAACGGCTGATGGTGCACGAAGGTCCGGCGCTGGTGTTCGACAGCTATCCGGAAATGCGCGCTTCGGTCTATGACGAGGATCTCGACGTGACCGCGGATCACGTGATGATCTTCCGCGGCGCGGGTCCGATCGGGGCGCCGGGCATGCCGGAATGGGGCATGCTGCCGATCCCCACCAAGCTGGTAAAGCAGGGTGTCCGCGACATGGTGAGGATTTCCGATGCCCGGATGTCGGGGACATCCTATGGCGCCTGTATCCTGCACGTGGCGCCCGAGGCGGCCATCGGCGGGCCGCTGGCGCTGGTAAAAACCGGGGACCGCATCCGCATCGACGTGCCCAATCGCAAGATCGAGATGCTGGTTTCCGACGCGGAACTGGAAAGGCGGCGCGCGGAATGGACACCGCCCGAGCCGAAGGCAACCCGGGGATACGACTGGATGTATGCGCAACACATCCAGCAGGCCGACAAGGGCTGTGACTTCGATTACCTGCAAACCGACTTCGGGCGCACCGCGCCGGAGCCGGAAATCTACTGACATCACCGGCGACAGAGCTTCGGCGCGCGCGGGACTCCTGAGGAAGTCCTGTCCCGTGCCGTGGCTCGGCCAAAGCCAACCCTTTCAATCGGGCACCGATGTGCCCGGCATCAGCGGAGGAGCCAAGACGATGAAATTGAAGACTTTCCTGGCGGGACTGGTCGCGACCATGATCGCCATTCCGGTGACAGCCGAAACAACGCTGCGGATCCAGACGGCGCAGAATTCCGGCGATTTCGTGCTGACCCGGCTGAACAAGATATGGGTGCCGAAGCTGAGCGCGATGAGCGGCGGCGCGCTAAGTGTCGAGCTGTTGCCCATCGGCGCGGTGGTGCCGCACCGGGAGACGCCGCAGGCGGTGTCGGCCGGCATTCTCGACGGCGAGTTCACCGTGTCGAACTATTTCGCTGGGACCGATCCAGCCTTTGCGATGTTCGGCGATCTGATCGCCGCCTACGATACGCCGGACCAGGCCCAGACCTTCTGCCGCAATCACCAAGGCCGCGACATCCTGCAATCGCTCTACGACAAGCATTTCGGGTCGAACCTGCATGTGGTCGGTTGCGGACCTTATTCGCGTGAAGCGCTCGTCGTGGCCAAGCCGATTCCGACCCTGGCCGACATGAAGGGGGTCAAGGTGCGCGCACCCGAGGGCTTGGCGGCCGAGATCTTCCGCGAGGTCGGAGCGACGCCCGTCTCGATCCCGTTCAGCGAAGTCTATACCGCACTGGAAACCGGACTGGTTGACGCGGCGGACGCCAGCGCCCTGGTCAACAACGAACAGCTCGGCTTCCACAAGATCGCGCCTTACCCGATCTACCCGGGCATCCACTCGCAGGCGATGGCGCATTTTGCCATGAACAAGTCGAAGTGGGAGAGCCTGAGCGAGCAGGAGCGGAGCATTCTGGAGGTGTGGTACAACGCGGCCTATGACGATCTGCGCCGAGCCGCCGATCTCGAGGACCGGGCCACCGCGGCCGACCTTGCGACCCGTGAAGGCGTGCAGGTGATCGACTGGTCGGCGGCCGACCGCCAGGCGTTCCGCGCGGCCGCCCGCAATGTGTGGGAGCGCGTGTCTCAACAGAGCGACGACGCCGCGATGGTATGGGCCGCCCAGCAGGATTACCTCCACAAGGCGGGCCTTCTGGACAACTGATCCTCAATCGCCGGGGCGGCTGACGCCCCGGCAAACTTCCCGGGTGTCAAAACATGAAGATCAGCCGCATCATCTCTCGCATGAGCCTGGCCATCGGCTATGCCTGCGCCCCCTTTTATTTCGTGGCCCTCCTGATCGCAGTACGCGAAGTGATCATGCGTTATTTTTTCAATGCCCCGTCGGACTGGGCCTTCGAAGTAACGCTGACCCTGTGCGCGATCGCCTGGGTGTTCTCCGTCGGCTATGTCGGGCAACAGAACCGGCATATCGCAATCACATTCGTGCGCGACTTCAGTCCGGCCCCGCGCCAGCGATGGCTGGACGTGGTCACGTTGACGCTGACCCTCATCGCTTTCATTGCCTTGGCCTACGCCACGTTCGGCCCGGGCCTTCACGCGTTGAAATCCGTTGAGCGGACCGGAAGCGCCTTTAATCCGCCCATGCCCGCGATCCTCAAGCCGGCGCTCTTTCTGGGGGCCTGCCTCGGAGCGCTGCAAAGCCTCGCCAACCTCATAGACACGCTGCGCAAAGACGAGACCCGGAAATGAGTATTGCAATCGTCACCCTTCTGATCGTCGGGGCGTTGTTGGTCCTGATGCTGCTGGGCACGCCGCTCGGTGTCGCGACCCTGCTGGTTTCAGTCGCCACATCCCTGATCTATTTCGGTGTGCCGGGTCTGTTCCTCATCTCCTCCAACGTTTTTCACGTTCTGGAAAACTACTCGTTGGTGGCGGTGCCACTGTTCGTTTTTATGGCGGGCATTCTGGAACGATCGGGGATCGCCGAGGATCTGTTCGACGCGATGGCGACATTGGGCGGCAACTTTCCCGGTTCTCTCGGGATCCAGACCTGCGTCGTCGCGGTGTTCCTGGCCGCGATGAGCGGGATCATGGGCGGCGAAATCGTGATGCTCGGCATGATCGCCCTGCCGCAGATGTTCCGGCTCGGATATGATCGCAAGATGTCGATCGGCATCATCTGCGCGGCGGGGGCGCTTGCAACGCTTATTCCCCCGAGCATCGTCATGATCATCTACGGCGTGACGGCGAATGTCTCGATATCCGACCTGTTCGTTGCGGGGATCGGGCCCGGGCTTCTGCTGGCGGGCATCTATATGATCTACATTTATACCCGTTGCCGCATCAATCCGGCCATGGCCCCGGCTGTCGTGCACGACGCGGCCGACACGGCGCCGCGCGGCCGGGCGATGCGCAAGCTGATCGCGCCGTTCTTCGTCATCGGCAGCGTGATGGGCACGATCTACTCGGGCATTGCCTCGGTGACCGAAGCGGCGGCCATCGGCGCCTGCGCGGCAGCGGTTGTCGCGGCGATGCGCAAGCGCCTGAGCTATCGCATGGTGCGGGACGTGTTCCGCCAGACCGTGCTGACTGTGGGGTCGGTGATCTGGCTGGTGCTGGGCGCGGTCAGCCTTGTTGGCATCTATAACATCATCGGCGGCAGCCGGTTCCTGCAGGGCATCCTGACCGGTCTCGACTGGCACCCGATCCTCATCATCATGCTGATGATGGCGATCGTCTTCCTGCTTGGCACCTTTATGGAGTGGATTGCCATCGTGTTCATCACCGTGCCGATCTTTGCCCCGGTGGTGGCCAGCTTCGGTTATGATCCGGTATGGTTTGGTGTGCTCTTCGCGATGAACATCCAGATTTACTATCTGTCTCCGCCGTTCGGACCGGCCTGCTTTTTCCTCAAAAGCGTCGCTCCCCCTGACGTGACGTTGCAGGAGATCTTTGCCTCGGTCTGGCCCTTTGTCCTGATGCAGATCGGCGGATTGCTTCTGGTCCTGTTTATCCCGCAGATTGCAACCACCTTGCCGGAGCTCCTTTTGAAATGACGCCTGATCCACAGCCCGACGAAGATCTCGGCCCGCGCGCTGGCCTGCTGGCCGACATCGCAGGCTACGCAGCGGTTGCCTTGGTGATCTTCCTGATGTTTGCCTTTTCCGGCGCATTGCGGTGAAGCCGGGGCGTTCCGTGTCCGAACCTGTCGTTTCATCGATTCCGGCGGATATCCTTGGCAGCGACAATCCCAAAGACTATTCGCTGACCCTGGCCAAGGGGTTGGCGATCCTCGAGTTGTTTTCGGAGGATGTAAAAGCCGTCACCCTGCAAGGCGTGGCCGATCACCTGTCGACAAGCCGTGCCACCGCGCGGCGGCTGATCATGACCCTGGAAATTGCCGGCTATGTCGAGAAGGGTCGGGACGGCTATACCCTGAGTTCCAAGTGCCTGGCGATTTCCCGGGCCTATCTGGGGATAAACAGCGTCCTGTCGATCCTGGGGGACATGGTGCGCGACCTGGCGGCCCGCCTGGAATGCCCGTGTTCCCTGGTCTCGCTCGACCGGAGCGATGTGATGTTCCTGTGCCGCGACCCCTCGCGCCGGGTCTATGCATCGCGATTGGCGCTTGGAGATCGCCTGCCGGCGCATGCCTCTGCCGGCGGCAAGCTGTTGCTGGCCAATCTTGCAGACGATGCGCTTCGGGCCTGGTTCGGCACTGTCACCGCGGCACCGCTGGCATCGCGTACCATCCAGTCCTACCCGGCCTTGCTGGCCGAGATTCGAAAGATCCGCAAACTGGGCTACGCCGTCACGGAGAGCGAGCTTGAAGAAGGGGTTCTGTCGCTTGCGGTTCCGGTCCGGGACAACAAGGGAACGACCACGATGGCACTCATCACCTCCAGCATGACGACACGGACATCATTGGCCGGGCTTATCGAGGCCAATCTTGAAACCATGAAAGCGGCTGCCGAGGACATGTCGCAGGCCTTTGGCGACTTCCTGCGCCACAACGCCTGACATTGATCCCAAGCTGATCCTCACCCATGGGGGGTGCGGGCGGCCCCGCGCAAGGCGCGATGTGCCGCGCTTGTGCGCGCCGAGGCGGGCAATCCTGGCCTAGAGGCTTTGCCTGACCCGGTCCCAGGTCCGCTTTAGATGTGTCGACATGGCCTCGCCCAGCCTTTGGCCATCGCGTTCTTTCAGGGCCTTAACCATTTCCTCGTGATCGGCCACCGCCCCGGCCCAGAAATCGGGCTTTTCGTTGCTGATATAGCGGATGCGCTTCAGCCGCGCCTGGATGTTGGCCTGCACCTCTTGCAGCGTTTCGTTTTTCGACAGTTCGGCCAGGCGGGAATGGAATTCCTGGTTCAGCTTGTAATAGGGCATGCGATCGCGGGCGCGATAGCACTCCATCATCCTTTCATGCACATCGACAAGCGCATCGATCTCTTCGGCGCTGGCCCGTTCGCAGGCCAACTCGCCAGCAAGCTTTTCGAGATTGGCAAGCACTTCCAGCATCGAGAAGACATCTTCCGGGGTCAGCTTGCGCACGATGCTGCCCTTAGATGGCCGCACGATCACCAGCCCCTCTGCGGCGAGGGTGCGCAGCGCTTCGCGAAAGGGGGTGCGCGACACGCCCAGTTCCTCGATCAGATGCGCCTCGTCGATCCGACTGCCCGGTTCCAGCGTGCCTTCGATAATCAGGTCACGAATCCGGCCGGCGACCTGGTCGTGTAGCGAGCGGTTGGTGATGGCAATGGAGGCTCCCATCGCTAAACCTCTGTTTTTATTTCATGTATTTTAACGCGTTTGCGCTGACGCAGAATATATACAAACAGCTTGCTCGTCCATACTTTATGCATGTATACATAATTCATTGCGCGGATATGCAAAATGCAGACCGCCCGGGAGAGGAGATTTTCAATGACAACCCTAAGAAATGGCGTGTCCGCCGGCCTGTTGGTCTGCGCGATGTCGGTGGCATCGGCGCCGGTGCTGGCTGACACCTACATCGTCGCGGTCGGTGCCGCGTCGAACAGCCTTCAGGGCCGCAGCGCCGCCAAGTTCGCCGAGGATCTGCAAGCCGAACTGGGCGATGCGCATACCGTCGAATTCTATGCCGACGGGCAGCTGGGCGATGAAAAGGAGCTGATGCAAAAGCTGCGGCTGGGCACGGTTCAGTTCACTTTGATCTCGTCGATCATGACCAACGTGGCGCCGGAATTCGCGCTGTTCGACATGCCGTTCCTGGTGCAGGACCGCACGCATCTGAAGGCGATCGATGCCGAGATCGTGCAGAACGAACTGGCGCCGAAAGCCGAAGAGGCCGGTCTCAAGGTGCTGTCGACCTGGGAAAACGGGTTCCGTCAGATCACCAACAACACCCGCCCGATCAACACACCGGAGGATCTGAAGGGGCTGAAGATCCGTACGCCGTCGTCGGAATGGCGGGTGTCGATGTTCAAGGAATGGGGTGCCAACCCGACTCCGATGTCCTTCTCGGAGGTGTTCGTCGCGTTGCAGACCGGCACCATGGACGGCCAGGAAAACCCGCTGACCAATATCACCGGCGCAAATTTCCAGGAAGTGCAGAAATATCTCAGCCTGACCGGCCACGTGTATTCCCCGACCTACCTGACCGCCGGGCTGGGCACGTGGAACGACCTGCCTGACGATGTGAAGGGTGCGGTCACAACCGTTGCCGCCTCGGTACAGGACTGGTCGCTGGCCCAGGGCGAAGCCGCCGACAATGACCTGGTCGACAAGGTCAAAGCCGCCGGGATGGAGATCAACCAGGCCGACAAGCAGGCCTTCATCGCGGCTTCGGCCCCGGTTTATGCCGCCTTTGCAAGCCAGATCGAGGGCGGTGACGCCCTGGTCAGCCGCGCGCAGGCGCTGGCCGACTGATCCGCAGGTCTTGGGCCGGCCGGGTTTTCCGGCCGGCCTTCTTCTGAATCGAAGGAATTAACGCGATGGTCGCGAAAATCGAAACCGCGCTTTTGTGGTTGATCGAGACGATCTGCCTTGCGCTGCTGATCGCGCTGGCGCTGGCGGTGATCTATTCGACGACGATGCGCTATCTTGGCGCGTCCCCGTCCTGGTACGATGAGATCGCCAGCGTTCTGTTGGCCTGGCTGACCTATTTCGGCGCCACATATGCGCTGTTTCTGCGTCACCACATGAGTTTTGGCGGCATCGTGACCGCGTTGCCCAGACGGGCCGCAATCGCGCTGGCGCTGTTTTCTGAATTCCTGGTGGTCGGCTTTTTTGCCGTTGTCGCCTGGTACGGCAACGCGGTGCTGGCCGTGGCGAAATGGGACTCGCTGCTCAGCATTCGCTGGATGACGCTGGACATCGTGCAGTCGGTGATCCCGATCACCGCCGTGCTGATGATCATCGGCACCTTCCTGACCATGCCGCGCGCGCTGAGAAACGCCGCCGCCGGGATCGATACCGACCACGCCGAAATCGAACAGGCCATCGCCGAGGCCGAGCGCGAAAACGCCCAGGCGTCTGAAAAGGACGACACCAAATGATCCTGCTGTTCACCACAGTTGCGCTGATCGCGCTGATCCTGATCAACGTGCCGATTGCCGTTGCCATTGGCATCGTCGCGCTTGGCGGGCTGGTCCTGACTCCGGGCGGCGCCACGCTGTATGACATGGCCATCGCGCTGTATTCCGGGGCAACCTCCTTCCCGCTGATCGCCATCCCGCTGTTCATCCTGGCGGGCAACCTGATGAACACCTCGGGCATCTCGGTCCGGCTGATCAACTTCGTCACCGCGCTGATCGGGTTTGTCCGCGGCGGTCTGGGAATGGTCAATATCGGGGTTTCGATGGTCTTTGCCGAGATCTCGGGCTCTGCCGTGGCCGATGTTGCCGCCACCGGTACGGTGCTGATCCCCGAGATGAAGAAACGCGGCTATTCCCGCACGCTGGCCGCGGCGATCACCTCGTCCTCGGCCTCGCTGGCCATCATCATTCCACCTTCGATCCCGATGATCCTGTACGGGGCTATCGCCGAAACCTCGGTGCTGAAACTCTTCGTGGCAGGGGTGGTGCCGGGGGTGATGGGCGGCGCGCTGCTGATGGCAGTCACTTATGTCCTCGCGCTGCGCTATGACCTGCCGCGCGCTGAAGGTTTTGACCTGTGCCACGTCTGGAAGTCGTTCAAAGAGGCGATCTGGGCGCTGGCCATGCCGGTGATCATTCTGGGCGGTATCTTTTCCGGGATCGTCACCGCCACCGAAGGCGCCGGGCTTGCGGTGCTGGCGGCGCTGGTCATCGGGCTGTTCATCTATCGTGACCTCGACGTGTCGCGCCTGCGCCGGGTGATGCTGGAAGGCATCAGCCAGACCGGCGTCGTGATGCTGCTGGTGGCAACTTCGGCGGCACTGGGTCTGTTCCTGACCCAGGCGCAGGTGCCGCAGCAGCTGGCGCAGCAGATCACCGAGCTGACGACCAATCCGCTGATCGTGCTGGCGCTGCTGAACCTGCTGCTGCTGGTGCTGGGCATGTTCCTGCACGGCGCGGCGGCGATCATTCTGGTGGTGCCGGTGGTGATGCCGCTGGTCAATGCCGTCGGGATCGACCCGATCCATTTCGGGATCATGGTGACGCTGAACCTGGCCATCGGCCAGCAGACGCCGCCGGTGGCCTCGGTGCTGATCACCTCCTGTTCCATCGCAAAGGCGGGAATCTGGGAAACCTCGCGCGCGAACCTGCCGTTCATCGGCGTGCTTGCCTTCATCCTCTTGCTGGTCACCTACGTGCCGCAGGTATCTCTCGCTCTTACGGGGTACATTCAATGACCGATCCGAAACCACGCATCGCCATCATTCCCGGCGACCCGTCCGGGATCGGGCCGGAACTGATCGCCAAGCTGCTGCACGAAGAGGGCGTGACCGAGGCCGCCGACATCCTGCTGATCGGCGACGACCATGTCTGGCAGCAGGGCGCCGACCAGGCCGGATTGCCCATCGCGCTGTCGCAGATCGATGAAGCCGCCATCGACAGCCAGACCGGGCTGGCCTGGCTGCCGATGCAGACGATCGAGCCCGACGCGGTGAAGATCGCCGAAGTCACCCAGGCCGGCGGCACCTGCAGCCTGCGCTGTCTGGACAAGGCGCTGGACCTGGCGATGGCCGACAAGGTCGACGGTGTGCTGTTCGGGCCGTTCAACAAGGCGGCGCTGACCAGCGCCGGCCTGAACGCCGAGGACGAACACCGCTATATGGCGCGCTATATCGGCTTCGACGGGTATCACAGCGAGATCAACGTGCTGGACGATCTGATGACCACCCGCGTCACCAGCCATATCGGCCTGCGCGACGTGGCCGAACGGATCACCCCCGAGGCGGTGGAACAGGCTATTGGCCTGGCCGAAGATACCTGCCGCCGCGCCGGAAAACAGCGGCCGCACATCGCCGTTGCCGCGCTCAACCCCCATGCGGGGGACAATGGCAAGTTCGGGCGCGAGGAAATCGACATTCTGCAACCGGTGATCGACGCGGCGCAGGCCAGCCAGAAACATGTCACCGGGCCCTGGCCCTCGGACACCGTGTTCCTGAAGGCCAAACAGGGCGAGGTCGACGCCATCGTCACCATGTATCACGACCAGGGCCAGATCGCGATCAAGCTGATGGGCTTCGACCGCGGCGTAACCGTGGCCGGCGGGCTGCCGGTGCCGGTGACCACGCCGGCCCACGGCACCGCCTTCGACATCGCCGGCCAGAACAAGGCCAATGTCGGCGCGACGCTCCAGGCCTTCAATCTTCTCGTCCGCATGGCACGCAACCACCGTGCCAGCCGCGCAGCCGCCTGACTAAGGAAACTCACATGACCAAGATCAAATCCGTGCGCACCCGTGTCTGGAACTGGACCGGGCCCACCGTGCCGCCCACCGGCAATTTCTGCACCAATGCCAGCGACGCGCTGTGGATGAAGGGCGATGCCATGGCCTCGTTCCGGTTCCATCAGTGGCTGACCTGCGAGGTCGAGACCGAGGACGGCACCATCGGCATCGGCAATGCCGCACTGGCCCCGACGGTGGTGAAACAGGCCATCGACGACTGGTACGCGCCGCTGGTGGTGGGCGAGGATCCGTTCGACTATGCCTATCTGTGGGAAAAGATGTACCGCCGCACCCATGCCTGGGGCCGCAAGGGCATCGGCATGACGGCGATTTCGGCCATCGACATCGCCATCTGGGACCTGATGGGCAAGCTGACCGGCAAGCCGGTGTTCAAGCTGCTGGGCGGGCGCACCAAGGAAAAGATCCCGGTCTATTACTCCAAGCTTTATGCCGGCCCGGTGGAGAGCATGCAGGCCGAGGCCGAGGAGGCGATGAAACACGGTTATACCGGCTTCAAGTCACGCTTCGGCTATGGGCCCAAGGACGGCATGGCGGGGATGCGCGAGAACCTGAAACGGGTCGAGGCGCTGCGCGAGGTGATCGGCTATGACAACGATCTCATGCTGGAATGCTACATGGGCTGGAATCTCGATTACGCCAAGCGGATGCTGCCCAAGCTGGCCAAGTATGAACCGCGCTGGCTGGAAGAGCCGGTGATCGCCGATGATGTCGCGGGTTATGCCGAGCTGAACGCGATGAACATCGTGCCGATCTCGGGCGGCGAGCATGAATTCTCGGTGATCGGCTGTGCCGAGCTGATCAACCGCAAGGCGGTCAGCGTGCTGCAATACGACACCAACCGGGTCGGCGGCATCACCGCGGCGCAGAAGATCAACGCCATTGCCGAGGCGGCGCAGATCCCGGTGATCCCCCATGCCGGGCAGATGCACAACTATCACCTGACCATGGCCAACACCAACTGCCCGATCAGCGAATATTTCCCGGTCTTCGATGTCGAGGTCGGCAACGAGCTGTTCTATTACATCTTCGAGGGCGACCCCGAGGCGGTGGACGGCTTCCTGCAGCTGGACGACGACAAACCGGGCCTGGGCATCACCATCTCCGACAAGCACCTCGCCAATTTCGAGATCGTCGAATGACCCGTTATTCCGGAATCTGGCCCGTCGCCCCGACGCCGTTTCATGATGACGGCACGCTGGACCTGGACGGGATGAAACGGGTGCTGGACTGCCTGATCGATCAGGGCGCCGACGGCATCTGCATTTTGGCGAATTTTTCCGAGCAGTTCCTGCTGTCCGACGCGGAACGCGAGGTGCTGACGCGGCTATGCCTGGAGCATGTCGCCGGCCGGGTGCCGGTGATCGTGACGATCAGCCATTTCGCCACCCCGATCGCGGTCGAGCGGGCACGTTTTGCCAAGTCGCTGGGCGCCGGCATGGTGATGATGATGCCGCCCTATCACGGCGCCCTGCTGAAGGGCACGGCCGAGCAGACCTTTGAGCAGTTCCGCGCGGTGGGCGAGGTCGGCATCCCGATCATGGTGCAGGATGCGCCGCTTTCCGGTGTCGACCTGCCGGTCTCGCTGCTGGTGCGGATGGCGCGCGAGATCGAAGAGGTGCGCTTGTTCAAGATCGAATGCCCGAAAGCCGCCAACAAGCTGCGCGCGCTGATCGCCGAGGGCGGCGACGCCATCGAAGGGCCGTTCGACGGCGAGGAGGGGATCACCCTGCTGGCGGATCTCGATGCCGGCGCCACCGGCTCGATGACCAGCGGGATGATCGTTGACCAGATCAAGCCGGTGATCGAAAAACACCATGCCGGTGATATCGCCGGCGCCACCGCCGCGTATGGCCGCGTCGCCATGGCGATCAACCACGAGAATCGGCAATGCGGCTGGCAGTCCTGCAAGGCCGCGATGGTCGAGGGCGGGGTGATCCGGTCCGAGTTCTGCCGCCACCCGATCCCGCCGCTGCATCCGACGATCCGCCAGCGGATGATCGACCTGCTGCAGCCGCTCGATCCGCTGGTTCTGAAATGGGGCCGCTAGGCCACACCAAGACTGGAGACGACATGACATTCACCCCCCATGGCAAGCACCTGATCGCCGGCGACTGGGTCGCGGGCGAAGCCACCTTTCCCTCGGAGCCGGCGGAGGGCCCGGCGCATGACTTTGCCGTCGGCACGCCGGCGATGGTCGACCGCGCCTGCGCGGCGGCCGAGGCGGCGTTCTGGCGCTATGGTTACAGCCCGCGCGCGGTGCGGGCCGAGTTCCTCGACGCCATCGCCGAAGAGATCGAGGC
>NZ_PGTB01000069.1 GCF_002786325.1 Pseudooceanicola lipolyticus | reverse complement strand
TTCTGGATCGCGAAATATATTCACCGGGTCCAGCAGCATCAGCAGGCGGTCGCCGTCGACATGCCCGACCAGCGCAGCTTGGGTCATCCGCGCCTGGGTGATGCCGATCACCGACACCGGCAAGTTCAGCGCGTCGCGCGCCGCCCGCGCCAGCCCCAGCCGCAGCGCCCGCAGAACCGTTCGCCCCGCCGTGTGCGAGTCATCCCGGCCCGCGGCCATCTTGCGCTGCACGGATGTCGCCGATTCCGTCGCTGCCATACCCTCCAACCCGCCAAGCTTATGCGCCGTCAGATCTAGGTGCAGCCGGTTACAATTGCCTTTACGCCGGCCTCATTGCGCCGCCAGCGCCACGCCTTGCACCGGCAGGGTCACCCGGAACGCGCCGCCGCGCCGGCCGTTCAGATAGGTGATGCTGCCGCCCAGCCGCTCCATGATCTCGCGACAGATCGCCAGGCCCAGCCCGGCACCGCCGGCCTTTTCGGCGCTGACGCGGGCGAATTTCTCAAACACCATCGACTGTGCCTCGGCCGGGATGCCGCTGCCATTGTCGATGAAATCAATGGTCAGAACACCGCCGCCGCTGCGCACTGCGATGGTCAGTTGCGGCGCCGCCGCATCGCAATATTTGTCGGCATTGGCGATCAGGTTGATAAAGACCTGTGCCAGCCGGTCCAGATCCGAGCACAACTGCAGCGCTTCGCCCTCGGATCGCCGGATCACCTGCAACCGCTGGGTGGACCCGGCCAACGCCGCCGATACCGCGTGGTCCAGAACCTCGGCCAGCCGCCCCTCGCGCATGTTCAGACTCACCTGGCCGCTTTCCAGCACGCTCAGGTCCAGGAGGTCGTTCAACAGCCGGGTCAGCCGCAGCGCCTCGTCATGGATCACCGAGGCATAGCGGCGCATCTCCTCTTTCTTCAGATCATGGGTGTCGCGCAGAATCTCGGAGAATGCCCGGATCGAGGTCATCGGCGTGCGCAATTCATGGCTGACCTGGCTGAGAAAGGAATCCTTCTGCACCGAGAGCTGGGTCAGCTTCTCGTTCGCCTCGCGCAACTGTCGGGCGGTGCGAGACAGCTCGGCCGACTGCGCCTCGAGCTTGTTGGAATATTCCAACAACTGCGCACTTTCATCCGCCACCGCCATCAGGTCCTGCACCGATACCGCGCTGCCGCCGACGATCTGGCCCACCATCGCATGCGCCGTCGCCGCCCCCACCGATCCGGCCAGCTTGCGCTCCAGCCGGTTCAGGAATTCCGGCGTCGGCTCGGGCAGATAGCCATGGCCGCCCTGCAATTCGGCCTCGCGCGCGAACAACGTCAGCGCATCCTGCGCGCCCAGGATCCGCTGGCTCATCACCATCAGATCCTCGCTTTGCGCCACCGATCCGGTCCAGCCGCGCGGGCCGGCGGAATGGTCGAACACGTTGACATATTGCGCGCCCTGCAAGCGTTCGACCGGATTTGGAAGGGTGGCCAGCGACACCACGCAGAAGGCCAGCGCATTCAGCGTCATGCTCCAGACCACGCAATGCACGATCGGATCCAGCCCGGCGATTCCGAACAGCCCATAGGGTTTCAGCCAGGCCCAGCCGAACAACCCCTGCTCGACCACCGCCTCGGGCAGCACCCCGCTGCCCAGCGCCGGCAGCAGCAGCGTGTAGAGCCAGATGGCAAAGCCCAGGCTCAGCCCGGCCAGCGCGCCCAGCCGCGTCGCCCCGCGCCAGAACAGCCCGCCGACCAGGGCGGGCAGGATCTGGGCGATTCCGGCAAAGGCGATCAGGCCGATGGCTGCCAGCGCCGCGCCGCCGCCCGATACCTCGTAATAGGCCACGCCCAGCGCCATGATCACCCCGATCGACACCCGCCGCGCGCTCAGCACGATCTTGCGCACATCGCCCGACTGCGCCGCCGCGCTGCCTTGCCAGGACAGCCAGATCGGCATCACGATATGGTTCGACACCATCGTCGACAGCGCCATCGCCGCCACGATCACCATCGAGGTGGCCGAGGAAAAACCGCCGAGAAAGGACAGCATCGCCAGCCCCTCGCGCCCCTGGCTCAGCGGGATGGTCAGCACAAACAGGTCCGGATTCGACCCCGCCGGCATCAGCTCCAGCCCCACCGCCGCAATCGGCACCACGAACAGGCTCATCAGCAGCAGGTACAGCGGAAACGCCCAGGCGGCGATTTGCAGGTGACGTTCGTCCTCGTTTTCCACCACCATCACCTGGAACATGCGTGGCAGGCAGACAAAGGCGGCGGCCGCCAGAAAGGTGATCGTCGCCCAGCGCCCGCCATCGACCTGCCAGGTGCCGATCTGCGAGGCGTCGATGCGGGCCATGGTGCTGGCCAGGCCACCCGACAGGCCCCAGACCACAAAGATGCCGACGGCCAGAAGCGCGATCAGCTTGACGATGGCCTCCAGCGCCACGGCGGTGACCACGCCGTGATGGCGCTCATTGGCGTCCAGGTTGCGGGTGCCGAACAGGATGGCGAACACCGCCAGCCCCGCCGCCACCCAGATCACGCTGGCCCCCTCGCGAAAGCCACTGGTCGGGTCGGCATCGGCAAAGATCGAAAACGACAGCGTGATCGACTGCAACTGCAGCGCGATATAGGGCGTCACCCCGATCACCGCGAGGATGGTGACGCCGATGGCCAGCATGTTGGACTTGCCATAGCGTGACGAGATCAGGTCGGCGATCGAGGTCACCCGCTGCGCCCGCCCGATCCGCACCAGCTTGCGCAGCCCCCACCACCAGCCGACCATCACCAGTGTCGGACCCAGATAGATGGTGACAAATTCCAAACCCGACCGCGCGGCGTAACCGACCGCGCCGTAAAAGGTCCAGGCGGTGCAGTAGATCGACAGCGACAGGGTATAAACCAGCGGCGAGCGCAGCCAGGCACTGCCGCCCCGCGCCGCCACCCGGTCGGCGGCAAAGGCCACCGCGAACAACAGTGCCACATAGGCGAAACAGACGGTCAGCAGCAGGTTCAGCGACGCCATCAATCCGCATCCGTCTTGCCGGCGCGATCGGCATTGCCCCAGCTGCGCACGCAGAGCGAAAACAGCGCCGCCGCTCCGATCAGCCCGGCCCAGACCAGGAAGACAAAGACAATGGCCCGCGACATCGGCACCGCGGCGTCGCCCTCGGTCGGCCAGAACAACGGGATCAGGAACAGCGCCGCGCCCAATATCGGCAACAGCTTGGCCGCGTCCATCAGGCGGCGGCGACGATAGCTCTGCCGCTCCAGGAACAGCGGCGGCGCGCCCGGCGGATCGCCGCCGGGCGGGGCCTCGTCCGGCGGTTTCATTGCCGCGAGGCCTGGGCCACCAGGTCCCGTACCGCGGTCAGCACCTCGACATTCGAAAATGGCTTGGTCATGAACCGGCTGACCCCGGCGCGTTCGGCCATCGCGCGGTCGCGCGACTGGCCCCGCGCGGTCAGCATCAGCACCGGCAGGTTGGCCAGCTCCTCAAGATCGCGCAGCTCGCGCAGAATATCCATGCCGCTCTTGCCGGGCAGCATCATATCCAGGATTACCAGGTCGGGCCGCGCCCGTTGCACCACCGCGACCGCATCGCTGCCGGTGGAATGGGTCTCGACGGTCCAGCCATCCCGCGTCAGCAGGAACCGTATCGCCTCGATGATATTCGGCTCGTCCTCGATCAAGAGAACCCGTCGTCCTGTCAACCGCCACTCCTCCCCCTGGCGCCGGCGGCACAGCGCGTTGCCCTGGCCACCTGGCGCAAAGCTTACGCAGCCCCGCCCGCGCCTGTCAAAACTCTTCGCGCAGGATCGATGCCTCGCGCCGCGCCGAACAGCCGACGCGCGGGCAGACCCGGCAGGCACTGCCCACTTGCCGCACCGCCGCCTCCTCCGAGATCTCGTCGCTGGGCAGCGGCAGGATCAGCATGATCGCGCGATACAGCGGATCCTCGGTCAATTCAGACATCTCCAGCGGCCAGGCATAAGCCAGGCAGTCAAATTGCGCCGCCACCCGGCCCAGCTGCGCCACCCGCCGGCGCACCGGCACCAACGGCCGGCTCAGCGCCAGGAACAGCGGCCACAGCGGACAGGGCGCGCCGAATCTCGGCATCGCAAATCCGCCGGCCGGCTTGCGGAACAACATCCCGCCCGACGGGTCGCAGATAACCAGGCCGGCGCCACCCGGCAGCACCGTCTCGGGCATCATTGCGATCCGGCGCAGCACCAGCGGCAGATCGGCGGCAAAGCTGCGCGCCAGCGCCGCCGGATCCGGGCCCAACCGTTTCAGCGCCGCGGCAAACGCTTCCAGCGGCAACGCCGCGGCATCGGCGCAATATTGCTGCAGGGTCTCGCGCACAATCGCCCGCGCCGCCGCCGACCGCGGCGCCGCCGCGTCTTTCAGCACGTCCTCCAGCGCTGCCTCGCCGCGTTCCAGCCCCGGAAAATGATAGCCTTGCGCCGCCAGAAACGCTTCGGCCTCTTCCCGCGGCACCCCGCGCGGATCATCGCCGGCGGTGTTGTCATCCAGATATGTCACCAGCGCCCGGCTGCTTTCGGCCAGGCGACGGCTGTCCTGGTTCAGGTTGCGGTGGAAGCGGTCGCGCCATTCCGCCTCCAACTCGCCGGTTTCGGCCAGGATCGACGCGGTCGAGCGGATCGAGGCCGCGGTCGACAGCACTTCGTGTACCGAGGCCGCCAAGTGCGGGTCATGGGTCAACCGGTCGGACAGGGTCTCGACCGTGCGCTCCAGCGAGGCGATGCGGCGATGCCCATGCACCAGCACCTCGGCCCAGCCGGGAAACCGCCCGGCAAATTCCTCGGCCCGGTCGATCTCGGCGGTGGCCACCTCGCCATCCGCTGCCGCCTCGCGCAGCGCCGCGATCAGCGCCGCTTCGGCGCCCTCGGTCAGCATCGAGGGTTCGACCCCCAGAACCTGGGCAATATCGATCAGCAGCTTGCCGCCGATTCTGCGGCGGTTGTGTTCGATCAGGTTGAGATACGAGGCCGAGATACCGATCTGTCGCGCCAGATCGGCCTGCCGGATGCCGGCGATCGACCGGCGCTCGCGGATACGGGTGCCGGTCAGGCTGTCGCGCGGCATGGCGCGGCCCGTCCCGTTTCTATCGGAAATTCAACGGCTTTCTGCGTCGCGACATAACGCATTTTACAAAACTCCTCCCTCGACTGTAGATTTATTTACAAAATTATCCTTCCGATCAAGGGGTTTATTGCGAAATTTTCTGCCTCCGGCGCATATTTTCTTTGCACAGAAGTGCCGGCATTGCGCCGTTGAGGAGCCGCGCAATGCATTTCACGAAAAGGGAGGATGTTTATGTCCAAGACTGATTTTTCACGCCGTGGCGTGCTCAGGACCGGCGCAATCGCCGGCGCCGGCGTCGCGTTGCCGACGATCTTTACCGCTTCGTCCGCCTCGGCCTTTACCAACGAACCGACGGGCAGCACCGTCACGCTGGGCTTCAACGTGCCGCAGACCGGCCCCTATGCCGATGAGGGCGCGGACGAGCTGCGCGCCTACGAGCTGGCGGTCGAGCATCTGAACGGCGGCGGCGATGGCGGGATGATGAATACCTTCTCCTCCAAGTCGCTCAAGGGCAACGGCATTCTCGGCAAGAAGGTCGAATATGTCACCGGCGACACCCAGACCAAGTCGGACGCTGCCCGCGCCAGTGCCAAGTCGATGATCGAAAAGGACGGCGCGGTGATGATCACCGGCGGCTCCTCCTCGGGCGTTGCGGTGGCGGTGCAGGGTCTCTGCCAGGAAGCCGGCGTGATCTTCATGGCGGGCCTGACCCATTCCAACGACACCACCGGCAAGGACCGCAAGGCCAATGGTTTCCGCCATTTCTTCAACGCCTATATGTCGGGTGCCGCCCTGGCGCCGGTGCTGCAGAACCTCTACGGCTCGGAACGCCGCGCCTATCACCTGACCGCCGATTACAACTGGGGCTGGACCCAGCAGGAATCGATCCAGGCCGCAACCGAGGCGCTGGGCTGGCAGACGGTGAACAACGTGCTGACGCCGCTGGCGCAGACCGATTTCTCGTCCTATATCGCGCCGGTCATCAACTCGGGCGCCGACGTGCTGGTGCTGAACCATTACGGCGGCAACATGGTCAACTCGCTGACCAATGCGGTGCAGTTCGGCCTGCGCGAAAAGCAGGTGAACGGCACCGATTTCGAAATCGTCGTGCCGCTTTATTCCGAGCTGATGGCGAAAGGCGCCGGCCAGAACATCAAGGGCATCGTCGGCTCGCAGAACTGGGACTGGAAACTGCAGGACGAGGGCACCAAGGCCTTCGTGCAATCCTTTGGCCAGAAATACGGCTTCCCGCCCAGCCAGGCGGCACAGACCTGCTATGCCCAGACGCTGCTCTATGCCGACGCGGTCGAGCGGGCGGGTTCGTTCAATCCCTGCGCCGTCGGCGCGGCGCTGGAAGGGTTCGAATTCGACGGCCTGGGCAACGGCCCGACCCTCTATCGCGCCGAAGATCACCAGTGCTTCAAGGACGTGCTGGTGGTGCGTGGCGCCGAGAACCCGCAGGACGAATTCCACCTGGTGGAAATCGTCGAGGTGACCCCTGTGGGCCAGGTCACCTATCCGCATGATCACCCGATGTTCGCCGGCGGCGATCTGGGTAAGTGCAACCCGGGCGTATGATCCGGGCGCAGGATGGGGTTTGACCCCATCCCGCCACCCCGACACGCAAGCCGTAGGATGGGGGTCACCCCCATCCTACCCCCCGCCCCGGCGGCGGGCGCGTGCCGAGCAATTCCCGCAACTCACATTCCAGGTGGGGAACCATGGACGCCATCATCCTGCAGATCCTGAACGGTCTCGACAAAGGCTCGGCCTATGCGCTGATCGCGCTGGGCCTGACCCTGATTTTCGGCACGCTGGGCGTGGTGAACTTCGCGCATGGCGCGCTGTTCATGATCGGCGCCTTCTGCGCCGTCTCGATGCAGCGCCTGCTGCAACTCAGCTTTGAAACCATCGACGAAACGCAGAAAGACTTCCTGGGCAACCCGCTCAAGGTCAAGACGCCCTATGTCGAATCCTGGTTCGGGCCCGAGGTCGGCGCCACGATCATAGACTGGTCTGTGCCGCTGGCGATCGTGCTGGCAATCCCGGTGATGCTGGTCATCGGCTATGTGATGGAGCGCGGGCTGATCAAGCATTTCTACAAGCGCCCCCATGCCGACCAGATCCTGGTCACTTTCGGCCTGGCCATCGTGCTGCAGGAAATCATCAAACATTATTACGGCGCCAATCCGATCCCCACCGGCGCGCCCGCCGCCTTCCGCGGCTCGTTCGATTTCGGCGTGCTGCTGGGCTTTGATCCCAATGTGATCATCTACCCCTATTGGCGCATGGTCTATTTCGCCTTCGCCGCGGTCATCGTCAGCGCGGTCTTCGCCTTCCTGCAATTCACCACCTTCGGCATGGTGGTGCGGGCCGGCATGGCCGACCGCGAAACCGTCGGCATGCTGGGCATCAATATCGACCGCCGCTTTACCATCATGTTCGGCCTCGCCGCCGCCGTCGCCGGCCTGGCCGGGGTGATGTACGCGCCGATCAACTCGCCGAATTACCACATGGGCATGGATTTCCTCGTGCTCAGCTTCGTGGTGGTCGTGGTCGGCGGCATGGGCTCGCTGCCCGGCGCGGTGCTGGCCGGCTTCCTGCTGGGCATCCTCGAAGCCTTCGCATCGATGAACGAGGTCAAATCCATCCTGCCCGGCATCGACCAGATCATCATCTATCTCGTAGCAATCCTGATCCTGCTGACCCGGCCGCGCGGCCTGATGGGACGCAAGGGCGTGATGGAGGACTAAGCCTTGTTCGGACTCGACACCAAAGACACCCGGCTGCTGCTGATCGTGGCCGCCCTGGCCCTGCTGGCACCGTTCCTTCTGAACCCGTTTCCCGACGGCTCGGCCATGGCCCAGTTCAACGCCGGTTATCCCGACCTGATGCAGCGGTTCGTGATCTTCGGCATCTTCGCCATCGGCTTCAACATCCTGTTCGGGCTGACCGGCTATCTCTCCTTCGGCCACGCCGCCTTTCTCGGCGTGGGGTCCTACTCGGCGGTCTGGATGTTCAAGCTGCTGGGCTACAACGTGCTGCCGGGTATCGTGCTCTCGGTCATCGTTTCGGGCCTGTTCGCGGTGGTGATCGGCTATATCTCGCTGCGCCGCTCGGGCATCTATTTCTCGATCCTGACGCTGGCCTTCGCGCAGATGTCCTATAACCTCGCCTATTCGGTGCTGGGCAATCCCAGTTCGAATTTCAACCTGACCAATGGCGAAACCGGGCTGCAGGTCTACACCTCCGACCCGCAGCTGCTGCAAACCGCCGGCGCGCCCGACCTGCCCAACCTGTTCGGCGTCACCATGCGCTCCAGCGTCCAGCTCGATATCGGGCCCTGGCTGTTCACCTTCAACGCCGGCTATTACCTCTGCGCGGTGATCATGCTGATCAGCTTCTACGTCTCGGTGCGCATCTTCCGCTCGCCCTTCGGGATGATGCTGCGGGCGGTGAAGTCGAACCAGCAGCGGATGCATTACACCGGGTTGAACACCCGCCCCTACACGCTGGCCGCCTTCGTGATCTCGGGCATGTATGCCGGGCTGGCCGGCGGGCTGCTTTCCACCATGGACCCGCTGGCCGGGGCCGAGCGGATGCAGTGGACCGCCAGCGGCGAGGTGGTGCTGATGACCATCCTCGGCGGCGCCGGCACGCTGATCGGCCCGGTGCTGGGTGCCGGCTTCATCAAGTATTTCGAGAACATCTTCTCGAAGATCAACGAAGGCGTGCTGCATGGCTGGTTCGGCTTCCTGCCCGATGGCATGGAAAATGCCGCGGTCTGGGTGGTCGAACATTTCGTCGGCCCCGGCTGGCACCTGACCCTGGGCCTGCTGTTCATGCTGGTGGTGACCTTCCTGCCCGGCGGGCTGGTCGAGGGCGGACAACGGCTGCTGCGGCTGTTCTCCAACCGGCGCGAACGTAACAAGGCGGCCAAGTCCGCCACCCAATCCAAACCGGCCGAATAGGGAGGCAGCGCGATGGGTATCCTCGAAGTCAAGAACGTCAACAAACGCTTCGGCGGCCTCCAGGCCCTGGGTGACGTCAACCTCTCGGTCGCCGAACGCACGGTGCATGCCATCATCGGCCCTAACGGCGCCGGCAAGTCGACGCTGCTGAACTGCCTGGTGGGCAAGCTGATCCCCGATACCGGCTCGGTCATGTTCGATGGCCAGTCGGTGCTGGGCCGGGCGCCCTACGAGATCAACCAGATGGGCATCAGCCGGGTGTTCCAGACGCCCGAGATCTTCGGCGACCTGACGGTGATGGAAAACATGATGATCCCCTGTTTCGCCAAGCGCGACGGCGCCTTCGAACTGAACGCGCTGAGCGCGGTGCGCGGCCAGAAGGACATCATCGAACGCGCCGAGCACATGCTGGTCGACATGAACATGATCGACAAGCGCGACATGCACGCCGCGGCGATGTCGCGGGGTGACAAAAGGCGGCTGGAAATCGGCATGTGCCTCAGCCAGGAGCCCCGCCTGCTGCTGCTGGATGAACCCACCGCCGGCATGGCGCGGGCCGATACCAACAACACCATCGACCTGCTGAAACAGATCCGCGACGAACGCGACATCACCATCGCCATCATCGAACACGACATGCATGTGGTGTTCAGCCTGGCCGACCGGATCACCGTGCTGGCCCAGGGTACGCCGCTGGTCGAGGACACGCCGGAAAAGATCAAGGGCCACCCGAAGGTGCGCGAGGCCTATCTGGGCGAAAACGCCTGACGCCGCCGCGGCCCACCGCACCGCGCCGCCACCGACACGCAAAAGGACCACAAGATGAACGTCACACCGGACTTCAACAAAAGCGCCAACAAGGCCAGCACCGCCCCGGCCTTCCTTTCGGTCTGGGACATCCACGCCTATTACGGCGAAAGCTATATCGTCCAGGGCGTGAACTTCAACGTGCACGAGGGCGAGATCCTCGCGCTGCTGGGGCGGAACGGCGCCGGCAAAACCTCGACCCTGCGTGCGCTGGCCCGCCTGGGCGACCCCGAGATCAAACATGGCGAGATCTGGCTGGATCACCAGCCGCTGCACAACATGGCCAGCCACGAGGCCGCCGCCGCGGGCCTGGCACTGGTTCCCGAAGACCGGCGCATCATTCCCGGCCTGACGGTCGAGGAAAACCTGCAGCTGGCGCAGATCGCCCCGCCGATCGGCTGGAGCCTCGAGCGCGTCTACGACCTGTTCCCGCGCCTCGGCGAACGGCGCAAGCAGGAAGGCGTGACTCTGTCGGGCGGGGAACAGCAGATGCTGTCGATTGCCCGCGCCCTGTGCCGCGACATCAAGCTGCTGCTGCTGGACGAACCCTATGAGGGGCTGGCGCCGGTGATCGTCGACGAGATCGAAAAGACCCTGATCACCATCAAGGAACTGGGGATCACCACCGTCATCGTCGAACAGAACGCGGTGCGCGCGCTGAACCTGGCCGACCGCTCGGTGATCCTGGACACCGGCAGCGTGGTGTTCGACGGCACCGCCGCCGAGGTGCTGGACAATGCCGAACTGCGCGCCGAATACCTCGCGATCTGACGCCGCACCCGCCGCCTGACGCGGTGCCGGGCCTGCCCCGGCACCGCACCCCAGCCAGCGGTCGCTTGTGCCATTCACATATTCAACTTACGTTGAGTGAAGCGCAGGGGTTTCCCCGCGCAAGGGTCAGGTCGCTGTGTCGAGGAGCTGGAGAATGGCGCATCCCCAAGCCTCTGCCGACGGGTCCGAGGATGATGTCGACCGGATGCTCGGCAAGGCCACCGACGCGGCCAATTTCCTCAAGGCAATCAGCCACGAAGGGCGGCTGATGATCCTCTGCCACCTGGTGAGCGGGGAAAAATCGGTCACCGAACTCGAAACGCTGCTCTCGGTACGGCAGGCGGCGGTGTCCCAGCAGCTGTCGCGCCTGCGGCTGGACGGGCTGGTGGCGCCGCGGCGCGAGGGCAAGGCGATCTATTACCGCCTGGCCGATGACCGCGCCCGCCGCATCCTCGAGGTGGTGTACGAACTGTTCTGTACCGAGGATTGAGCGCCGGGAACCCGGCCCCTGCCATCGACAAAATTGGTGAAACGGGGCCAGCAACCTTTTCTCGCCGCGACGGCCCCAATCCTCCCCTTTCTCCTGGCAATCCGATCTCGCCACAGCCGGGCCTGTGCCTGGGCCGATTCAATGTTATATCGTACCAGACGTCGCAGCATCGGAGCCGCATATGAAACCCATCGGATTTGAAACCCATGACCATCTGGGATGCGTTGCCGATACCATGCAGGCCGCGGAAACCCGTTGTGCCGAGAAAAAACTGCACTTCACCCCGGTGCGGCGCCGGGTGCTGGAACTGCTGCTGGAAAAGCACCGCGCGCTCGGAGCCTATGACATTCTTGAAACCCTGGCCGCCGAGGGGCTGGGCTCGCAGCCGCCGGTGGCCTACCGGGCGCTGGATTTCCTGGTTCAGAACGGCTTTGCGCACCGTATCGAGGCGCTGAACGCCTATACCGCCTGCACCCGGCCCGATCACGACCATGTGCCCGCCTTCCTGGTCTGCCGCCAATGTCGCGCGGTGGCCGAGGCGGAAACCGAAATCACCCGCGGCAGCCTGGGCCGGGCCGCGCGCGAGACCGGATTTGTAATCGAACAGGTGATGATCGAAGCCAAGGGCCTCTGCCCCGACTGCGCCCGGGCCGAGGCGTAACCGCCGCGCTCAGAGGCGTTTTCCCTCGGCGTCGAACACCAGTTGCCGCGCCTCCGGCCAGTCCAGCGCGCAGTTGCTGCCCTCGGCCGGAACCGGGCGGGTGCTGTCCTGGCGCAGGGTGAACATCTCGCCATTCTCCAGCCTCAGATGCAGCAGGGCTTCCGCGCCCAGCGCCTCGGCAAAGGCCAGCCTGCCGCACAGCTTGCCGCCGCCATCCGGCACCAGTTCGGCATGTTCCGGCCGGATGCCGACCCGGTGGCCCCCGGCCTGCTGGAGGCCCAACACCTCGGCCGGCAGGAAATTGGTCGCCGGCGAGCCGATGAAACCGGCGACAAACTCGGTCTGCGGATTTTCGTAAACCTCCAGCGGCGCGCCGATCTGGTCGGCCCGCCCGGCATTCATCACGATCATCCGGTCGGCCAGGGTCATCGCCTCGACCTGGTCATGGGTGACGTAAAGCGAGGTGATGCCCAGCTGTTTCTGCAGCGCCTTGATTTCAAGGCGCATCTGCACCCGCAGCTTGGCATCCAGGTTCGACAGCGGCTCGTCGAACAGGAACACCGCCGGCTCGCGCACGATGGCGCGGCCCATCGCCACCCGCTGCCGCTGTCCGCCGGACAGTTCACGCGGCTTGCGGCGCAGATAAGGCTCCAGCTGCAGCATCGTCGCCGCCTGGGCGACGCGCGCCTCGATCTCGGCCTTGGGCGTCTTGGCGATCTTCAACCCGTAAGCCATGTTGTCGAAGACCGACATATGCGGGTACAGCGCATAGTTCTGGAACACCATGGCGATGTCGCGGTCCATCGGCTCCATGCCGTTCACCACCTTGCCGTCGATGCAGATCTCGCCCGCCGTCACCGTCTCCAGCCCGGCCACCATCCGCAGCAGCGTGGACTTGCCACAGCCCGACGGGCCGACGATGACGATGAACTCGCCCTCGGCAATGTCGATATCGATGCCGTGGATCACCTCGGTCTTGCCAAAGGATTTGCGCACGTCGGTCAGGGTCAGAGTTGCCATCGGTTATTTTTCGCTTTCGACAAGGCCGCGGATAAACAGCCGCTGCATCGAGATCACCACCACCACCGGCGGCAGCATCGCCAGGATCGAGGTCGCCATGATCACCGGCCAATCGGCGACATCGTCGCCCGAGGGGAACATCTGCTTGATCCCCATCACGATGGTGTTCATCGACGGATCGGTGGTGATCAGCAGCGGCCACAGATACTGGTTCCAGCCATAGATGAACAGGATCACGAACAGCGCCGCCATGTTGGTTCGGCTCATCGGCACCAGGATATCCCAGAAAAACCGCATCGGCCGCGCGCCATCGACCCGCGCCGCCTCGGCCAGCTCGTCGGGCACGGTCATAAAGAACTGCCGAAACAGGAAGGTGGCGGTGGCGCTGGCGATCAGCGGAAAGATCAGCCCGGAATAGCTGTTCAACATCCCGAACCGCGCCGCCACTTCATAGGTCGGCACGATGCGCACCTCGACCGGCAACATCAGAGTCAGGAAGATCAGCCAGAAAAACAGCCGCCGCCCCGGAAACCGGAAATAGACGATGGCAAAGGCCGACAGCAGCGAGATCACGATCTTGCCCACCGCGATGCCAATGGCCATGATCGCGGAATTCACCAACATCCGCGCCACCGGCGCATTGACGCCCGAGACCAGCGCGCGGCGGTAATTCTCCAGGAACTGGTCGCCGGGCAGCAACGGCATCGGCGGGCTGACGATCTCGGGCTGGGTCACGGTCGAGGCGACAAAGGCCAGCCAGATCGGAAAGAACACCACCGCCACGCCCAGGATCAGCCCGGCGTGGGTCAGCCACAGACCAATGCCGCGGGTTTCGACCATGCCATCGCGAGGTTGCCCAGCCATCAGTAATGCACCCTGCGTTCGATATATTTGAACTGGATCACCGTCAGCAGCCCGACCACCACCAGCAGGATCACCGATTGCGCCGCGGACGACCCCAGATCCTGTCCGACGAAGCCGTCGGCAAACACCTTGTAGACCAGGATCGTCGTCGCCTGCTGCGGCCCGCCCGAGGTGATGGTGTGGATCACCCCGAAGGTTTCGAAAAACGCATAGACCACGTTGACCACCAGCAGAAAGAAGGTGGTGGGCGACAGCAGCGGAAACACGATGGTGCGGAACCGGGTCCAGAACCGGGCACCGTCGATCGCCGCCGCCTCGATCACGCTGCGCGGGATCGCCTGCAGCCCGGCGAGGAAGAACAGGAAATTATAGCTGATCCGCCCCCAGCTGGAGGCCACCACCACCAGCCCCATCGCCTCGTTCGCATTCAGCACATGGTTCCAGTCATAGCCCAGCAGCCCCAGATACCAGGCCACCACCCCGACCCGCGTGTTGAACATGAACAGCCACAACACCCCGGCGACGGCGGGGGCCACCGCATAGGGCCAGATCAGCAGGGTGCGATAGCTGCCCGACCCCTTGATCAGCCGGTCGGCCAGCACCGCCAGCCACAGCGCCGCGCCCATCGACACCAGGGTGACAAGCCCGGAAAAGATCGCCGTGGTGCGGAACGAGGCCAGATAATAGGGATCGGACAGCAGGAATTCGAAATTGCCCAGCCCCACAAAGGTCGAGCTCAGCCCGAACGGGTCGGGAATGAACAGCGATTGCCAAACCGCCTGCCCCGCCGGGTAAAAGAAAAACACCGCGGTGACGATCACCTGCGGCAACAGCAGCAGCATCGGCAGCAGCCAGCCCCGAAAGGTCACGCGCTTTTCCATGGGCCGTCCTTGCCTGTTATCCCGTCAAATCGCACTTTTCCCAAAGGCCTTTTCATCCTGCAAATCGTCACAGCCCGCTTCATTGATCCTGGCATCAGAGGAAAAATGCGGCAACGGGTGAAGCACGGGAGTGGCGAGGCGGGATGACCCGCCTCGCCCCTTGTCGCTCAGTTGGCCGCTTCGAACCGGCGCAGCAGGACGTTGCCGCGTTCAACGGCGCTGTCCAGGGCGGCCTGCGCGGTCTTGTCACCGGACCACACTGCCTCCAGCTCTTCGTCGATGATCCCGCGGATCTGATCGAAGGAACCCAGGCGCAGACCCTTGGAATTTTCCGTCGGCTGTTTGGCGGTCATCTGCATCACCGCGATGTCGGTGCCCGGATTGGCCTCGTAGAAGCCCTGCTCCTTGGTCAGCTCGCCGGCCGCTGCGGTGATCGGCAGATAGCCGGTATCCTGATGCCACTTGGCCTGGATCTCGGGCGAGGACAGGAAGTTCAGCAATTCGGCGACGCCCTTGTATTCCTCCTCCGAATGGCCCGCCATCACCCACAGCGACGCACCGCCGATGATGGTGTTCTGCGGCGCACCGTCGACACCGTCCCAATAGGGCAGCGGGCGCACTTCGAAGTCGAACTCTGCCTCCGACGAGATCCCGGCATAGCCGGCCGAGCTTTCGGTGAACAGCGCACAGGTGCCGGCGCGGAAATCGGCACCACCCTCGTTGCGGCGGCCCTTATAGACAAACTTGCCGTCCTGCGCCCAATCGCCCATCGCCTGGATATGGTTGACATGCGTGGGGCTGTTGAAGGCCAGCTCGGTGTTCAGCCCGGCAAAGCCGTTGTTTTCGGTGGCGAAGGGCACGTTGTGATAGGCCGACAGGTTTTCCAGGTGGATCCAGCTCTGCCAGGCGGTGGTCAGCGGGCAATCATGCCCGGCGGCTTTCAGCGCGTCCAGCGCCTCGCCAACCTGCTGCCAGGTCGACAGGTCCATATCCGGGTCCAGCCCCGCTTCTTCAAAGGCGTCGCGGTTCTGCCACAGCACCGGGGTGGACGAGTTGAACGGCAGCGACAGCATCTGACCGTCGGTATTGGTGTAATAGCCCTTGACCGATCCGATATAGGCATCCGGGTCCCAGGTGACACCGGCATCTTCCATCACCTCGTAGACCGGCTTGATCGCGCCCTGCGCCGCCATCATCGTGGCGGTGCCGACTTCGAAAACCATCAGGATCTCGGGCTGTTCACCGGCCCGGAAGGCAGCAATGCCGGCATTCAGGGTTTCCGAATAGTTGCCCTTGTGGCTGGCCACGACCTTGTATTCGCTCTGCGACGCGTTGAAGGTCTCGACCTGCTCGGCGACCAGATCGCCCAGCCGGCCGGTAAATGCGTGCCACCATTCAATCTCGGTCTGCGCGCTGGCAACATTGCCAATGGCAAGTGTTGCAACGGACGCTCCTAAAATAGCTTTGAAGGTCATCATCGTCTCCCAGGTTTTGATGAATAATTGAGCATAGCGACGCTTGCTCGATTCTCGCAAACTGTCCGGGCATTGTGACAGTGGCGTAAAACCTCACGCTGATGTGAAAATTTATTTGCTTCAAGAACTTGCACCGGAATCGCCGGATGAAAAATACGCCGCTGTCCCGTTGCCGGCCGGACGTTTCGAGACGGACAAGACCACAATCGGCAGCATTCTTTGCTGTTATTTGAAACTGCTCAGGGGTTTTTCACCATGGATGCAAATCAAACGCCCGCGCTAGACTGAGCCGGGCACAACGCGGAGACCGACATGCTGGATCTTGCCATCACCTGGGATTGGATCGCCTTTGCGGTGCGCTGGCTGCATGTGATCACCGCGATCGCCTGGATCGGATCGTCCTTCTATTTCATCGCGCTCGACCTGGGTCTGCAAAAGGCGGCGCACCTACCCCCCGGCGCCGATGGCGAGGAATGGCAGGTGCATGGCGGCGGGTTCTATCACATCCAGAAATATCTGGTCGCGCCCGAAATGATGCCCGAGCATCTGACCTGGTTCAAATGGGAAAGCTATTCCACCTGGCTGTCTGGCGCGGCGATGCTGATGATCGTCTATTGGGTCGGCGGCGAACTTTACCTGCTGGACGCCGCCAAGGCCGACCTGGCGCTGTGGCAGGGCATCGCGATCTCGGCCGCATCGCTGACCATCGGCTGGCTGGTCTATGACTATCTGTGCAAATCGGGGCTGGGCGAACGCCCCACCGCGTTGATGCTGCTGCTGTTCGTCCTGCTGGTGGCGATGGGCTGGGGGTATAACCAGATCTTCACCGGCCGGGCGATGATGCTGCACCTGGGCGCCTTCACCGCCACCATCATGACCGCCAATGTGTTCTTCATCATCATGCCGAACCAGCGCGTGGTGGTGGCCGATCTCAAGGCCGGCCGCAAACCCGATCCGAAATACGGCAAGATCGCCAAGCTGCGTTCGACCCATAACAACTATCTCACCCTGCCGGTGATCTTCCTGATGCTGTCCAACCATTATCCGCTGGCCTTCGCCACCGAATATAACTGGATCATCGCGGCGCTGGTGTTCCTGATGGGGGTGACGATCCGGCACTATTTCAACTCGATGCACGCCCGCAAAGGCCAGCCGCTTTGGACCTGGGCGGTCACCGCGCTGCTGTTTCTGGCGATCATCTGGCTGTCCAGCATTGGTCTGGTCCGCAACGAGGCGCCCGCGCAGGCAGGGCTCACCTCGTCCCAGCAACGCTTTGCCGAAGCAGCGGAATTCGACCAGGTGCGCGATATCGTGCTGGGCCGCTGTTCGATGTGCCATGCGCGCGAACCGTTTTACGACGGTATCCGCTGGGCGCCGAACCATGTCTATCTGGAAACCGACCACGACATCGCCGCCGCCGCGCGGATGATCTACCTGCAGGCCGGGATCAGCACCGCGATGCCGCCCGCAAACGTGACCTTCATCGCGCCCGAGGAACGGGCGCTGATCGCGGCCTGGTATCGCCGCGCCACCGGCGACCGCACCCTGGTGCTGGCCGGGCACTAGACCGCGGTCCTTGACCGCAGCGCCTTTGGCAATAGCTTGCACCGGATGATGAACCGGCCCAGCAGAATGGAACCAGTATGACCGACTCCTCCGCCTATACCCCGCCGAAAGTCTGGACATGGGACAAGGAGAGTGGCGGGCGCTTTGCCAGCATCAACCGCCCCGTCGCCGGTGCGACCCATGAAAAGGAGCTGCCGGTGGGCAAGCACCCGCTACAGCTCTACTCGCTGGCTACCCCCAATGGCGTAAAGGTCACGGTGCTGCTGGAAGAGCTGCTGGCCAAGGGGCATTCCGGCGCCGAATACGACGCCTGGCGCATCGATATCGGCGAGGGTGACCAGTTCGGCAGCGGTTTTGTCGCGGTCAATCCAAACTCGAAGATTCCGGCGCTGATGGATCATTCCACCACCCCGCCGACGCGGGTTTTCGAATCCGGCGCGATCCTGCTTTATCTCGCCGAGAAATTCGTGGACTTCCTGCCCTCCGATCCGGCGGAACGCCCGGAATGCCTGTCCTGGCTGTTCTGGCAAATGGGCAGCGCCCCCTATCTGGGAGGCGGTTTTGGCCATTTCTACGCTTATGCGCCGGAGAAATGGGAATATCCGATCAACCGTTTTGCGATGGAAACCAAGCGCCAGCTTGACGTGCTGGACCGGCAACTGAATCAGCATCAATTTGTCGCCGGCAAGGAATATACCATCGCCGACATGGCAATCTGGGCCTGGTACGGCCAATTGGCGCTGGGCCGTCTGTATGATGCCGGCGAATTTCTCGATGTCGAAAGCTATGTGAATGTGCAGCGCTGGGCGAAAGAGATCGACGCGCGCCCGGCGGTGCAACGCGGGCGGATGGTGAACCGCAGCTCGGGCGATCCGGCGATGCAACTGCACGAACGCCACGATGCCAGCGATTTCGAACTGCGCACCCAGGACAAGCTGGAACCGGCGGCCGAGGGCTGACGGCGCAGCCGCAATTTCAGGAAAACATGGAAAAAACGGCCAGGTCGCCGGACAGTGTGGTCCGGCCCGGCCTAGCGGTTCGGCCGCGTCAGGCGCGTGCGCCCAGGTCGGCGCCCTGGAGGCGACGCGCGGCGCCGACGGTCATCACCAGCACGATCATGATCAGGAACCCGGCCCATCCTCCGGCCAGGTACCAGCCGAGGATCGACCAGATGCCCGATCCATAGGCGACCAGACCATAGGCACCCGCCAAAAGGCCGCTCAGAACTGATGTGATTACATATGCCGTCATGTCCCTGCTCCCTTTTTTTCTGAGAGTATGCGGACATTTGCCGGAAATCTTGACGGAATTTAGGAGAAAGCCGGGCCAATTGTGTCGGAAATGATACAAAAGCGGTGAATGCCCATGATTCCAAGGCGCGATTTCATGCGATTCTAGCGAAAAAACCATGGAGTAATTCCTTGCGGGCAAGGAATCGGCGCCGGGTCGGACGCGCCTAGGCCTCCAGAAAGATGCGGATCGTCGCCTCGAATTCGCGCGGTTTGTCCGCATGCAGCCAGTGCCCCGCCCCCGGAATCTTGGCAAAGCGTGCATGCGGAAACCGCGCGTTGATCGCTTCGCGATGTTCGGGCCGCACGTAATCGGACTCGGCGCCGGTCAGGAACAGCACCGGCCCCTCCCACACCGCCTGGGTCTCGGGAAAGGACATGATTTCGGGCATCGCCTGCTCCAGCGCGTCCAGGTTCAGCCGCCAGCGTTGCTCGCCCAGGTCCAGTGACTGGGTGAAAAAGCTCTGCAAGGCGCGGTCGACGCCATGATCGGCCAGCTGCGCCTCGGCCTCGGACCGGCGGGTCACCGTGGACAGGTCGACCGCCCGCATGGCGTGAATGAACGGCAGCTGCGAATGGCTGTAGGGCACCGGCGCGATATCGGCCACCACCAGGCGGCGCACCGCCTCGGGATGGTTCAGCGCCAGCATCATCGCCGCCTTGCCGCCCATCGAATGGCCCACCACATCCACCGGCCCGTCCAAGTCGGCGATCACCTCGGCCAGATCATCGGCCATCTCGGGATAGCTGTGGCTGTCAAACCAGGGGCTCGCGCCGTGATTGCGCATATCCACCGCCACCACCGGGCCACGGTCGGACAGGCGGCGCGCGATCACCCCCATATTGCGGCCCGACCCGTACAGCCCGTGGGCGATGACAACGGGCGGGGCGCCGGCGGGGCCGTCATGGGTGATCTGGTTCAACATGGCCGACAAATAGCTGCTGTACCACGCCGCGGCCAGCGCTATTGTGAGCGGCGCGCACAGCGGCTAGCCTGCCGACCGGGGGATGCTTACGTGACCGACACAGACCAGTTTTCCGACCAGATCGATCCGATCATGGAGTTGATGCGCAGCAAGCTGGGCATCCGCGCCCGCAGCTTTCCCACCGCGCTGGCACGCGCTGGGCGCCGCCTGCCCCGGCCGATCCGCCGCGAGGGCCAGGTGCTGGCCGAGGCGCTGG
>NZ_PGTB01000439.1 GCF_002786325.1 Pseudooceanicola lipolyticus | reverse complement strand
TCAGCCCCGACTACGCCGCGCTGATCGACCAGCTGCGCGCCACCGTGGCGCAACGGCCCGATGACCTTCAGGGCCAGGCGCTGCTGGCGCGGCACGAGGCGGCCAGCGGCAATGCCAAGGCGGCCTATCAGGCGCAGGCCCGCGTGCTGGAGCTTAAGGGCGAGGCCGCAACCGGCGCGGATTACGCCGCCTATGCCGACATGATGATCCTGGCCGCCGGCGGCTATGTCTCGCCCGAGGCCGAAGCGGCGCTGAGCGACGCATTGGCCCGCGACAGCCGGAACGGCGTTGCCCGCTATTACTGGGGCCTGATGCTGGCCCAGACCGGCCGCCCCGACCGCGCCTTCAATATCTGGAACCGGCTGATGGTGGAAAGCACGCCAGAGTCACCCTGGAACGCCCCGGTGCGCGCCCAGATCGTCGAGGTGGCGCGGCGTGCCGGGATCGCCTTCGACCTGCCGCCCGAACCCGCCCCCGGCCCGCGCGGCCCCAGCGCCGAGGATATCGCCGCGGCA
>NZ_PGTB01000068.1 GCF_002786325.1 Pseudooceanicola lipolyticus | reverse complement strand
GGGCGCGCTGCCGGTGCGCCAGGTCGAGGGGCGCGTGCTGCGCCAGAGCTGGCGGCTGGCGGCGCAGGGGCAGACCACGCTGCAGATCCTGGCGCCGCTGCGCGACCAGCTTGAGCGCGCTGGGTTCACGATTGTGCTGGATTGCAAGGACAGCGAATGCGGCGGCTTTGACTTCCGCTTTGCCACCGAGGTGGTGCCGGCGCCGGACATGTATGTCGATATCCGCGACTATCGCTTTGTCTCGGCCACCGGACCGGCGGGTGCGGCGGTCAGCCTGCTGGTCAGCGGCGACCGCAACGCCTCGTATGTGCAGGTGATCTATGTGACACCGGTGAAGGCGCCCGCCGCCGCGCCCAGTCCGGAGCCGGAGGCACCGGCGCCGGCGGCCGGGGATGCGGCCGAAGCCGGCGGCCTGGCCGCAACGCTCACCGCGCAGGGTCACGTGGTGCTGCCCGATCTGTCATTCGCCTCGGGCGCCGATGCGCTGGATCCGGGCAGCTATGCCTCTCTGAACGCATTGGCGGCCTATCTGGTGGCGCATCCCGAGATCGTCATCGCGCTGGTTGGCCATACCGACAGCATCGGCGACCTGGCGCAGAATATCGCCCTGTCGAAACGGCGCGCGGAATCGGTCCGCGCGCGGCTGGTCGAGGCCTATGGCATCGACCCCGCGCGGGTGCAGGCCGAGGGCATGGGCTATCTCGCGCCCATCGCCTCGAATCTCAGCCCCGCCGGGCGCGAGGCCAACCGCCGGGTCGAGGCGATCCTGCTGTCGGGCAGTTAACCTGGGGCGGTTGCACGGCGGCGCCGTTTTGCCGAGGGAAGGGGGGCGGAGGGGGCGTGCCGAGCCCTTATCGGCGCTCCGATCTCAGCCCTGCGCGGAATAAAGGGCCGCAGGCCCGCCGCGCATCGCCGGGCCGCCCCCGGGCCCGGCGATCTGGTCAGGCTGGCTCAGAGCTGTGAGGTGTTCGGATTTGGCGGGGATAAATCGAGGGATTCCGCCGTCAGGATCGCCGCGCCGCGGCCCGGCGCTGCGCGGTTTGTCGCTGAAACCCGCACATCCGCTTTGTCCGCTCAGCCGACCTTGGCGCGATATGGGGTTCAGGCCCTTTTGACTGGAACGGTCGAATGGCCGTTTCGAGGTCTTCCACGACATTCGGCGGCACTTGGATTCAGGCCTACGGCCAAGGCCGTCTCGCTTGTTCAGTTTAAGTGGCGCGCTCGTCTTTGGGCGATCCCATCACGATGTATGACGTGATTGCATTGACATGGGATTGGGTGCCCAAGACTTCCGTATGGAAGCGCTTGTATTCTGAGAGATCGGCGCTCTCGACGCGGAGGAGATACTCGAAAGACCCAGCTACGTTATGGCACTCGACGACTTCTGGCGCGACTGACATGGCGCGCTC
This sequence comes from Pseudooceanicola lipolyticus, assembly GCF_002786325.1. Lineage (GTDB taxonomy): Bacteria > Pseudomonadota > Alphaproteobacteria > Rhodobacterales > Rhodobacteraceae > Pseudooceanicola_C > Pseudooceanicola_C lipolyticus. The sequence goes on along the minus strand of NZ_PGTB01000068.1, from coordinate 18,742 downwards.
GAACCCCTCCTGCGCCGCCTTGGTATGGGAGGAGAGGCCGACCATGACATAGGCGGCAAAACCGCGACCCATGCGCTCGGGGCTGGTCACGACCCTGTAGCCCCGGATCACGCCTGTTCGCTCGAGTTCCTGAACCCGCCTCAGGCACGCCGAGGGAGACAGGCTGACCCGTTCAGCCAGAGCGACATTGCTGATCCGGCCGTCACGCCCCAGCTCGCACAATATTTTCTGGTCTATAGCATCCATGAGGCGACAATCGTTGTGCAGATAAATCTGAGGATAGAATATTAGACGACATATTGCGACCTCCCCCCGCTATCGTTGCATCCAAGCAGAATAGGGGGCACGACCCATGAGTTTCGCTATCCTGACCGCCCTTCTGGGCTTCGCCTTTGTCGCGACCGTTACACCTGGGCCGAACAACCTGATGCTGATGGCGTCTGGTGCGAATTTCGGTTTCCGACGGACCCTGCCGCACATGCTCGGAATCGTTGGAGGCGTATCGGTCATGGCTCTCCTTGTAGGCGCGGGGCTGATGGCGCTGTTCGACGCCGTGCCCGCGCTGAACCTGGTTTTGAAGGCCGTTTCCGTTGGCTACCTGCTTTGGCTTGCATTCAAGATCGCTACGGCCGCTCCGGTGGAGGAGAAGGACGCGGACAGCCGTCCGATGACCTTTCTTCAAGCGGCGACTTTTCAGTGGGTGAACCCCAAGGCCTGGACCATGTGCCTGTCTGCTATCACACTCTACGCGCCCGACCGTTCGCTTCTGTCGGTGGCTATCGTGGCCGGTGCGTTCGCGCTCGTCTGCCTTCCGGCGATCTCGGTCTGGGCATGGTTCGGGACTGTGGTTCGGCAATGGCTGTCGAACACCACCCGGCTCAGGGCCTTCAACATCACCATGGCGGCTTTGCTGGTGGCGTCGCTCTATCCCGTGCTCGGTCTCTGAGCGTGAACGTGGTCGTTGCCAAACTCGGTTCCAGCAAGATGCGATTGAACTGGCTGTAGAGTTGCTGTTGCGGTCCGCCTTGTCTGCTTAGCCGACCTCGGCGCGCTCTAAGTCTCGGGAGTATTGCCATGACCGATCGAGTGGCGGTTTCGAGCCCTTATCGGCGCTCCGATCCCAGCCCTGCGCGGAATAAAGGGCCGCAGGCCCGCCGCGCATCGCCGGGCCGCCCCCGGGCCCGGCGATCTGGTCGGGCTGGGTGCAAAGCTGTGAGCGTTTCGGATTTGGCATGGATTAATCGCGGGATTCCGCGGTCAGGAGCGCCGCGCCGCGGCCCGGCGCTGCGCGGCGTGTGACCGAAGCCCGGCTTTTCGCCTAAGCCGCTCAGCCGAGCTTGACGCGCCTTGGGGTCTCGGGGGTTTTTGACTGGAGCGGTCGGATGCCCGGTTCGAGTCCTGACCGGAGCTTCAACTGCGGTCCAAAGCCTCGATGATGCGGCAGTTGGATATCGTCGTGCCGCCCTCGCATTGCGCTCCGATCCTGCGGAGTTCTGCGGCGAGAGCTTTGAGATCGGCAATCTTCGCCTCGACCTCGGCCAGATGCAGGCGTGTCAGATTGTCCACGTCATGGCACGAATGCTGCCGATCCGAGGATAGCGCGGCCAAATCGGCAATCTGGTCCAGAGAGAACCCAAGATCGCGGCAGCGCCGCACGAAGCGCAATCGATCAAGATGCGCCTTGGTATAGACGCGATAGTTTGCGGCGCTGCGTTCGGGTTCGGGCATCAGGCCGATGCGCTCGTAATAGCGGATGGTTACCACCTTGGTGTCTGTCAGGCGGGCCAGGTCCCCGATGCGATAGGTCTGTGTCATGGGCTTGACCCTATAGTTGCTATAGACCTTAGATATGAGGGCAACTGGATCAGAATGCGAGTCGATCATGCCCTGTTGCTCCTCCGATGCCTGCGCTTCGCCTGCGGGATCGTCCCACCGTTTCCGCCGCGTGCTCTGGATCGTGCTGGCCATCAATGCCGGAATGTTCCTGGCCGAGATCGCGGCCGGAATGCTTGCAGGCTCGGCTGCGCTTCAGGCGGATGCGCTCGATTTCCTCGCGGATGCCGCAAATTATGCGATTAGCTTGACGGTGTTGGGGATGACCCTGCGCTGGAGGGCGGGCGCGGCTTGGGTCAAGGGCGCATCGATGGGGCTGTTCGGTCTATGGGTCATGGGCACCGTGGTCTGGCATGCCGTGAATGGTTCGGTCCCGCATGCGCCAACAATGGGTGTGGTGGGCACCTTGGCGTTGATCATGAACGTGATCTGCCTTGTGCTGTTGACCGCGTTTCGGGACGGCGACGCGAACATGCGCTCGGTATGGATCTGCTCGCGCAACGATGTGGCTGCCAATCTTGCCGTGCTGCTGGCCGCACTTGGGGTATTTGGCACCGGCACGGGCTGGCCGGATTTCATGGTCGCCGTACTGATGGCGGGGCTTGCTCTGCACGGCGCCGCCCAGATAATGCGTGATGCGACGCGCGAATGGCGCAGTGCATCCACGATGATCGTCCCCGTCCTGCGGGCTGCCAAACAAGGAACCCAATAATGTTCACCATCCAGCCCAAACGCCTGACCGAGATCCGAAAGGCACGCGGCGTGGGCCGTCCGCGCCTTGCCAAACTGTCCGGATTGACCGAACGGCAGATCGCGCGGCTCGAAGGCGCGATCCCGTCGAAAGGGATACATACCGAGGACACGATCCTGCGGCTGGCGTCGGCGCTTCAGGTTCGCCCTGAAACGCTGACGAGCACAGAGGCTCTGACGAGTGAGGATTTCCTGGTGGTCCCACAGTCGCGCTGCTGCAGCCGGTGCTGATCGAAGCAACAAGCTGCTGGGGCTGAAGTTTCCCGTGAACGGCAAACCTCCGCTCCGTCCGCATGGCCGACCTTGGCGCGCTCTAGGGGCTCGGGGGATATGACAGGAACAGTCGAATGGCCGTTTCGAGCCCTAGCGACGCTCCGATCTCAGCCCTGCGCGGAGTAAAGGGCCGCAGGCCCGCCGCGCATCGGCGGGCTGCCCCCGGGCCCGGCGATCTGGTCGGGCTGGGCGCAGAGCTGTGAGCGTTTCGGATTTGGCCGGGATTAATCGAGGGATTCCGCGGTCAGGAGCGCCGCGCCGCGGCCCGGCGCTGCGCGGCTTGTGACCGAAGCCCGGCTGTTCGCCTTGGCCGCTCAGCCGAGCTTGACGCGCCCTAGGGTCTCAGGGGTTTTAACAGGACCGGTCGAATGACCGTTTCGAACCCATAATGTCGATGTCGCATTGTTCATGAACGAATGCTGCGGAAAACCCCACCATTTCGCGACGGAATCCAAACCCTGCTACGTAAGTATAGACAGAACAAAGCCACCGGATACTGGAGACACCTCATGAAAATCTCCCCCCTGAAAGCCGGCCTATGCGGCGTGATGATTGCACTGAGTGCAGGCGTTGTGACGATCTCGGTGGCGCAGCAAACCCACCCAAGTCAAGCGGACGCATTGGCCGATGGCCCGCGCGTTCCTGGCCCCTACGGCCCTTTAAGCGCATCCGATGCGAATAGGGATGGTCAGGTTACTCTGGCCGAGATGGAGAATTTTGTTGCGATGGGGCCAGAGCGTCAGGTCGGCATGGTTGCTTACTTCGATCAATACGACACGGATGCCGATGGCGCTTTGACAGCAAACGAGCTTGCCGTGGTTGATCCTCCTTATGCGTTTGATGGCAGTGATCTTGACGCCGATGGGGTCGTCATGCGCGAAGAGGTTGAGGCATATGTGTCCGAGCGGCTCTATCGGCAAATGAGCCTTCTGGACTTTTTCGAACTTGTCGATACCGATGACAGCGGGATCGTGACCGAAAGCGAGATGACTGCGGCACAAAACGAAGGTCTTTTGCCCGTCGAGGACATCTGAGACTGGCTGCTTGCCCTTCGATAAAGGTCAGAAAAAACCTCCATTGGCCGATACACAACGAATTGGGGTTTTGTCCGCTCAGCCGAGCTTGACGCGCCATAGGGTCCAGGCGCTTTTGACTAAAGCGGTCGGATGCCCGTTTCGACCCCCAAGTGATGGATGCTGCACTATTCAAGTGATGGATGCTGCACTATTAATGAGCGTCGGCTTTGGAAGCAGGCATAACGGTTTGAGGTTCAGAGAAGTGCCCTTTATGCAATATCAACACAAGACGTATGCATGGGGGAACAATGGTCGATCCCAGAAAACGGGTACTGGTTACCGGAGGAGCCGCCGGAATAGGGCGCGCTATTGCAGCCAGGTTTCTTGCTGAAGGTGCCCGTGTCGCCATCTGCGATGCGGATCGCGGCGCGGTGGAGGCATTCGCGTGTGAGTTCCCTGACGCGATTAGCGCAGCCGCCGACGTCACGTCAGAACAAGAGATGGCGACGTTTCTTGAGGAAGTAGAAGCCGTTTGGGGGGGCGTGGATGTGGTCTGTGCCAACGCAGGCACAGGTGGGCCCGCAGGACCAATCGAAAACCTGTCCTACGCAGAGTGGCAGCGCTGTATCGCCACCAACGTGCATGGCTGTTTTCTCACCTGCCGCTGGGCGGCGCGGCTTATGAAGTCTCAGGAAAGCGGACTGATCGTCATGACCTCATCCACAGCGGGGATCATGGGATACCCCCTGCGCTCGCCCTATGCCGCGGCGAAATGGGCGGTCGTCGGGATGACGAAAACGCTCGCCATGGAACTTGGACCGTTCGGTGTTCGCGTGAACGCTGTTTGTCCGGGGGCCGTTGAAGGGCCTAGAATGGAGAGGGTCATCGCCAACGAAGCAGCTGCGCGGGGCGAAAGCGAAGAAGCTGTGCGCCAATCCTATGTAACCGGCGTGTCGATGAAGACATGGGTTCAAGCCGAGGACATTGCCAACAGCATATTCTTTCTCGCGTCAGATGCAGGCCGAAAGATCTCCGGGCAAATACTTGCTATTGACGGTCACACGGAGACCCTTGCGTAAGGGAGAGCTCTAGACTTTCAGTCACTCTTCAAAACCTCTTTCGCAATGCGTCCAGACCGTGGTTCTGTCCGAGCGGGGGGCGTAAACGCCGCTTAGCCGAGCTTGGCGCGCCCTGGGGTCTTGGGGGTTTTGACGGGAACGGTCGGATCACCGCTTCGAGCCCAAACCGACCATTCTCTGACCTTACATTTCACTTGGCCGCACCGGCTGGCGCAGAACGGTCTTCAAGCGGTCGGGTGCGACCCGGCGCGGATCACTGATGTAGATTTCGTGATGCGGCCCGTTAAAGGTGAGGTCGCTTCGCGGCATGATCTCGTCGTGAAGACGCGCCAGCGTTGGTCCCTCGTCGTCATAACTTCCGATATGCATCGTCTGCAGGCATCGTCCCTCGGCAAGCGATGCAAGACGGGAGGTCTTGGGGGCGGAGCCAAGCTTTTGGGCCGCTTTATCTCTTGCGGTGCAGAACATCTCTTCGGTGACGAAGTCGGGTACCAGGATCATCATCGTCCAACTCCATCGGTCTTTGTTCCGAAGGATGAAATCCGCGGGATCTTCGGCCCACCATAATCCTTCCAGCGGTGGAACGACGTAATCGCGATCAAATTCGTTCTTGGCGGCGAACTTCATGGCATAGCTGACCGTGTAGAGCCATTCGAGAGCCTCGCGATAGGAGGTGACCGTGTTTGGGTCGCCATTGCCGTCAACCATGACGAAGCGCATTGCAGGGACATCTACCTCAACGAAGTCCCCGACAGGCGGTTGGAAAAGGGTCTTCCGTTCCTTTTTAAAGTCAATTTTCTTGGCCACGATCACCTCCCGCGGTTGCAATCTCAGCAAAGACCATCTGTTCAGAAAGTCAACGCTGACACCCAAGGACTGCATCGTCCGCTTAGCCGAGTTTGACGCGCCCTGGGGTCTAGGGGGGGCAGGACCGGTCGAGTGGCCGCTTCGAGCCCATATGGCGGATGCCGCGCCGCGCCCGAACGGTGGATTCGGTGGACCCTCTGGCGATGTTCGCTTGCCGTTCCTCTCCGACCTGGGCAGGCTCAAGGAGCCCGTGGTGTCCTTTGTCGATGGCCGGGCATCCGCTTGCCTTTCTCCTTGGTTCCCCTGATGCTTGGGGCTGAATACAGTGACAATACAAGTGGATCGCCCATGTCTCGTCGTCTTGAGCTCGCCGGAGCCGCTGCGCTGGCCGCCCTGCTGGTCTCACCGGTCTTTGCGCAAGGCCACGATGGCCCGCCGCCGGGCGCTGGCGGCCCGCCGCCGATGTCGAAGGAGGATCAGGCGCTGAGCGAAGCCCTTCGGGCGCGCATGGGTGACACCAGTACCCTGATGGAAAGCGTGCCGATCCCCGCGAGCGCCGTCGAGTGCGGAGACACGCCGGGATACGGGCGGATGCTGTGCTTGATTGATCTGCTGAAGGCCGACGTGTCGGAGGATATCCTCGAACACTTGCAAGTGGACTATTCCCGCACCGAGGCGGAATACTGGAGCAACCTGCCTGCCGGGGCCTTTCCGAAGCGACCGGGCGTATTGCTGGGCGAGTTGACCACCAAACAACGCGGGTTGGTCAAGGCGATCATGATGGAAGCCACAAGCGGTGAAATCGACGAAGGCTGGGACGAAATGATCCAGACCCTGAACGCCGATGACTACATCAACACCGTTAGCACCGACTACAAGGTCGGGTATTCCTCCTTCAACACCAAGTTTGCCTTGCTGGGCACACCCGGGCCGACCGGCGTATGGGAACTCTACTATGGCGGCCACCACATGGCCTTCGCCAACACCTATGTCGACGGCAAGCTGGCGGGGGCCACGCCGTCCTTCCGCGGCGTCGAGCCCTTCCCCTATTTCGAGATGAACGGCCGGGTAAACCAGCCGCTCACGCAGGAACGCGATGCCTTTGCCACGCTGCTCAGCGCGCTGTCGGAGGATCAACGCGCAGTTGCCGAACTGGAAGGAACCTACCGCGACATCCTTGCCGGGCCGCAGGCCGATGACGCGATCCCGGACAGCTTCGAAGGCTTGCCGGTCTCTGAATTGGACACGGAGCAGACCAATCTGCTTCTGACCGCAATCGAGACCTATGTCGGCGATATTTCCGAAGCCGAGGCCGCAGCCTACATGGAAAAATACACATCCGAACTTCCCGAGACCTATCTCGGCTTCTCGGGCACACCGCAGCTGAGCGCGGAAGACGACTACGTCCGGCTGCACGGGCCGTCGCTCTGGATCGAGTTCTCGCTGCAATCCAACAAATCCACCGAGAAGGTCGGGAACCACCCGCATTCGGTCTGGCGTGACCTGACGGACGACTACGGCGGACAGACAAAGTGATCTTGCGGTCCAGCCTGTTCGCCCTTGCGTTTCTGGTCGGCAGTATCGGGAGCGTTCTGGCGCATGCCTTGCCGGGCAGCGTTCTTTTGCTGCGGCAGCAGGGGGCCACGTTGCAACTGACGGTCCAGTTTCCGGTGGAAGACCTGATCATCGCGGCGCCCGAACTTGCAGCGTTGGAGAAGATGGCGGCAGACCAACCCTTGCCGCAGGAATTCGCAGCGGCGCTGACGCGCTATCTCGGGCGCCATCTTTCAGTTACCGAAGATGGTGTCCCCTTGACCCTGAAAATGACCGATGCGCGATTGCAAGCCGCATACCACGACCATCTCGGTCACTTCGCCTTGCTCGTCAGCCAGTGGCAGATGACGGGCGTCCGAAGGGATGCGACGCCTCTGGTGCTGACATACGACGCTGTGATGCACGAGGTGCGCAATCACCGTGCCACGGTACAATGGATTGAACAGAACGGAGATTTGCGCCCGATTTCAGAGTTCGGTTACTTTGACGCAGCCGATGGCATTCCGCTCGACCCGCGCCCGGTCGGGCAGCAGTGAGCGACGCCCGAAACCCTGATCCGTCGTCCTTTGAAGACACATGAACCAAGAGCGAACGTCAAGCCGAGGTTGGGCGTGTTTGGCCCGCCCAAACGGACTTTGGTGCAAGGTACCGCGAATGTCTGCATAGTCCGCTTAGCCGAGCTTGAAGCGCCCTCGGGCCCGGCGATCTGGTCAGGCTGGGCGCAGAGCTGTGAGCTGTTCGGATTTGGCCAGGATAAATCGAGGGATTCCGCCGGTAGGATCGCCGCGGCCCGGCGGTGCGCGGCCTGTGTCCGAAACCTAAACCTCCGCTTCGTCCCACCCCCCCCCGCAACAAAAAGACCCCCGCAACCTGGGTTGCGGGGGAGGTTGGGTTGCCAAGGGAAGCAACATGAAAGCGGTTACCAGTCGTCGGGGCCCTTGTCGGCAAAGGCGTTGACGAGGAAATCGATGAAGGCGCGGACCTTGGGCTGGGTGAAGCGGCCCGGCGGGTAGACGGCATAGATGCCCTGGGTTTCGACCGGCAGCGTGGGCATGGCATATTCCACCAGCCCCTTCTCCATCGCGTCGGAGAACAGGAAGCTGGGCAAAAAGGCGATGCCGAGGCCCGAGATCGCCGCGTTCAGCAGCGATTGGCCGTCATTGACGCTGAGCCAGCCGGCGGTGCGGACCTGGCGTTTCTCGCCCGAGGGCGCGGTCAGCTTCCAGACATTGCCGGAGGACTGGTTGGAATAATGCAGCAGCTTGTGCTCGTTCAGGTCGTCGATCTTCTGCGGTCGGCCGTATTTGGCGAAATAGGCCGGGCTGGCGATCATCGCCTTGGTGGTCTCGGTCAGCTTGCGGGCGCGCAGGGTGCTGTCTTCCAGCTCGCCGATGCGCACGGCCATGTCGAAGCCTTCCGAGATCAGTTCGACATAGCGGTTGTTCAGCACCATGTTCACGGTGATCTCGGGGAATTCGGACAGGAATTCGCTCAGCACCGGCGACAGGTGATTGACCCCGAAATCGGTGGCGACCGAGATCCGCAGCAGGCCCGAGGGCGCGGATTGCATCGAGGTGACCAGCGCGTCGGCCTCGCCGGCATCGTTCAGCACCCGGCGGGCACGGTCGTAATAGGCCAGGCCGATCTCGGTGGGGCTCACCCGGCGGGTGGTGCGGTTCAGCAGCCTGGCACCCAGCCGCGCCTCCAGGCTGGAGACGTGTTTGGAGACGGCGGATTTGGAAATGCCCATCTTCTTGGCCGCATCGGTGAATCCACCCTGATCCACCACATTGGCAAAGGCTTCCATTTCAGTCAGACGGTCCATACCATTCCCCGGCGGTGCGTTTAGGTCTTGTGGTTCGTTATTCGGTCCAATCTGGGCAAGAACGGGGCGAGGTTGAGATAATATCGGGGTTTTGTGCGGATCGTTGAAGGCGCGGAAACGCGGCCGGGCGGGGTCTGTGCGTTGGCGCCGGGCCAAAAGTTTCTTTTGCGCGAGGATCGGGTTTGGCTGAAACTGGCGTCCAAGCCAGAGGGAGGGCAGCGATGATCGCGATTATTTTCGAGGTCGAACCGGCCGAGGGCCGCAAGGATCAGTATCTCGACATCGCCGCGACGATGCGGCCGCTGGTCGAGCAGGTCGACGGGTTCATCTCGGTCGAGCGGTTCCAGAGCCTGAGCAATCCCGGCAAGCTGCTGTCGATCTCGTTCTTCCGCGACGAGGCGGCGGTGGAGCAGTGGCGGCAACTGACCCAGCATCGCCGGGCACAGGCCAAGGGACGGGGCGGCGTGTTTGCCGATTACCGGCTGCGGGTGGCGCAGGTGATCCGCGACTATGGCATGTTCGACCGTGACGAGGCCCCTGCGGACAGCGTCGCGGCACATGACGGCTGAGCGCTGGGCGCGGCCCGGCGCGGTTACTGCTCGGTGCTGTAATTGGGGTAGATGAAGCCGTCGATCGGATAGACGCGGCCGAGCGAGCCCTTGAAGCTTTCCACGCGTACGGCGGACCAGTCGTTATCTTCCGACACGTCGACCACCGCCATGTTCAGCGAGATCTCGTTAGGGCGCCAATTGGCATGATCGATGCGGATTTGGCGGTCGTCGACGATGCTGGAGACCACCGCGACATGGCCCAGCGACATGCTGCCCGAGGGGGCAAAGGCCATCACCGCGCCGACCTCGGGTTCATGCCCCTGGCGGAAGCGGTCGCCGGCCTGTGCCCACCAGGTGCGGGCGTTGCCGCGAATGTCGATGCCCGACAGGTTGCGCGCGAAGGGCACGCACCAGACGCGCTTGCCCTGGGCGCGAAGTGACTTGGCGGCCATGAAGGCCAGTTCCTGTCGTTGGGGGTCGAGCGTGTTCTGCGCTGGTTCGGTTGTGGTGCAGGCTGCGGTTGCCAGCAGCAAAGCCAGCATAATCGGCAGCGCGCGCAGCTTTGCGCATGCGTGAATGACGCCCATGTCCCGTTTCCGGTAGCTGTTGTCCCCGCCTGCCATCCCCGAGCAGACGCCGGAAACATTCCTGCAGTTTGTTACAATTTCAAAGTCTTTCGTTAACAGGTGAGCAAGATCTCGCCCATCTGCCGTATCGCCGGTGTTCAAACCGCCGTGACTCGCGCCACGGCGGCGCGGTTTGGCCGCGGAAATGGGCAGAACAGGTTACAGCGCCGCCGCCAGCCGGGTGCCCTGATTGATGGCGCGCTTGGCATCCAGTTCGGCGGCCACATCGGCGCCGCCGATCACGTGCACGTTCACGCCGGCTGATTCCAGCGCGTCGGCGAGGCTGCGTTCCGAGACCTGTCCGGCGCACAGCACCACGGTATCCGCCGGAATCAGGGTGGGGCGTTCGCGGGCCTCGCCAAAGCTGACATGCAGACCTTCGGCATCGATGCGTTCGTAATTCACCCCGCCAACAAATTGCACATCCTTCATCTTCAGCGCGGCGCGATGGATCCAGCCGGTGGTTTTGCCCAGCCCCTTGCCATGTTTGCTGGCCTTGCGCTGCAGCAGGGTGATGGCGCGCGCGGGCGCTTCGGGCTGCGGTCCCTCGGGTGCCAGGCCGCTGCGGTGCTGCGCCGGATCGGCAACGCCCCATTCCTGCATCCACAGCGGCAGATCCTCGGTGGGGCTGACGCCCTGGTGGGCGAGGAATTCGGCAACGTCAAAGCCGATGCCGCCGGCGCCGACGATGGCAACCCGCTGGCCGACCGGCTGCTTGCCGCGCAGCACGTCGATATAGCTGAGCACATGGGGCGCGTCGGCGCCCGGTATGCCGGGATCGCGCGGCAGGACGCCGGTGGCGATGATAACCTCGTCAAAGCCGTCCAGATCGGCGCGGCCGACCTCGGTGCCGAGTTTCACCTCGACGCCGCTCTCGGCCAGCATTGCGGCGTACCAGTCGACCAGGCCGCGGAATTCTTCCTTGCCGGGGATCTCCTTGGCCATGTTCAGCTGGCCGCCGATTTCGGCCGCCTTGTCGAACAGGGTGACACGGTGGCCACGCTCGGCCGCGGTAAGCGCGGTGGACAGCCCCGCCGGCCCGGCGCCGATCACTGCCAGGGTTTTTGGCGTCTTGGCCGGGGTGATCTGCAGCTCGGTCTCGTGGCAGGCGCGCGGGTTGACCAGGCAGGAGGTCAGCTTGCCGCTGAACGTGTGGTCCAGACAGGCCTGGTTGCAGGCGATGCAGGGGGCGATCCTGTGCGCCGCGCCGCGCATCGCCTTGGCGACAAAATCGGCATCGGCCAGCATCGGCCGCGCCAGCGAGACCATGTCGGCACAGCCCTCGGCCAGCACCTGCTCGGCCACCTCGGGCGTGTTGATCCGGTTCGAGGTGATCAGCGGGAGCGACACCTGGCCCATCAGTTTTTTGGTGACCCAGGCGAAGGCGGCGCGCGGCACGCTGGTGGCAATGGTGGGGATCCGCGCCTCGTGCCAGCCGATGCCGGTATTGATGATGGTGGCGCCGGCCTCTTCGACGGCGCGGGCCAGTTGCACCACCTCGTCAAAGGTCGAGCCTTCGGGCACCAGGTCGATCATCGACAGTCGGTAGATGATGATGAATTCCGGGCCCGTCACCGCGCGCACCCGGCGCACCACTTCGACCGGCAGGCGCATCCGATTCTCGTAAGAGCCGCCCCAGCGGTCGCTGCGCTTATTGGTGCGGGTGACCAGGAACTGGTTCAGGAAATAGCCCTCGGAGCCCATCACCTCGACCCCGTCATAGCCGGCCAGCTGCGCCTTGCGCGCGGCCTCGGCGATGTCGGCGATCTGCTTTTCGATTCCCGCCTCGTCCAGCTCGTGCGGGGGGAAGGGCGAGATCGGCGATTTCACCGGGCTGGGCGCGACGCATTTCGGCCCGTAGGCATAGCGCCCGGCATGCAGGATCTGCATGGCGATCTTGCCGCCGGCCTGGTGCACCCGGTCGGTGACGATGGCGTGATTGGCGACATCCTGATCGGTGGTCATCATCGCGGCGCCGGGCAGAACCGAACCTTCGAGGTTGGGGCCGATGCCGCCGGTCACCATCAGCGCCACGCCGCCGCGCGCGCGTTCGGCATAGAATTCGGCCACCCGGTTCCAATCGCCGGTTTCCTCCAGCCCGGTATGCATCGATCCCATCAGCACCCGGTTCTTCAACGTGGTGAACCCCAGGTCGAGCGGTTCCAGAAGATGTGGATAGGTGGCCATGCGTGCTCCCCTCTCTGCAAGTCCGGGGCGAGGATTGCCGCACCGGGGCGGCTTGTCACCCGGAACGCCACGTCAAAGCCAGCTTGCGGTCACGGTGCGGATCGGCGTTGCGGCGGCGTGGCGCGTGCCTATATCTGCAGAAATCCTATTTGGTGATCCGGGGTACTGACCATGGGTTATTTCAAGACGGCCCTGTTGATGGCGGCGATGACGGCGCTGTTCATGGGCATCGGGTATCTGCTGGGCGGCGGCGGCGGCATGGTGATCGCGCTGATCGTTGCGGGCGGGATGAACGCCTATACCTGGTGGAATTCCGACAAGATGGTGCTGCGCATGCACAATGCGCGGCTTGTCGCGCCGCGAGACCAGCTCGGCCTGAACGACATGGTGGCGTCGCTGGCGCGCAATGCCGGGATGCCGGTGCCGGCGGTCTACGTGATCGACGAGGCGCAGCCCAACGCCTTTGCCACCGGGCGCAACCCGCAGAACGCGGCGGTGGCGGTGACGCAGGGGCTGTTGAACAGCCTCTCGCGCGAAGAGCTGGCGGCGGTGATCGCGCATGAGCTGGCCCATATCCGCAACCATGACACCGCGATCATGACGGTGACGGCCACCTTTGCCGGCGCGATTTCGATGCTGGCGAATTTCGCGCTGTTTTTCGGCGGCTCGCGCGAGCGGATGGGCCTGGTGGGCACGCTGGCGCTGATGCTGCTGGCGCCGCTGGCGGCGGCGCTGGTGCAGATGGCGATCAGCCGTACCCGCGAATATGCCGCCGACCGGGCGGGGGCCGAGATCTGCGGCAACCCGCAATGGCTGGCCTCGGCCCTGCGCCGGATCCACAACGGCGCCGCGCGGGTCGATAACGAGGCGGCCGAGCGGAACCCGGCCACCGCGCATATGTTCATCATCAACCCGCTGCACGGGCGGCGGATGGACAATCTGTTTGCCACCCACCCATCGACCGAGAACCGGATCGCGGCGCTGAACGCGATGATGCCGGGCGCCGCGGCGCCGGCACGGCAGCCGTCGCGCGGCGGCCAGGGCCCCTGGGGCTAGGGGCGCGCGCGGGCTTGCAATAGGGCGCCGTTTCCGGCACCCCGCAGGCACAGACGCAAAGGCTGAGCAGATGACCCCGGACGAGATTGCCAAATTGCCCTATCGCCCCTGCGTGGGGGTGATGCTGATCAACCAGGACGGCCAGGTGTTTGTCGGCCAGCGCAGGGACCGCGACACCGAAGCCTGGCAGATGCCGCAGGGCGGGGTGGACAAGGGTGAAGACCCGCGCGCCGCGGCGCTGCGCGAGCTGTGGGAAGAAACCGGGGTGACGGCGGATCTGGTCGAGATCCTTGCCGAAAGCGCGGGCTGGCTGCCCTATGACCTGCCGCATGACCTGGTGCCGAACATCTGGAAGGGGCGGTTCCGCGGGCAGGAGCAGAAATGGTTCCTGATGCGCTTTCTCGGGGCGGATGATCAGGTGAATATCGAAACCGGCCATCCCGAATTCTCGCAGTGGCGTTGGCAGGCGCCGGACCAGCTGGTCGACAAGATCGTGCCGTTCAAGCGCGCGGTCTATGCCCGGGTGCTGGAGGAATTTGCCGAGCTTCTGTGAGGTCAGTCCAGCAGCGGCACATGCGGGGCGGCATCTCGCGGCAGCTGGCCGGCCAGGCGCGGATCCGGCACGATTTCGACCTCGCGCCGCGTCGGGGCAAAGCCGCTGCGGCGGTAGAACTCCAGCGCGCGGGGATGATCCAGCGTGCAGGTATGGACGTGAAAGCGGCCGATGCCAGGGGCAAAGGCGGCCGGGATCGCGTGGTTCATCAGGCAGCGCCCGGCGGTGGTGCCGGTCATCGCGGCGCTGACGCCGAAAAACGCCAATTCGCAGGCGCCCGGCTGGCGGAAGTCCAGCTCCAGCATGCCCTCGGAGGTGCCCGCGATGTCGAGCACGTAGAGATGGACCTGGGGATCCTGGATGATCACCGCCAGTTCGGCATGGGACATCACCAGCCGCGAGAACCACAGCCAGTCCTGCCCGCCGACGCGGGTGAACAGGTCGCGATACCAGACGGTGTCGGGCTGTTCGACCCGCCGGATCGCCGCGCCCTCGGGCAGCGGCGCCGGGCGCAGCGGCGCGGGCGCGCGCATTTCCAGGTGGGTCACCACGGCGGCCACCCGTCCGGGTGGCACCGTGTAGAGCCCGTCGGCCAGCCCGGTCACAGCAGGCCGGCACCGCGCAGAAGCGCCGGCATGTCGGCCTCGGGACGGGGGCCGATATGGCTGATCACTTCGCGGGCGCAGATATTGCCGATCTTGGCGCAGGTCTCCAGGTCGCGCCCGGAGGCCAGGCCGAACAGGAAGCCGGCGGCGAACTGGTCGCCGGCGCCAGTGGCATCGACCGGCACGATCTTTTCCACCGGCACGTCGATGCGGGTGTCGCCCGAGATCACCGAGACGCCGTCCCCCGAGCGGGTGCAGATCACCAGCGGGCAGATCGCGGCGGTCTTGGCGATCGCCGCTTCGACATCATCGGTTTCGAACAGCGAGCAGATCTCGGCCTCGTTGCCGATCACATAGTCGAGGTCGTGCTCGATCAGCTTGAGAAAATCGGCGCGGTGGCGCTCGACGCAGAAGGGATCGGAGATCGCGATGCCGGTCTTGCCGCCCCCCTTGCGGCAGTCGCGCGCGGCCTCGAGAAAGGCGGTTTTGCCCTTGTCCTTGTCGAACAGGTAGCCTTCGAGAAACATGATTTTTGCATTCCCGGCCACGTCCGAGGACACGTCATCCGAGCTGAGCTCGGAGGAGATGCCCAGATAGGTGTTCATCGACCGTTCGCCATCGGGCGAGACAAAGATCATCGAGCGCGAAGTCGGCAATTCACCATCGGCAATCGGCGGATTGGTGAAATCGATGCCGTTATCGGTCATCGCGCTGGCATAGAAGCGGCCCAGCGCGTCGTCATGCACCCGCCCGATAAAGGCGGTGGCCAGGCCCAGCGCGCCGGCGCCGGCGATGGTGTTGGCAACCGATCCGCCCGGCGTCTGCACCCGGCCGTTCATGGCATCGTAAAGTACCTCGGCGCGGTCGCGTTCGATCAGCTGCATGATGCCCTTCTCGATGCCCATATGGTCGAGAAAGCTGTCATCGGCCTGGCTGATGACGTCGACAACGGCGTTTCCGATGCCGACAAGATCGTAAGTTTTCATAGAGTCTTTTCCTCGTATTCGCAGAGATCGCGGATCAGGCAGGCGGCGCATTTCGGTTTGCGCGCGACGCAGACATAGCGGCCGTGCAGGATCATCCAGTGATGCGCGTGCAGCTGGAAATCGACCGGGATATGGTCTTCGATGGCGCGTTCCACCGCCTCGACCGTCTTGCCCGGCGCCAGCCCCGACCGGTTGCCAAGCCGGAAGATATGGGTGTCGACCGCCTGTGCCGGATAGCGCCACCACATGTTCAGCACCACGTTGGCGGTTTTGCGGCCCACCCCCGGCAGCGCTTGCAGCGCGGCGCGGGAATTGGGCACCTCGCCGCCATGCTGGTCGACCAGGATGCGCGACAGCTTGATGACGTTTTTCGCCTTCTGCCGGAACAGGCCGATGGTCTTGATATGCTCGATCAGGCCGTCCTCGCCGAGGTCGAGCATCTTCTGCGGCGTGTCGGCGATCTGGAACAGGGCGCGGGTGGCCTTGTTGACGCCGGCATCGGTGGCCTGCGCCGACAGCGCCACGGCGACCACCAGCGTAAAGGCGTTGACATGCTCCAACTCGCCCTTCGGCTCGGGTTCGGCCGCCTGGAAGCGCGTGAAGATCTCGCGGATGGTATGGTAATCGAGTTGCCGGGCCATTGCGCGTCTTAATGCCGTGCCCCGCGCGGGGCTTCAACGGAAAACGCCGGTTTGCGGCCGGGCCAAGAGTTTCCGGGAAACTCTTGGCAAAACTTTCCGCGAAAGTTTTGCCCGCGAAGGGATTGGGGGCGGGCGGCAATGCGCAGGTTCCGGGTCGCGCCCCGGGGCGGGGTGACGTAGATTATCCCCATCGGCAAGGAGAGGCCCCATGAACATCGCGGTCCCTGAAAACGGCTATCACTATGGCGTCATGCGCCGCGCCATCGACCTGATCGACCAGGGCGGCGACGGGCTGTCGCTGGACGCGCTGGCGCGGCAGATGGACATGAGCCCGGCGCATTTCCAGCGGCTGTTTTCGGCCTGGGTCGGGGTGTCGCCCAAGCGGTACCAGCAATATCTCAAGCTGGGCCATGCCAAGGCGCTGCTGGCCGGGCGGTTCACCACGCTGGAAACCGCGCTGGCCACCGGCCTGTCGGGCAGCGGCCGGCTGCACGACCTGTTCCTGCGCTGGGAGGCGATGAGCCCGGGCGATTACGCCCGCGGCGGCGCCGGGCTGGAGATTTTCTGGGGCTGGTTCGACAGCCCGTTCGGCCCGGCGCTGGTGATGGGCACGGAAAAGGGCATCTGCGGCATCGGCTTTGCCGCCGAGACCGGGGCCGAGGCGGCGATGGCCGATCTGCGGGGGCGCTGGCCCAAGGCCCGGTATGTCGAGGACCCGAGGATGCTGCGCCCCTGGGTGCTGAGCGCCTTTGGCGCCAGTGACGGACGGCTGACCGACACGCCGCTTTACCTGATCGGCGCGCCGTTCCAGATCAAGGTCTGGGAGGCGCTGCTGCATATCCCCAGCGGCCATGTCACCAGCTATTCCGAGATCGCCGAGGCGATCGGCCATCCCAAGGCGGTGCGCGCGGTGGGCACGGCGGTGGGGCGCAACCCGGTCAGCTGGCTGATCCCCTGCCACCGGGCGCTGCGCAAATCCGGCGGTCTGGGCGGCTATCACTGGGGGCTGCCGGTCAAGCGGGCGATGCTGGCCTGGGAATCGGCGCGGGCCGAGGCCTGAGGCGGGGTCACGATTGCGCGAAGTTCCGCCGAGCTTGCAGCGATTGCGGCTGCGCGCCGACGGATTACATGGTTTGATGCGTTAAACCCCAGTCCGGCTGAAACCGGATGCGAGCATCAGACAGGTAACGATATGACATTCAGATTTCCCGCAATCGCCGCCCTGGGTGGGCTTCTGGCGCTGGGCGCCTGCACCGATCCCGGCGGTCTGAACGATCCCAACAATCCCAACCGCAACCGCGACCAGGGGGTGCTGCTGGGCGCCGGGCTGGGCGCGCTGGTGGGCAACCTGGCCGGCGGCGATACCGAGGCGACGATGGCCGGGGCGGTGGTTGGCGGGCTGGCTGGCGGCCTGGTCGGCAACGAGCTGGACAAGCAGGAGCGTGAATTGCGCGCCAGCCTGGGCGACGACCGGGTCAAGATCACCAATACCGGCGACCGGCTGATCGTGACGCTGCCGCAGGACATCCTGTTCGCGACCGACAGTTTCGCGGTGCGCCCGGATCTGCAGGGCGATCTGCGCGCGGTGTCGCGCAACCTGCAATCCTATCCCAACTCGGTGGTGCAGGTGATCGGCCATACCGACAATACCGGCGATGCCGGCTATAACCTCGACCTGTCGCAGCGGCGCGCCGGCGCGGTGGCCAATGTGCTGATTGCCTCGGGCACCTCCTCGGCGCGGGTGGAAACCGTGGGCCGCGGCGAATCGACCCCGGTGGCCTCGAATCTCAGCCCCGAGGGGCGGGCGCTGAACCGGCGGGTGGAGATCGTCATCCTGCCGACGGCCTAGGCCCTACAGCGAGGCCGCGGGGCGGAACCCTTCGGGGATCGCGTCGCGGCCCTCGAGCACCAGATCGGCCATGACCTCGGCAATTTTCGGGGCCATGCCGAAGCCGATCTTGAAGCCGCCATTGGCGATGAACTGCCCGTCATGCAGCGGGTGCGCGCCCAGCATGGGCGCGCGGCTTTTGCTGCGCGGGCGCAGCCCGGCCCAGCGTTCGATCACCTCGGCGCCGTGCAACACCGGCATCGCCGAGGTGGCCCGTTCGATCAGCGCGTCCAGCGCCGCGTCGGTACCGGTGGGATCGTCGAAGGCGCGTTCGCTGGTCGAGCCGATGGCGACGGTGCCGTCGTCATGCGGGATGATGTGCAGCCCGTCGACAAACAACTGCGGCGCGGGGCCGGCAGCATGGTGCAGCAGCGCCGCCTGGCCCTTGACCGCGCTGCCGACGACGCGCCCGAAGGCGCGGTTCAACTCGTCCAGCCCGGACATGCCGGTGGCGTGGATCACCGCGCCCCGATCCGGCCCATCAGCGGAAATCTCGGCCCCGGCGGCGCGCA
>NZ_PGTB01000438.1 GCF_002786325.1 Pseudooceanicola lipolyticus | reverse complement strand
AGGCCTTCGATTTCTGCCTGTTCCAGCATCACGACAGCCGCGCCGCGACCGAGCGGCGCTGGGGCCAGATGCCCTGGGACCAGGCGCTGTGGCGCGCCGCCGGGGTCGAGACCGGGGCGCTGTCGCCGGTGTCGACCCCGGCCGCCACGCAGCTGGTGCAGACCGCCAATTACCCCTGGAACAAGATCTACCGCACCGGCTTCCTGCGCGACCACGGCATCGGCTGTTCCGAGATCGCCCAGCACGAGGATGTCGAGCTGCACTGGCGCAGCTTCCTGCGGGCGCGCAACATCCTGGCCAGCGACCGGGTCTGCGCGGTGCATTTCGTCGCCCCCGGCGGCGGCCGGCTGACCAACCATACCGGGCCCGCGCGGCTGGAGGTGTTCGCCCCGCTGGCCCGCCTCGCAGCGGAGATCGCGCAGGCGGGCGACAGCCCCTTCGCGCTGCCCTTCTACCGCTTTGCCCTCGGGCTCTGCGCCTGGATCGAGGGCAATCTGCGCCCGGAATTCCACGACGCG
>NZ_PGTB01000437.1 GCF_002786325.1 Pseudooceanicola lipolyticus | reverse complement strand
AGGACAAAGAGGGCAGCGCCCCAGACCAGCAGCGTCTGATCTTTGCGGGCAAGCAGCTGGAGGATGGCCGCACTCTCGCGGACTACAACATCCAGAAGGAGAGCACCCTTCACCTTGTTCTCCGCCTCAGAGGTGGTATGCAGATCTTTGTAAAGACCCTGACTGGAAAAACCATAACCCTGGAGGTTGAGAGCTCGGACACCATCGACAATGTGAAGGCGAAGATCCAGGACAAGGAGGGCATCCCCCCGGACCAGCAGCGTCTGATCTTCGCCGGCAAGCAGCTGGAGGATGGCCGCACCCTAGCAGACTACAACATCCAGAAGGAGAGCACTCTCCACCTGGTGCTCCGCCTCCGCGGTGGTCAGTAAGCCATGGGTCGTTTAAGCTGCCGATGTGCCTGCGTCGTCTGGTGCCCTCTCTCCATATGGAGGTTGTCAAAGTATCTGCTGTTCGTGTCATGAGTCGTGTCA
This sequence comes from Pseudooceanicola lipolyticus, assembly GCF_002786325.1. Lineage (GTDB taxonomy): Bacteria > Pseudomonadota > Alphaproteobacteria > Rhodobacterales > Rhodobacteraceae > Pseudooceanicola_C > Pseudooceanicola_C lipolyticus. Next base: position 49 of record NZ_PGTB01000437.1, on the reverse strand, counting down.
GTGTTGGTTTAATAATGGACCGGTTGTGTTGTGTGTGCGTACTACCCAG
>NZ_PGTB01000436.1 GCF_002786325.1 Pseudooceanicola lipolyticus | reverse complement strand
CCGCTGCTGCGCCCCGAGGCGCTGGCCGATGAACTGGCCGAGGCGGTGGCGCGCCTGGCGCGGGCCGGCGGCGTCGCGCCGGGCGAGATTGCCGGTATCGGGCTGGGCATTGCCGGGGTGGTGGATGCGGATCAGGGGCTGGTCTACTGGTCGCCGTCGCTGACCCGGCGCAATGTCGACCTAGCGCGCCTACTGAATGACCGGCTGGAGCGGCCCGCCTTTGTCGACAATGACGCCAACCTGGTGGCGGTGGCCGAGAAGAATTTCGGCCTGGGCCAGGCGCATTCCGACTTTATCGTCGTCACCATCGAGGCCGGGGTCGGCATGGGGCTGGTGCTGGGCGGTGAGCTGTACCGCGGCACCCGTGGCTGCGGCGCCGAGCTGGGCCATACCAAGGTGCATCTGGACGGCGCCCTGTGCCGCTGCGGCCAGCGCGGCTGCCTGGAGGCCTATGTTGCCGATTACGCGCTGCTGCGCGAGGCGCAGGCGCTGCCCGGCGCCGATCCGGGGCTGAGCGGCAGC
>NZ_PGTB01000067.1 GCF_002786325.1 Pseudooceanicola lipolyticus | reverse complement strand
CTGTCACCGTTGGATGCGCTGCATTTGAGAGAAAAGCGGCGGTGTGGCGAGAATGGGGTGGCGTTGGTGGATCGGGCACGGGCGGGTAAGAAGGGGGTCCGGAGGCAGGCCGTGGGCGCCATTGCCGCCGCCGATCCCACCGCGCGGGTGCTGATCTGCGGCTCGCTCTACCTCGCCGGGGCGGTGCTGCGCGAAAACGGGTGAGGGCGCCAGGCCTGCCGATTTGCGTTCCTTCCCCAGGCCCGGAACAAGGCGCGTAGGATGGGGTTTCACCCCCTCCCGACCTGAGCCTCGCCGCCGGGCTGGAGTTAAAAGGCCAGTCCTTGCGCGGGGATGACAGGGTTGCTCGCCGCCCGCTAACGCGGCGCGCCCATCATCGCCAGCCGGATCAGCGTGCGTTCCATCAGCGCCATCGCGGGCGCGGTACGCCCTGCCGCGCGCAGTTGCAGGTCGGTTTCGGTCAGCAGCGACAGCGCCCGTTCCAGCCGGTCGGGGCGCCAGCCCTGCGCCTGCCGCAGCAGCCGATCGCGGCGCGGGCCGAAGACCGGCGGACGCAGCTTGCCAATCCCCGAAGCCGGACCGCCGCTGTCGGCAGCGATGGTATAAAGCGTGCGGAAATGCCGGGTGGCGCCGATACACAGCCCGGTGGCATTGGTGCCCTGCGCTTGCAGCCGGCGCAGCAGCGGGCCGATTTCGGCCGCCTTCGCCTCGGCCACCACGTTCAGCACATCGTCCAGCGCCGCCTCGTGCGACAGCGGCGCGCAGGTCTCGATCTCGGCCGGGCTCAGCGGCGTGGCGTCGCCGTGTTTGTACAGCGCGATCTTCTCCAGCGTCTGGGCAAAATCACCGGGGCTGAGCGTGGCGGCCAGCGCGGTCAGCGCCGACATCGCGTCGGAGGGGATGTCGCGCAGCCCGGCGGCGGCCAGCAGCCGCTCGATCTCGGCCCGGTCGGGCGGGTCGTCATAGATACCGGCGGCATAGGCGCTGGGATGACCTTCGAACAGCTTGCGCAGTTTCGACGCCGCCTTCAGCGCCCCTGCCGCCACCACGATCTGGGCATCGCCCGGCTTCCAGTCTTCCAGCGCCGCGGCCACGGCGGCGGTGGCGTTGTCGTTGGCCTCTTCGACCAGAACCGCGCGCGGGCCGGGGAAGAACCCGGTGGCCTTCACCGCATCCAGCAGCTGGGCGGGATCGCGGCGCAGCTCGGCCGCCTGCATCCGGGTCAGGCGCATCTCGGCCTCGGCCTCGGGGCCCAGCAGCGCCGCCAGCATCTGCTGGCGCTTCAGTGCGATGCGCATCGCATCCGAGCCGTAGAGCAGCAAGCCGGCGCTGGCCGGGTCGGGCTTGGCGAAATAGCCGGGGGCGGCTCGGGCCGACAGCTTCATTGCGACAGCTCGGCCGTGGCCAGGATCCGGCTGCTGATCTGATCGGCGAGGATCGACATCAGCCGCTCCTTGGCGTCGTTTTCCGCCGCCAGCGCCTCGACGGTCGAGCCGGTGGCGGAATAGCCAACAAAATTCTCCACATCGCCCGAGGCGACCACCTGATCATCCGAAAGGCGGTGCAGCGAATACAACACCCGGCCCACCAGGCTGAACCGGGTGGTTTCGCCGGCGGCGGTCACCGCCTGGCCCTGCGCGGTGATCGACGGGGTCAGCGCCAGCCGGTAATCCGGCGCGGTGGCATGGCCCAGCCGCTCTTCCAGCTCGCGGTAAAGCAGATAGCTTTCCTCGGTTGCCGGGGTGACGATGGTCACTGCACCGTAAAGCCGTTTCCCGGCGCCGCCCGGCCCGTAGACCGGCGCGAATCCGCAACCGGCCAGCGCCAGCGGCATCAGGATCAGGCTGCGGCGGTCAAATGACGACATTCACGATCCGGCCGGGGACAACGATCACCTTGCGCGGCGCTGCCCCGTCCAGCGCCTTTTGCACAGCGTCCACCGCCAGCGCGCATTTTTCAACCTCGTCCTTGGCCATGTCGGGCGGCACGCTGATTTCCGCGCGGCGCTTGCCGTTGATCTGCACCGGCAGGGTGACGGTGTTCTCGCGCAGCATGTCGGGATCAGCCTGCGGCCAGGGGGTCGACACCACCAGCCCTTCACCACCCAGCATGGTCCAGAGCTCTTCGGACAGGTGCGGGGTCATCGGCGACATCAGCTGTGCCAGCACCCGCATTGCCGCCCATTTCATCCGTGCCGAGGCCTGCGATTTCGACAGGGCGTTGAAGAAGGCGTAGATGCGGGCGATGGCGGCGTTGAAGCCAAAGCTTTCGATGCCCTTGGTGACATCGTCGATCGCCTTGTGCGTGGCGCGCATCAGCTCGTCATCCAGCGGGTTCTGGCCCGGCTGCAGGCTGTCCATCATCTCTTGCAGCGTCAGGTCGATCTTGTCGCCGCCAGCCTCGTGCTGATCGGCCAGGTCGCGGGCCATGCGCCAGACCCGGCCGAGGAAGCGGTTGGCCGCCTCGGCGCCGGCCGCGGTCCATTCCACGTCGCGTTCCGGCGGGCTGTCCGACAGCACGAACCAGCGCGCGGTATCGGCGCCGAAAGCGTGGATTATGTTCACCGGGTCGACGACGTTTTTCTTCGATTTCGACATCTTGGCCGAGGGGATGATCTCGACCTCGGTGCCATCGGCCAGCCGCCCGTCGGTGACCTCTTCGGGCAGGTGATAGACCGGGCGGCCCTTGTCGTCGCGGGTCTGGTAGATCTCATGCGTCACCATGCCCTGGGTGAACAGCGCGTTGAACGGCTCGCGGCATTTCTCGGGCAGGTGGCCGGTGATCTGCATCGCGCGGGCAAAGAAGCGCGAATAGAGCAGGTGCAGAATCGCGTGTTCGATGCCGCCGATATACTGATCGACATTCATCCAGTATGCGGCATCTTCTTGCGTCACCGGCACGTCGGCGCGGGGCGAGGTGAAGCGGGCGAAATACCACGACGAATCGACAAAGGTGTCCATCGTGTCGGTTTCGCGCCGGGCCGGCTTGCCGCAATTGGGGCAGGGCACGTCGCGCCAGGTCGGGTGCCGGTCCAGCGGGTTGCCCGGCTGGTCAAAGCTGACATCGTCGGGCAGGCGGACCGGCAGGTTTTCCTTTTTCTCCGGCACCACGCCGCAATCGGCACAATGCACCACCGGAATCGGGCAGCCCCAATAGCGCTGCCGCGACAGCCCCCAGTCGCGCAGCCGGAACTTGGTCACGCCGCTGCCCCAGCCCGCCGCTTCGGCGGCGTCGATGGTGGCGTCAATCGCCTCTTGCCCGGTGGCGATGCCCAGATCGGCGAAATGGTTGGTCCACTTCACCTTTTCATCCTTGCCAGGGGTAAAGGCCTCGGCCGCGACCGGGGTTGGATCCTGGACCGCCTCGAAGGTCTCGATCACCGGCAGGTCGTATTTGCGGGCGAAATCGAGGTCGCGCTGGTCATGGGCGGGGACGCCGAAAATCGCGCCGGTGCCGTAATCCATCAGGATGAAATTGGCGATCCAGACCGGCAGGTGCCAGTTCGGATCCAGCGGATGCGCCACCGTCAGCCCGGTGTCGAATCCCAGCTTCTCGCCGGTTTCCAGCGCCTCTTCGGTGGTGCCGCCGCGCCGGGCCTCGGCGTTGAAGGCGGCAACGCGCGGGTCCTGCGACTCGAGCGCGCGGGCCAGCGGGTGGTCGGGCGACACCGCGACAAAGCTGGCGCCCATGATCGTGTCGGGCCGGGTGGTATAAACCTCGATCCCGTCGAATCCGGCGGGCGCGGCGCTGTCGCCGGTCAGCGCGAAGGTCATCTGCAAGCCGCGGCTTTTGCCGATCCAGTTCTCCTGCATCAGCCGCACCTTGGCCGGCCAGTCCTCCAGCCCGTCCAGGGCGTCCAGCAATTCCTCGGCCATCGACGAGATGCGGAAGAACCATTGCGTCAGTTCGCGCCGCTCCACTTCGGCGCCCGAGCGCCAGCCCTTGCCGTCGATCACCTGTTCATTGGCCAACACCGTCATGTCGACCGGGTCCCAGTTGACCACGGCGTTCTTGCGCGCCACCAGCCCGGCCTCCAGCATGTCGAGGAACAGCGCCTGCTGCTGGCCGTAATATTCGGGATCGCAGGTGGCGAATTCGCGGCTCCAGTCGATCGACAGGCCCAGCGGTTTCATCTGCCCGCGCATGTCGGCGATATTCTGATAGGTCCAGTCCTTGGGGTGGCCGCCAATCGCCATGGCGGCGTTTTCGGCGGGCATCCCGAAGGCGTCCCAGCCCATCGGATGCAGCACGTTATGGCCGGTCGCGATCTTGAACCGGGCAATCACGTCGCCCATCGTATAATTGCGCACATGCCCCATATGGATGCGCCCCGACGGGTAGGGAAACATCTCCAGCACATAGTATTTCGGCCGGGAGCTGTCGCGCATTGCCTTGAAAATGCCCGATTTCTCCCAGGCTTCCTGCCACTTGGATTCGATTTCCGCGGCGGAGTATCTGGACATGCCTGAAGGTTCCCTAACTGCAAACGCCGGGCCGTGGCCCGGCGCCCTGATAGAGCGTATCGGGGCCGGTTGCCAGCCCCGTAAGGACGGGTTGGATCAGAGTTTGCGGTCGCGGATGCGCATCTGCCGGGCGCGCGCCAGGATCGCGTCTTCGACCGCGCGGGTGGTTGCGGCGCTGACCGGGCCGTTCCGGCCCTGCAGCGACAGGTTCAGCGACCGCGCGTCCAGCGACGGGTCGCGCACATGCACCGTGGCGCGATAGGCGCGGCCGCCGCCCGGCGGCGTGCCATAGCCGGTGACGATGACCCCGGTGAAGGGATCCACCGATTGCACCGGCAGGAAATTCAGCACATCCAGTGTCGCCGCCCAGATATAGCGGTTCACATTGACGGTCTGCCCACTGCGGTTGGGGCCGAGGGCATCCCAGAGCGACGACCGGCTGTAATTGGTCGCGGCCCCTTCCCGGCCCAGGGTGGCGCCTTGATCGGCCGAGGCGGTCCCGGCGCTGACCGGGCCCAGAAGCTCGCTGCTGCTGCGGTCTCTTCGCGCTCCGCAGGCGGCAAGGCCGACGCAGAGAAGGAGGATAAGCATCACCCGGAACGGGCGCAGAATATTCATGGTCGGGTCCAGACAATGGCGTTGCGGAATGTCCTATCCAAGCCGGCCTTAAGGGGCAAGGTCAATATGCCGGTGCCGCTGCCTGCGGGGGCGCGAGGGCGGCCCGGCCCGTTGCGGAAAGGCGCTGAAAACTCCCTTTGTCCCCGCTACCTTGGCCGAACTGTGGCATAGCTGCACCATTGGCCACGACTTTGCCACAATGGATCGGCCAAGCCTTGCAAAGAACAGGGCAAAAGAGCGAAACCCCTTCCCATACTCACGCCAGATTCTCTGGTTTGGGCGTATGATTTGTAACCGAGGGAAAAACTATGAAAAAGGTTCTCTTCGCGACGACCGCGCTGATCGCCACGGCGAGCATGGCGGCCGCCGACGTGCGGATCAGCGGCTACGGCCGTTTTGGTCTGGACTATAACGACCGTAACGCTTCGTCCGGCACCAACGGCATCGGCGCTCCGGCAAACGGCATCAGCGAAACCACGCTGACCAGCCGTCTGCGTCTGCAGTTCGACATGTCGACCGAAACCGACGGCGGTGTGACGCTGGGCGCCCGTGCTCGCGTTAACTACGACAGCCGTGACAACGTTCCCACCGGCGGCAACGGCTTCAACGGCGCGCGTTTCTACGCGACTGTTGGTGGCTTCACCCTGGGTGTGGGCAACATCATCGGCGCCCTGGAAGGCATGTCCGGTCTGTACCTTGAAACCCGCACCGCTGGCATCGGCATCGACGGCGCAGGCTTCCACAGCGTCGTGACCAACGTGAACAACACGTTCTTCGACTGGGATGCGTACTCGTCGGGTGGCGCAGGTGTGAACGGCGTCGAAGTTCTGTACTCGTCGGGCCCCTTCTCGGGTCACATCTCGTACAGCAAGCGTAACGACTCGACCGTGAACCCGGGTGTCGGCAACGGCGCAGCCGGCGCTCCGGCCCGGACCGCTGTCAACCTGGCCTACACCTTCGGCGACTGGACCGCATCGCTGGGTCACCAGAGCTCGGACATCGTTGGCGAAGACAAGACCGCAATCGCAGTCTTCGGTGACCTCGGCGCCTTCGGCGTTCGCGTTGCCTATGCCGACAACGACGGCATCGACAAGTTCGGCCTGTACGGCAACATGGATATCGGCGCCGCGTCGAACATCGTGCTGTTCGTGACCTCGGAAGACGCTGCTGACGCTGGCGCGATCGCCCAGGGCCGTGACAACCGTGACGTGACCGCTGGTAACGACACCGGTGGCGAAGGCGAATCCTACGGTATCCACTACTCCTACGACCTGGGTGGTGGTGCATCGTTCGAAGCCGGCGCTGTCCGCTCGTCGAACGACCAGACCCAAGTTCAGGCTGGTGTGTACTTCAGCTTCTAAGCTGATCCACACGCAGACTGCGTGATCGGGGCGGGTCTTCGGACCCGCCCTTTTCTTTTGCGGCGCCTTGGTGTTTGTCTGCGGGAAACGACGCAAGGAGGCGGGCCATGTCGCTGAATGAAATCCACACTCGGATCGCCGCGGCCGAGGCGCGGGCGGGGCGGGCGCCGGGCTCGGTGCGGGTGATCGCGGTGTCCAAGCTGCAACCGCTGGAGCGGGTGACCGCGGTGCTGGAACAGGGGCACCGGGTCTTTGGCGAGAACCGGGTGCAGGAGGCGGCGGGAAAATGGCCCGAGCTGCGCGAGCGCTTCGACGGGGTCGAGCTGCACCTGATCGGGCCGCTGCAGACCAACAAGGCGCGCGCCGCGATGGAGCTGGCGCAGGCGATTCATTCGGTCGACCGGCCCAAGCTGGCCACCACGCTGGCGCGGCTGGCGGATGAAACCGGGGCCTGCCCGGACCTGTTCATCCAGGTCAATACCGGGGAAGAGGCGCAGAAGGCCGGGGTGCTGCCGGATGAGGCCGATGCCTTCGTCAAGCAGGTCCGCGACCTGGGGCTGCCGCTGCGGGGGTTGATGTGTATCCCGCCGGTCGAGGAGGAGCCGAGCCTGCATTTCGCGCTGCTGGCCAAGATCGCCGCGCGCAACGGGCTGGAGGGGCTGTCGATGGGGATGAGCGGCGATTTCGAGACCGCGATTGCCCAGGGGGCGACCCATGTGCGGGTGGGATCGGCGATTTTCGGCGCCCGCGACACGGGCTGATGTCCCAACGAAGACATCCGGTTAAGTATCTGTAAAGTTACATGATATCGCTAACATGTTGGGCGCGGAGACCGCCTTGCGATAGACTGGACTGAAATCCGCTGTCCGGAGGAGCCCGATGCGATCTGTTCTTGCCGCCTGTCTGTGCCTGATGCTGCCGGCCCCGGCGCTTGCCGAGTTTTCCTTTACCTTCCAGTGGGGGGCGATCCCGCTGTGCACCTCGGGCGATCCGAACCGTGTGGGCAACCCGCAATTCGTCCTCAGCGATGTGCCGGAGGGGACCACCGTGGTGGAGTTTCGGCTGAAGGATCTGGATGTGCCGGGCTATAATCACGGCGGCGGCAAGGTGCGGCTGACAACCAGCGGCACGGTGCCGATGGGGGTGTTCAAATACAAGAGCCCCTGCCCGCCGAATGGCAGCCATACCTATGAATGGACCGCCAAGGCGCGGGCCGGGGGCAAGGTGCTGGCCACCGCCAAGGCGCGGCGGAAATATCCGGAATAGGGTTGCGGTCGCGCCGCTAACTTAAGCCTTCGGCGCGCGCCGCTCAGTCCAGCGGCGGACCGGTGAAGGTGAGGTTGTGGCGCCGGGCCGATTCTTCGATCGCGGGCATATCCTCGGGGATACGGCATTGGCCTGCCGCCATGTCGGCAAAGAAGCCTTCGAATCCGCCAGGCGTCAGGATCACCAGGTGGCGCGAGGGTTCGTCGCCGACCACCTTGAAGGTGTGTTCGATGCCGCGCGGGATGAAGACGCTTTCGCCCGGGCCGGCCAAACGTTCCTCGCCCGCGATCCAGACCTTGCAGGTGCCGGTGATGACGACAAAGGTTTCGTCTTCGCCGGCATGGATGTGCCGCGGCGGGCCGCTGCCGGCCGGCGACCAACTGTCGACGATCGACATGGCGCCGCCGCTTTGTTCGGTGGTCAGGATGGTCTTGTATTTCACGCCCAGCCATTCGATGGCGTCGCTGTCTTGGGTCAGATCCTTCATGGCCTCGCTCCTCCACTGGTTATGAATACGGATCTCGTTGATTGACAGCAGGATATCGCGCCGCCACGGTATCGACCAAACCGCATTCGGTGATACAGGGTATCGACGAAATGAATTTCGCGACCTTCGATCTGAACCTGCTGCGGGTGCTGGACGCGCTGTTCCGCGAGGGGTCGACGGTGAAGGCCGCCCGGCGGTTGGCGTTGTCGCAATCGGCGGTGTCGGGCGCCCTGTCGCGCCTGCGCCATGCGCTGGACGACCCGTTATTCCTGCGCCAGGGCAACCGGCTGGTGGCGACGGATTTTGCTGTCGGACTGCAAGAGCCGCTGCGCCAAGAGCTGGAGCGGATCGAGGCGATGCTGTCGCAACCCGACCCGTTCGACCCGGCCACCGCCAGCGGCGTGTTCCGGATTTCCGCCAGCGATTTCTTTGCCGAGATGCTGATGCCGCCGCTGGCCGACCTGCTGTACCGCACGGCGCCGGGCATCCGCGCGCAGCTGGTCGACCTGGTGCCGCATGACTATGTTCAGAGCTTGGAGCGACGCAATGCCGACCTGGCGCTGATCCCAGATACCGCGGTGCCCGACTGGGTGAGCCGTGCGCCGCTGTTCCGATCGCCCTTCCACGTGATCGCGCGCCGGGACAATCCGGGCATTGCCGGGCTGGCGTTCGGCGGTCCGATGCCGATCGATACGTTTTGCCGGCTGCATCACGTGCTGTTCTCGCCCGAGGGCAACCTGACGGCGATGGGCGACGCGGCGCTGACGCGGGTCGGCCGGCGGCGCCAGGTGGCGATGACGGTGCCGGTGTTTTCCGGGGTCTGCCGCGCGGTCAGCGAAAGCGACCTGATCGCCCTGGTGCCGGCACAGCTGGCGGCGAAGGTGGCCGGCTCCTTCGGCTTGCAGGTGTTCCGGCCGCCGATGCAGATAGACCCGCCGCTGATCATCGGCATCTGGCATCGCCGGTCCGACCGGGCGCCGCTGGCGGCCTGGATGCGCGGCCAGGTCTTTGAGCTGATGCGGGCGCTGGATGGCTGAGCGGGCCGGGGGCGCGCCGAGGCCCTAGCGCACCAGCAGCCGTGTGCCTGGCGCGATCCGCCCGGCGATCCAGCGCAGATGGTCGCGGCGGAAGGCGATGCAGCCCTCGGTGGGATAGCCGGGGCGGCGCCACTGGTGCAGGAAGATGGCCGAGCCGTGGCCGGGCCGCGCGTCGGGCCAGTTCCAGTCGGTCAGCAGCACCAGGTCATATAGCGGGTCGGCGCGGCGCAGGCGTTCGTGGCCGAACGGATGCGGAGCGCGGGTCTTGAGGTTATAGGCCGGGTCGGCGGGGTCATCCGACCACAGGTCGCCGGGGCGGATCGGCACTGCCCAATCCGCCGGGCGCGCCATGCGGTCGGGGCGGTAGAGCATCCCGGTGATGCGGTGCAGCCCGTGCGGCGTGGCGCCGTCGCCCTCGCGCTTGTCGGCGCGGCGGCCGCCGCGGCCGATCACGCAGGGAAAGCGCCGGCCGGCAAAGCGCAGCCCCGTCGGGGTCAGCACCAGATCGGCAGGGCTCACAGCATATGCCCGGACTTCGCCGCCTTGGTGGCCAGGTAAGCCCGGTTATGCGCGGTCTCGCCAACCTTGAGCGGCACCCGTTCGGCCACGGCGATGCCGTTTTTCTCCATCATCGCGATCTTGGCCGGGTTGTTGGTGAGCAACCGCACCGAGGCAAAGCCCAGCGATTGCAGCAGGTCGGCACCGAGGCGGAAGTCGCGCTCGTCATCCTCGAAGCCCAGCCGGTGATTGGCCTCGACAGTGTCAAATCCCTGGTCCTGCAGCGAATAGGCGCGCATCTTGTTGGCGAGGCCAATCCCGCGCCCCTCCTGGTTGAGATAGAGCAGGATGCCGGCGCCTTCCTCGCCCATCTGGCCCAAAGCGGCGCGCAGCTGCGGGCCGCAGTCGCATTTCAGGCTGCCCAGCAGGTCGCCGGTGAAACAGGCCGAATGCAGCCGCGCCAGCACCGGCTGCGCGCGGTCGGGGCGGCCGATCTCGATGGCGTAATGTTCTTCGCTGCCGTCGTCGGGGCGGTAGATGTGCAGCCGTCCGGCCTCGGAGACCTCCAGTGGCAGACGGGCGTGGACCACCGGCCGCAGCAGGCTGCGTTCCAGCAGGTGCGGCGCGGCGTCGGCGTGGTCGATCAGGGTCAGCCCGGTATCGGCGGCGGTTTTGCGGCCGTCCTCCAGCGGCACGATCACCGCAGCGGGCAGCAGACGCGCCGATTTGGCCAGCAGGATCGCCAGTCTGTGCAGATCGGCCGCGCCGCCGCGATCGGTTTGCAGCGGGCCTTTCATCGGCGATCTCAGGTCGTCTTCGGGATCGGCCAGCGCTGTAACCCAGGCGAGATCGGCCTCGGCCGGTAGCCGCACGCGCGCCAGGTCGCCGTCATAGGCGCGGGCCTTGAGGGTTTCGGCGCGGCGGGCGGTGATGGCGATCACCGGCGCGGCGCCAAGCGCGCGCAAGTCGGCCAGCCGCTCGGCGCCCAGCGTTTCGGCCGCCGCGGCCAGCACCGCGCCGCTTGCCCCGACCAGCACAACCGGCAGACCCATCCGCATATCGGCCCGGGCCCGGGACAGCAGCTCGGAAATGTCGGGTAACAGGCTCATCGGCGCATCCTGAAGCAATTCCGGTCTTATTTAGGGTGTCTTCCTGCAAATGTGAAACATTTACCCCGGTTCCGGACACGTGCGCGTGAGCGGCTTGCAGCAAGTCTTGTCCGGGTTAAGGATGATCACATCTCGATGAGGAGAACGGAGGGTGCAGAATGACGCAACTCAAAAAAATCCTGCTGGTCGACGATGATGACGATCTGCGCGAGGCGTTGAGCGAGCAATTGGTGATGACCGAGGATTTCGATGTCTTCGAAGGCGCCGACGGTCACAGCGCGATGGAACGGGTCAAGGAAGGCCTGTTCGACCTGGTCATTTTGGACGTGGGTCTGCCCGATACCGATGGGCGCGAATTGTGCAAATTGATGCGCAAACAGGGGGTGAAATCGCCCATCGTCATGCTGACCGGGCATGACAGCGACGCCGACACCATCCTGGGCCTGGATGCCGGCGCCAATGATTACGTGACCAAGCCGTTCAAATTTCCAGTGCTTCTGGCGCGCATCCGCGCCCAGCTGCGCCAGCACGAGCAATCGGAAGACGCGGTGTTCCAGCTGGGCCCCTATACCTTCAAGCCGGCGATGAAGATGCTGATCACCAGCGATGACCGCAAGATCCGGCTGACCGAGAAAGAGACCAATATCCTGAAATTCCTGTACCGTTCGACCGAAGGCGTGGTGCCGCGCGACGTGCTGCTCCACGAGGTCTGGGGGTACAATGCCGGGGTGACGACCCACACGCTGGAAACCCATATCTACCGGCTGCGACAAAAAATTGAACCGGATCCCTCCAGTGCGCGTTTACTGGTAACCGAGTCAGGTGGTTACCGGCTTGTTGCATGAGACACGCATAGGTTGAGAAATGTGATCGGGATTAAAGACCGAATCGGCCCTGATCTGCTAGAGTTACGAAGACCCGCGCATATCCGGGTTACGATATGCACCTCCCTGTTGGACTGGCCCGGGCTTTGCCCCGGGCCTTTTTTCAATGCGCCAGGTCTCAAGGGGCGTGGAACGCCGCGTCAACCTGCGGCCGGGGCCTGGACGTTCCCGCCCCCGGCTATTGCTATGGCAGGGTCAATCAAAGATAGTTCCGTGTGTTGCGTCAAAATCGACCAAAGGCGCGTCTTGGTTGGGAATTAGAGTTGGAAGCAGCAAAGCACCCGCGGCAATCCGAGCGCCTGAAGGATCTGTATGCGCTCGACATTCTCGACACCGAACGGGAAGCCGAATTCGACGAGGTGGTCGAGCTGGCCGCCGAGATCTGCGGCACCGCGATTTCCGTCGTCAACCTGATCGATTCCGAACGCCAGTGGTTTAAGGCCGAAGTGGGGTTGGGTGTACGCGAAACCCCGCTGGCCACGTCGCTGTGTTCGCATGTGATCCTGGAAGAGGATTTCGTCGAGATCGAGGACACCCTGTTGGACCCGCGCATGGTGGACAATCCGCTGTGTTGCGCGGAACCGGGGTTAAGGTTCTATGCCGGGGCGTTGCTGCGATCGGAAAACGGGCTGCCGCTCGGCACCCTTTGCGTGCTGGACTATGAACCCCGCAAGCTGAACGACCTTCAGCGCAAGTCGCTGAAGGTTCTGGCCGGCCAGGTGATGGCACGGTTCAACCTGCGCGCGGCGCTGCGATCTGCCGAGGTGATGCGGCAGGAAGTCGATCACCGCGTGAAGAATTCGCTGCAACTGGTGGCCGCGCTGGCGCGCATTTCGGCCCGTGCAACCGATGACGAAAATTCCCGCGCTTCGATTGAAGACATGGAGCGCCGTATATCGACCATCGCCCGGGTGCACGAGCAGTTTTATCAATCGGGAAAAGGCGTCGGGATCGCGCTGCGCGCCTATATCGAGAACCTTGCCGCCGACCTGCAGACGCTGGCGCCAGAGGGAGTTGTCATCGAGACCGATATCGAAGATGTCGAGATCGGGTCCTCGGAGGCCGGATCGATCGGATTGCTGATCAACGAGTTTATCTCAAACTCTTACAAATACGCATTTCCCGACGGTCGCGAGGGGCTGATTTCGATCTGCGGCAAGCTGATGGATGACGGTCGGGTCGCGCTGGGGATCGCCGATAACGGCGTCGGGTTCGGGGATGAGATCAAGTCCAGCAAGGGGCTGGGCATGAAAATTGCCGAGACCGCCTGTATGCAGCTGGACTGCAACCTCGACATGAAGACCAGCGAAACGGGTGTCAGCGCGAGCATCAATTTCCGAACGCTGAACGGCCCGTCTGGCCGCACGGGCTGACGCGGCTTTGGGTTGCAACCGGGGCGCTGCTTTGGCATCACCCCTGCGACATCCGGTTCGGAGCTGCCCCATGCCCTTCACCCTGGCCACCTGGAACATCAACTCGGTCCGCCTGCGCGAGCCGCTTGTGCTGAAGCTGCTGGAACAGGAGTTGCCGGATGTGTTGTGCCTGCAGGAATGCAAGTCGCCGATGGAGAAGATCCCGCTGGAGGGGTTCCGGGCGCTGGGCTACCAGCACATCATCGGTCGCGGGCAAAAGGGCTATAACGGCGTGGCGATCCTGTCGCGGCTGCCGATCGAGGAGGTCGGCTCGGTCGATTATGCCGGGCTGAACCATGCCCGCCACATAGCCGGGCGGCTGGAAAACGGCGTGGTGATCCACAATTTCTATGTCCCGGCGGGCGGTGATATCCCCGACCGCGAACAGAACGAGAAATTCGGCCAGAAGCTGGATTACCTGACCGAGATGCGCGACGCCTTCCATGCCGACCGCCCGGAGAGGTCGATCCTGGTGGGCGATCTGAACATCGCCCCGCGCGAGGATGATGTCTGGAACCACAAGCAGCTGTTGAAGATCGTCAGCCACACGCCGGTCGAGGTGGAGCATCTGGGCGCGGCGCAGGATGCCGGCGGCTGGGTCGACATCACCCGCAAGGACATTCCCGAGGGGCTGCTGTATTCCTGGTGGTCCTACCGGGCCAAGGACTGGTCGGCGGCCGACAAGGGGCGGCGGCTGGACCATGTCTGGGCGACGCCCGATATCGCCAATGCCGGCCATTCCAGCCGCATCCTGCGCGACGTGCGCGGCTGGGAAAAACCCTCGGATCACGCACCGGTTTTTGCCACCTTCGACCTCTAGCGCCGGCAGGGGAGGGGTGCGGGACCCTTTGACATCTGTTTCCCGGCCTCACATATGAGGGACAACACAGCTTGCAGCGATAGGTAGTCGGAATGGAACTGAACCTGGGGACCGCGCCGGACGCGGATCTGATCAAGGACACGACAGAGCAGGCCTTTATGGCCGATGTGATCGAGGCCAGCCAGACGGTGCCGATCATCGTCGATTTCTGGGCGCCGTGGTGCGGGCCGTGCAAGACGCTGGGCCCGATGCTGGAAGACGCGGTGCGCGCCGCCAAGGGTGCGGTGAAGATGGTCAAGCTGAACGTGGACGAGGCGCAGATGATCGCCGGTCAGCTGCGCATCCAGTCGATCCCGACCGTCTATGCCTTTTTCAAGGGCCAGCCGGTCGACGGGTTCCAGGGCGCGCTGCCGGCGTCGGAGATCAAGGCCTTTGTCGACCGCGTGGTGAAAAGCGGCGGCGGCGAGGCGCCGGGCGACCAGCTGGCCGAGGCGGTCGAGGCGGCCGAGGCGATGCTGGCCGAGGGCGCGGCGGTGGATGCGGCGCAGACCTTTGCGGCGATCCTGGGCGAAGACCCCAACCATGCCGGCGCTTATGGCGGGCTGGTGCGCGCGCATATCGCGATGGACGACCTGGACAAGGCCGAGGCGATCCTGAACGGCGCGCCGGTCGAGATCTCGAAAGCGCCCGAGCTGGAAGCCGCCCATGCCCAGATCGAACTGGCGCGGCAGGCCGCCGGCGCGGGCCCGGTGGGCGAGCTGAAGGCGGCGGTGGAGGCCGATCCCGGCAACCTGCAGGCGCGGTTCGACCTGGCGCAGGCGCTGCACGCGGCCGGCCAGGTGGAAGAGGCGGTGAAGGAATTGCTGGAGCTGTTCCGGCGCGACCGGGAATGGAATGACGGTGCCGCCAAGGCGCAGCTGTTCACCATTTTCGACGCGCTGAAGCCCAATGATCCCATCGTTCTGCACGGCCGGCGCAAGCTGAGTTCGATGATATTTGCCTGACGCGGTTGCAGAACTAATTACACTGGCATGATCCACGCTGCCGATCTGCCCGAGACGATTGCGGTGTTCCCCCTGGCGGGGGCCCTACTGTTGCCGAGGTCGCGGCTGCCGCTGCATATCTTCGAGCCGCGCTATCTGCAGATGCTGGAAGACACGCTGAAGACGCCGCAGCGCCTGATCGGGATGATCCAGCCCAACCCGCGCCCGAATTGCGCCACCGGGTTGCAGACCATCGGCTGTGCCGGGCGGGTGACGCAGTTTTCCGAAACCGAGGACGGGCGGTACATGATCACCCTGGCCGGGGCCTCGCGGTTCCGGATCAGCAAGGAGATCGAGTGTTTTTCGCCCTATCGGCGCTGCGAGGTGTCTTGGACGGGGTTCGACCGCGACCTGGGCAGGTGCGAGACCGATCCGGATTTCGACCGCACCGCGTTTCTGCAGCTGCTCCAGCGGCTGTTCGAGCGGCGGGGCATGTCGACCGATTGGGACACGTTGCGCGATGCGACAGACGAATTGCTGATCAACTCGCTGTCGATGCTTCTGGACTTTTCGCCCGAGGACAAGCAGGCACTGTTGGAGGCGCCGTCGCTGTCGACGCGGCGGGAAACCCTGGTGACGCTGATCGAATTCGCCCTGCGGGGCGGCACGGGCGAGGAGACCTGGCAATGAGTGAGAAGACCCCGGCCGGCTTCGACCGGCGCATGCTGGAGGCGCTGATCTGCCCGCAGTCGCATGCGACGCTGGAATATGACGCCGCGGCGCAGGAACTGATCTCGAAACCCGCCGGGCTGGCCTTTCCGATCCGCAACGGCATCCCGATCATGCTGATCGACGAAGCGCGGGCGCTGGACTAGCGGGCCAAGCGGTCCCGGCGTGGCGGCCGGGACAGCGGGGTATCATCCCGACACGCGTTTGCGCGCGACCCGCGTTACAGCGGTTTGCCCTGCATCAGCCGGGGCAGGTCGCCGGTCAGGCCGGCGGCCTCGCGGATAAAGCCGCGGCGCAGGGCAGGGGCGGCGTTGACCAGGCCCATGCCGATGTCGCGGCCCAGGCGCAGCAGCGGGTTGTCATTGGAAAACAGCCGATTGAACGCGTCGGTGGCCAGGGCCAGCGTTGCGGTGTCGAAGCGGCGCCATTGCTGGTAGCGGGCCAGCACCGGGCCGGCGCCGATATCCTCGCCGCGCCGGGCCGCGTCGGCCAGGGTTTCGGCCAGCGCCGCGACGTCGCGCAGACCGGCATTCAACCCCTGCCCGGCAAGCGGGTGGATGCCATGGGCGGCGTCGCCGACCAGGGCCAGCCGCTCGGCAACAAAGCTTTGCGCCAGGCTGAGACCCAGCGGATAGGTAAAGCGCGTCCCGGCCAGCGCGATTTCGCCCAGGAAGTCGCCGAAGCGGGGGCGCAGCACGTCGAGATAGTCGGACTCGGCCAGCGCGTTGATGGCCTCGGCGGCGGCGTGGGTCTCGCTCCAGACAATCGAGCTGCGATTGCCAGTCAGCGGCAGGATCGCCAGCGGGCCGGGCGGCATGAAGAACTGATGCGCGGTGCCGTCATGCGGCCGCTCGTGGGAGATGGCGCAGACCAGCGCGGTCTGGCCATAGTCCCAGCCGCTGCGCCTGATCCCGGCGCGCGCGGCGGTGCCGCTGCTGCGCCCGTCGCAGCCGACCAGCAGGCGTCCGGTGATCTGCGCACCATCGGCCAGGGTCACGCGGACGCGGCCCGGATCGGCCTGCTGGGCGGTGACCGGCTGGCCGCCATGCGCGGTGATCCTGTCCTCGGCCGCCAGCGCGCGCAGCAGGGCGCGGCGCAGGTAGCGGTCTTCGACCATGAAGCCCATCGGGCCTTCCTCGATCTCGGCATGGTCGAAATGCAGGAAAAACGGTGACGGGCCCTGGCCGGCATGGCCGTCGGTCACCTTGATTTCCAGCATCGGCTGCGCTTGGTCTTGCAGGTGTTCCCACAGGCCCAGCGCGTCCAGCAGCCGCTGCGAGGTGAGCGCCAGCGCATAGGCGCGGCCATCAAATTCCGGATCGGCGCGCAGCGGTTCGGCCAGCGCGTCGATCACGGTGACGCGCTGGCCGGCCTGGGCCAGGGCAAGGGCCAGCACCGGGCCGTTCAGCCCGCCGCCGACGATGATCACATCGGTATCGGTCATGTGCTGCACTATGGGGCGGCGTTCGGGATTGTCCATGGTGCGCGCTGTCGCTACCGTCCGCGCGGACCAATAAATCGGGGCGAACGGAATGCAGGACTGGTTGAACATGACGGCGGCGGACCTGGGCCGCGGCATCGGCGCGGGCGAGATCGACGCGGTGGCACTGACGCAGACCTTCCTGGACGCCATCGCGGCGCATCCGTTCCGCGACCGGATCTATGCCCGCCTGACCGCGGACCGCGCCCTGGCCGAAGCGCGGGCGGCACAGGCGCGGGCGGCGGCGGGACGGCGCCTGTCGCCGCTGGATGGGGTGCCGATCTCGTGGAAAGACCTGTTCGACACTGCCGGTGTCGCGACCGAGGCGGGTTCGGCCCTGTTGAAAGACCGGGTGCCCGCGGCCGATGCGAAGGTGTTGCGGAACGCGACGGCGGCGGGGCTGGTCTGTCTGGGCAAGACCCATATGAGCGAGCTGGCCTTTTCCGGTCTCGGCTATAACCCGGTGACCCAGACGCCGCCCTGCGTCAACGATCACGACGCGGTGGCGGGCGGTTCGTCCTCGGGGGCGGCCACCTCGGTGGCCTTCGGGCTGGCGGCGGCGGGCATCGGGTCGGATACCGGCGGATCGGTGCGGGCGCCGGCGGTGTGGAACGACCTTGTGGGGCTGAAAACCACCCCCGGCCGACTGAGCCTGGAGGGGGTGGTGCCGCTGATCCACAGTTTCGACACGGTGGGGCCGCTGTGCCGCGATGTTGCGGATGCGGCGCTGATGCTGGCGGCACTGGAGAACGGCGAGGCGGCGGATCTGCGCGGCGCGTCGCTGCGCGGCCGCCGTTTTGCGGTGCTGCAGAGTGTCGCGCTGGACGACCTGGCCGCGGAACCGGCGGCGGCCTTCGACCACGCGGTGCGGCGGCTGGAGGCGGCCGGCGCCACGGTGGTGCCGCTGGAATTTCCCGAGATCCGCGAGGCGCTGGACTTGACCGCGGTGCTGTATTGCGGCGAGGCCTATGGCATCTGGCGCGAGGTGATCGAGGCCAATCCCGACCTGATGTTTGCCGAAATCCTGGAACGGTTCCGCGCCGGGCGGCTGTTTTCGGCCCCCGATTTTGCCGCCGGCTGGCTGCGGCTGACCCAGATCCGCAAAAGCTATGAACAGGCGGTGGCGGGGTATGACGCGGTGCTGCTGCCGACCTCGCCGATCCTGCCGGCGAACCTGGAGCGGCTGAGCCAGGATCACGACTATTACGTCGCGGTCAACCTACTGGCGCTGCGCAACACCCGGATCGGCAACCTGCTGGGCCTCTGCGCCCTGACGCTGCCGGCGGGCACGCCCAGCTGTGGTATCTCGCTGATGGCGTCGCCGGGGCAGGACGCGGCGCTGTTGCGGCTGGGGGCGGCGGCCGAGAAGGCATTGGCCTAAAAACCACAAATTGCCTTCCGGGGGCGTCTTTGTCTGGACGGGGCGGCGGGGGGGCGGTAACTTGACCGTCAAACGGGGCATAACGATCCCGGCTGAGGCAGATTGATGGACTTTCCCGAGCGGTTTTCGAACCTACCGGCTTATGCTTTTCCGCGATTGCGGGCGCTGCTGGACGCGCATGCGCCCGGCGGTGACGTTGTGCATATGACGATTGGGGAGCCGAAACACCAGTTTCCCCAATGGGTTACCGATATCGTCGTGGAAAACGCGGCGGGCTTTAATTCCTATCCGGCGAATGAGGGGACCGAGGCGCTGCGTGCGGCGATCACCGGCTGGATCGCAGGGCGCTATGGCGTCGAGCTGGACCCGGCGCAGCATGTTCTGGCGCTGAACGGCACCCGCGAGGGGCTGTATAATGCCGCCATGGCGCTGATCCCGGAGCGCAAGAACGGCAAGCAGCCGGTGGTGCTGGCGCCGAACCCGTTCTACCAGGTCTATATGATAGCGGCGATCTCGGTCGCCGCGCGGCCGGTTTTCGTGCCCGCCACCGCCGCCACCGGGCATCTACCGGATTTTGCCGGGCTGGACGCCGATGTGCTGAACCAGGTTTCGGCCGCCTATATCTGTTCGCCGGCCAACCCGCAGGGGGCGGTGGCTTCGCGCGACTATTGGGCCGAACTGATCGTGCTGGCCGAGCAGTATGATTTCCGCATCTTCGCCGATGAATGTTACTGCGAGATCTATCGCAATGCACCGCCGGTGGGCGCACTGCAGGTGGCGCGCGAGCTGGGCGCGGATCCGGAGCGGGTGGCGGTGTTCCATTCGCTGTCGAAACGGTCGAACCTGCCGGGGCTGCGCGCGGGTTTTGTTGCCGGCGGTCCAAAAACCATTGCCGCGATGAAACAGCTGCGCGCCTATGCCGGTGCGCCGTTGCCGGGGCCGTTGCAGGCGGCGGCGGCGGCGGTTTGGGCCGACGAGGCGCATGTGGTCGAGAACCGGGCGCTGTATCAGGAGAAATACGCCATTGCCGACCGGGTGATGGGCGGCGTGCAGGGCTATATGCCGCCGGAGGCGGGGTTTTTCCTGTGGCTGCCGGTCGAGGATGGCGAGGCGGCGGCGATGAAATTGTGGACGGAAACCGGTATACGGGTGCTGCCCGGTGCCTATCTCGCGCAGGGCAAGCCCGGAGACAATCCGGGCGAAGGATTCATCAGGGTCGCGATGGTGGCCCCGAAACAGGACATGGAACGCGCACTGATCATTCTGCGCGATTGTTTGTACGGATAAGTTAGACCGAGGGTAGGCATGGCATTTCACACACGCAGCCGCGATCCGCTTCTGGACAGCAATATGCAGGCGGCGATCGAAAAACGGGGCAAGGAACTGCTTGGCATTCTGCTGATCTGCCTTGGCCTGGCGGTTGCGGCGATGATCGGCTCCTACTCGCCCGAAGATCCGAACTGGATGGTGTCGACCGACGCGCCGGTGCAGAACTGGATGGGCCGGTTCGGCGCCTCGATGGCGGCGCCGCTGTTCATGATCGTGGGCTGGGGCAGCTGGGCGATCGCGCTGGTGCTGATCGTGTGGGGTGCGCGCTTTGCCTTTCATTCCGGCGAAGAACGGGCGATGGCGCGGGTGATCTTCGCCCCGATCGCGGTTGCCGTCGCCTCGATCTACGCCGCCACGCTGGTGCCGGGCGCGGAATGGCGCGCGGTGCACAGCTTTGGCCTGGGCGGGCTGTTTGGCGATACGGTGATGGGCGCGTTGCTGACGCTGCTGCCGGTTGGATCGCATCTGATGGTCAAGCTGGTGTCGCTGGTGATGGCCCTGGCGATGCTGGGGCTGGGCGGCTATGCGCTGGGCTTTACCGCGCCGGAGATGCGGCGCGGCCTGCAATTCGTGATCTACGGCATGATCCTGATCTACGAATCCATCCTCAAGCTGACCGGGCTGGCCGCGCGCGGTGGCGTGTCGGGCCTGCGGGTGATGCAGGAACGTTATGTCGCGCGGCGCGATGCCCGCGCCGAGGCCGAAGACGAGGACCAGTTCGAGCCGATCGCCATTGTCCCGCGCGAGGCGCAGGCCGATCGTGGCGGCTTCCTGTCGCGCATGCCGTCGCTGATCCGCCGCCCCGAGCCGGTGATCGAAGACGAGGACGGCGACGAATACGCCGAAGAGGTGATGCCCGGCGGCGACCGGATCCGCGCCAAGATTGCCGATATCGTCAAGACCCGCCGCGAAAGCGGACGGGTGACCGCGCCCGAGCCGGACCACCTGCCCACCGAGGAGTGCGTCGAGCCGCCGGTGGCCAAACGCCGCGTCACCACCGAGCTGCGCCCCGAGCCGCCGCTGACCCGCGCGTCG
>NZ_PGTB01000435.1 GCF_002786325.1 Pseudooceanicola lipolyticus | reverse complement strand
CCGCAGGTGATGCTGACCGAGGGCATCGCCGCCGCCTATCGCGCCGGCAAGGCCCGGTTCGACGGCCGCAACGCGGTGCGCCCGGTGCTGACCAGTGACCAGCAGGGCCGCCAGGCCGCGCCGAACCTCTACGAGACCGACGCGGCGGCCTATCTGCAGGACCACGCGCTGGGGGAAGAGGTGTTCGGCCCGCTGGGGCTGGTGGTGCGGGTGTCGGGGCCGGACGAGATGGCCACCCTCGCCAAGGGTTTCGAGGGCCAGCTGACCGCGACGCTGCATATGGATGCGGAGGATACCGCGGCGGCGCGGGCGCTGCTGCCGATCCTCGAGCGCAAGGCGGGGCGGGTGCTGGTCAACGGCTTCCCGACCGGGGTCGAGGTGGCCGAGGCGATGGTGCATGGCGGGCCCTACCCGGCCAGCACCAATTTCGGCGCCACCTCGGTCGGCACCCTGTCGATCCGCCGCTTCCTGCGCCCGGTCTGCTACCAGAACCTGCCCGACGCGCTGCTGCCGGCGGATATGGCCTGAGC